>DVKS01000201.1 GCA_018715905.1 Candidatus Caccovicinus merdipullorum | reverse complement strand
ACCGGCATTTTCTCCGAATTATTTCCGTCTGGAAAAGCGAGAGCAAAATGAAAACGGCAGCGGCTTTTCCGGACAGATCACCTGTTTTGACGGCAAGATCAGTGGAAGTATTACCAACCAGCTGGGACGAGATGTGGAACGGGTAGGCGTACTTTGTTCCGGATCCATGGTGGTGATCGATTCCATGAAAGACGGGGAGACGGTGCTGCTGGATAACCTTCCGGTTCTGCATTATCCCGTAGGAAATACCTTTGTGACAGCAGACCGGGTAAGCGGCGGATACCGGTTCTCCACGGCTGACATTGCGTCTGCTGTGTATATGGAATCTCTGGCGAGGACCAACCTTCTCAGTTTCTATCTGAAAAATTTTCTGTCCGGCTATCAGTATGAGGCCAGAGTGGTGGCTTTTGATGACGGAAGCGGCATGGAAAAGGGCGGATTCCTTCTGGAAGAAGGATACGAGGTGGACGGCCTGACCATGTACACGGCCTCGGTGGAGGCAAAGCATGAGGAAAACGGCCAGATATGCCGAACTTCTCTGGAACGGCTTCCGGAGGAGGTAAGCGGCTCCTACAGCGCGGCCTCCAATACCATGGATTCCAGCGCGCCGCTGACATTAGAGTATTCTTTTGGCGGGGATATGGATATAGAAAGACTTACGCTGATTGAACTGTCGGAGGAATTTACAGGGAATACGAAATACGGCGTTCTTCCGGTCTTTGACGGGGACATTTATTTTTATAATTATGAAACCGGAAATTTTGACCAGATGGAGTGGGGAAAGAAAGAGTTTAATGTGTGGCAGCTGGAGCCGTATCTGAATGAGGAAAACATTCTGACGGTAAAATACGTGTCCGGCTCTTCTGCCGAGTATATGCCGGAGGTATCGCTTCCGATCTTGTCTGCAGTAGGGAGGGAAACCGATGCTTAAAATTGAAAATCTGAAAAAAGCTTATGGAAAACATCCTGCTTTGGACGGCCTGAATCTGACCATCAAAACCGGAGCGCTTTTCGGCTTTGTGGGACCCAATGGAGCGGGAAAGACTACTACCATAAAGATCCTGGCCGGACTTATGAGGCCGGATTCGGGTACCGTTATCATAAATGGCGTTGATGCCGGACGGGAATACCGGAAACTTAAGGGGCTGGTGGGCTATGTGCCGGATTCTTTCGGCGTTTATGACAATTTGAAAGTATGGGAATATATGGAGTTCTTTGCCTCCTGTTACGGCCTGGACGGATTGATGGCAAGGCGGCGGTGCATGGCGCTTTTAGAACAGGCCGGACTTGGGGACCGGGCAGACTTTTTTGTGGATGCTTTATCCAGAGGTATGCAGCAGAGGCTTTGCCTGGCAAGGGCGCTGATCCATGACCCGGCGATTCTGGTTATGGATGAGCCTTCATCGGGGCTGGATCCCCGGTCCCGCACAGAATTTAAGGAACTGGTGCAGGAATTAAATGAACAGGGAAAGACGATTCTGATCAGTTCCCATGTCCTTTCGGAACTGGCACAGATGTGTACGGATATCGGAGTCATTGAACAGGGGCGGATGGTAATGGAGGGCAGCATGAAGGAGATCATGGAGCGGGTGGATCATTCCAATCCCCTTCTGATTACCGTGCGGTCAGATATGGACCGGGCCATGGCGATCTTAAGGAGTCACAGCTGTGTCCGCACCATTTCCATT
Source organism: Candidatus Caccovicinus merdipullorum (assembly GCA_018715905.1). Classification (GTDB taxonomy): domain Bacteria; phylum Bacillota; class Clostridia; order Lachnospirales; family Lachnospiraceae; genus Caccovicinus; species Caccovicinus merdipullorum. The sequence goes on along the minus strand of DVKS01000201.1, from coordinate 6,279 downwards.
AAAAACGACTGCATTTCCATCAGCTTTACGGGAGATTCTCAGGATGAGGCACAGCTTCTCCAGCAGTTAGTGGACGCGGAAGTGCAGGTGACCAGTTTTTACCGGCAGCAGGGAAACCTGGAATCTTTGTTTATGGAAATTACAGATCATGAAGACAAGGAGGTGCTGCTGTATGAGGGCAAACCCGATTTATAAAAGAGAGCGCACAGTAGGCAGCCGGAGCATCCGCCTCCCCATGATCCTTACCGTATTTAACAGCATACTGGCGCTGGTGGCGCTTTTGAATATGTATTCCATGGTGTCACAGGTTGAAGTAACGGCAGAGATACAGTATTCGGCCTTTATGGAACTTTATACATTCGGTGCGATGATCGTCTTTGCGATGATACTGTTTATTATGCCGGCGCTGACGGCAGGCAGCATCAGCGGAGAGCGGGAAAGACAGACGCTGGATCTGCTTCTTTCCACGCAGGTTACGGGCCTTGAGGTGGCGGCAGGGAAGCTGATGGCTTCCATGTATAATGTGCTTCTTCTGCTGATCTCCAGTCTCCCGGTGATGGCGTTATCTTTTGTCTACGGCGGTATTGGACTGTGGGATCTGGCCTTTCTGATTTTAAGTTTTCTGGCATCTGCTCTTTTTACTGCCAGCATAGGGATCTGTTTTTCTGCCCTTTGCCGCAGAACCACCATGGCTACGGCCCTTTCTTACGGCATGCTTGTGCTTTTTGTGGTGGGGACGTATGCAGTCAATCAGTTTATCTGGTCCATGGCCAATATGGAGATGACCGGTTATGCAAACCAGATAGGCGGCATAGGAAGCCAGGTGAATTCGGGAGGATTTCTGTACCTGCTCCTTTTGAACCCGGCAGTTACTTTTTATGAGATTATCCGGGGGCAGATGGGCTGGCAGGAGACCATGACATCGGCTGCCCAGTGGTTCGGCAGCCGGCCATCCAATCTTGTTTTGGAGGCCTGGGTTCCGGTAAGCGTGATCCTTCAGGTGGCTTTGGCCGGCCTGTTTCTGGCTGCTGCGGTCTGGCGGCTGAGTCCCGGTCTTCCAAGGCGCAGGCGCTCCGGGGAGAAAAAGGAGGAGAGTCAGGGAAAGCAACCGGTCTGACGGCTGTAACACAATTACGTTGTCCACATATGATATAGTACAACCATCAAAAAAAGGAGATTAAATCATATGTGTTGCTGTAACGGATGTAATTGGAATAACTGGAGTAACTGGAATAGCTGGGGAAGCTGGAATTCCCGCAGCTGCTGTGGGAGACAGCGTCTGAATCAGGCTTTTCTGTCTGGTTTCCAGAATGGATTCCAGGCTGGATTCCGTGAGGGGCTGGAAAGAGACGATGACAATGGATGCGGTTCCTGCTGCCAGTGGAACAGAAGCCAGAATTCGGATTGCGGATGCTGCGATTAAGGCAGACGATCTGCAGAGACTTTCTGCGGCAGCGCCGGCTCTCTTTTCAGGGGGCCGGCGCTGCCGGTACATAGACAGCCCTGCACACAGATTTTGAAAGAAAAGGAGAACAATCAGATATGCTTAAAATAGGATGCCACTTATCCTCAGCCAAAGGTTTTCTGGCCATGGGAAAGACTGCGGCTTCCATAGGAGCCGACACCTTTCAGTTTTTTACCAGGAATCCCAGAGGGACGAAAGCAAAGGCCATCCGGGAGGAAGATGTGGAAGCCTTCCGGAAGTTTGCCGGTGAGAACAGCATTACACCGGTGCTGGCCCATGCCCCGTACATACTAAATGCAGCATCCGCCGATGAAGGACTGCGCAGTCTTGCGGCAGAAACCATGGCCGATGATCTGAAACGTATGGAGTATCTGCCGGGAAATTTTTATAATTTTCATCCCGGATGTCATGTGGGACAGGGGACAGAGGCCGGTATTGTCTGGATTTCCGGGATGCTGAATAAAATTTTAAAGCCCAAACAGCACACGGTGATGCTTCTGGAGACTATGGCGGGAAAGGGAAGCGAAATCGGGGGCCGCTTTGAGGAGCTTCGGGAAATCCTGGATCGGGTGGAACTTTCGGACCATGTGGGAGTCTGCCTGGATACCTGCCATGTGTGGGACGGCGGATACGATATTGCCGGCCATCTGGACCAGGTGGTATGGGAATTTGACCGCGTCATCGGCCTGGACAGGCTGAAGGCCATCCATTTAAATGACAGCCAGAATCCCCTGGGAGCCAAAAAGGACAGACATGCCAGGATCGGGGAGGGGCACATCGGATTTGAGGCCCTGGCCCGTGTTGTGCGGCATCCGGCTTTGCGGCAGCTTCCCTTTTATCTGGAAACGCCAAATGAACTGGACGGGTATGCCAGGGAGATCGCAATGATGCGGGAGGCCTGGGAGCAATAGATTTGTCTGAAAAAGTCCGAGAGGATCAGAAGCCATAAAGGAGGATGAAACATGGGAATTATCAAAGCGGCTGCCGGCACCATCGGAGGAGGCCTGGCGGATCAGTGGCTTGAGGTGATTGAGCCGGAAGATATGGGAGATCAGACGGTGTTTACTGCCGGTACGGCAGCAAGAAGAGGAGCGAATACAAAAGGAAGCAGCAATACCGTGTCAAATGGGTCGATGATCCACGTATATCCCAATCAGTTTATGATGCTGGTAGACGGCGGAAAGGTTATTGACTATACGGCAGAAGAGGGATATTACAAGGTAAGCAATTCTTCCCTTCCGTCCCTGTTTAACGGCCAGTTCGGCGAGACACTGAGAGAATCCTTTGACCGGATCCGTTACGGCGGAGTAACACCAACGGTCCAGAAGGTATATTACATTAATCTGCAGGAGATCAAGGGGATCAAATTCGGCACCAGGAATCCCATTAATTATTTTGACAGCTTTTACAACGCGGAACTTTTCCTGCGGGCTCACGGCACCTACTCCATAAAAATCACCGATCCCCTTCTTTTTTACCGTGAGGTAATTCCGAAAAATGCAGAACAGGTGGAAATCAGTTCGATCAATGAACAGTATCTGTCGGAGTTTCTCTCTGCCCTGCAGACATCCATTAATCAAATGTCTGCAGATGGGATCCGGATTTCCTTTGTGCCGTCAAAGAGCCGGGAACTGGGGCGGTACATGGCCGATACTCTGGATGAGGACTGGAGAAAGATGCGGGGCATGGAGATCCAGTCGGTGGGTGTGGCCAGCATCTCCTATGATGAGGAATCTCAGCGGCTGATCAGCCTGCGGAATCAGGGCGCTATGCTCAGCGATCCGTCCATTCGGGAGGGTTTTGTTCAGGGAGCTGTGGCAGAAGGACTCCGCAGTGCCGGCGCCAATCCGAACGGAGCCATGGCCGGATATATGGGCATGGGATTTGGAATGCAGGCAGGCGGCGGGTTCATGCAGGCAGCTTCCGGAACGAACCTGCAGCAGATGCAGATGCAGCAAATGCAGAGACAGCAAATGCAGATGCAGCAGGAAGCGGGAGGCGGTGTAACGGGAAACGGCGCTGCCGTGTCCGGAAGCAGTCCCCGGAATCCGTCTGCAGGCGGTGCATCGGTCAGCTGGACCTGCAGCTGCGGTCAGGTGAATACGGGGAAGTTCTGTACGGAATGCGGAAGTCCCAGATCCGGCGCTGCTTCCTGGACCTGCAGCTGCGGCCATGTGAACAGCGGAAAGTTCTGCAGTGAATGCGGAAAACCAAGACCATAAGGAAAGGAACCGGTTAATATGGCTGCGATTACCTATAAGTGTCCCAACTGCGGAGGCGGCCTGGTTTTCGACCCGGGGACACAGAAATACAAATGTGAATACTGCCTGTCGCTTTTTGACCAGCAGGAACTGGAGGATACGGGACCTGACCGGGAGGATCCAGGTCAATGGACCGAAGGAAACCATGGGCAGGAAGAAGCGCTCCGAAGGCAGAGCGGACCTGTGGAAGCAGTTTCCTGCATTTGTCCCAGCTGCGGAGCCCAGGTTGTGACAGATGAGACTACGGCGGCCACATTCTGCTATTACTGCCATAACCCTGTGGTGATCGAGGGAAGGCTGAAGGGCGGATACCATCCGGATTACGTGATCCCGTTTTCCATTGACCGGAAGCAGGCAGAAGAGATTTTCCGCAACTGGATTGGCGGAAAACGGTTTGTGCCGAGGGATTTTTACTCGCCCAGGCAGGTGGAGTCCATGACTGGCGTTTATTTTCCCTACTGGCTTTACAGCTGCCAGGTGGATGGGAGAATGGATGCGGAGGGAATCCGCATGCGGGTCTGGGACGCAGGAAACCTGCGCTATACGGAGCAGAAGATCTATCAGGTCAGCCGAAGCGGCCGGATGGAAGTGGAAAATGTGGCAAGAAATGCCCTGAAAAAGAACAATGTGCGTTTGTCAGAAGGGGTTCTTCCGTTTCTGCCGGAGGGAAGAAAGCCGTTTCATATGAGCTATCTCACCGGCTTTCAGGCGGAGCGAAGGGATATGGAAGCCGGGGAGCTTGCGGCAGAGGTGGAGCGGGAAGTGAAAAACCAGGCGGCTTCGCGTCTTCGGGAAAGTGCAGATGGATATTCCAGCCTGCGCATAAAGGCACAGACCGAAGAGATTGAAAATGCCCGCTGGTATTACGGCCTGTTTCCTGTATGGACTCTGACCTATAAAAGCCCCAGGGACGGGAAGATCTATTACTTTGCCCTGAACGGGCAGACGGGAAAAGTCTGCGGCGAGCTTCCGGTGGACCGAAAGAGGCTGGCGGCGCTGTTTTTGGCAGTTTTCCTGCCTCTTCTTATCCTGTTTTTGATGGGAGGGTATTTTCTGTGAGAGAAAAAGGATGTGAAAGAATCCGGGCGGTGAAGTCATGGATCCTGGGCCTTTTTGTAATTTGCCTGATCACTGTGGGGATGAGAAGTTTTGCGGCGGAAGCTTCTCTGACTGAAAACCCGGAACATGTTTTTGATTATGCCGGTCTGTTTGATGAGAATGCCGGCACAGACCTTGAAGAACTGGCCGGTCAGCTGGAAGAAGAGATGGAAGCGGCGGTCCTGGTTCTGACGGTGGAGGAAAGCGGCGGGCTCTCGGCCCGTGAAACCGCGGATTCCTTTTATTTTGACAACGGATACGATGAACGCTATGGGGAAGACGGTCTGGTCTTTCTCATCGATATGGATAATCGTGAGATTTATCTGGGAACCTACGGGGATATGATCGATGTGCTGACGGACCGGCGGATCCAGGCAGTCTTAGATGAGGCCTATGGCTATGTGTCAGACGGAGCGTATGCAGAGGGCGCAGAGGCAGCCCTTCTGGCAGCGGAAAGCTGGTATAAGCGGGGCGTACCGTCGAATCAGTATGAGTATCAGGAAGATACAGGGAAGATCATTCCCCACCGGTCCATCCGGTGGTATGAGGCGGTTTTTGCCGTTTCGGTCAGTGCCCTGACAGCAGGAAGTGTTTGCCTGGGAGTGGTGCGCCAGTATAAGATGCGGGACGGTGCGGGAGAAGGAAATGTTATGTCTTATCAGAGCAGTCTGAATTTCCGGTTTGGGCCGGGAGAGGACCGGCTGCTGCACACTGCAGTCACCCATGTATTGATCCCCAGACGGCCGCCGGGAGGCGGAGGCCGCGGCGGCGGACATATGGGTATGGGGAGCCGTCCGGGGCGCAGCACAACCCACAGTTACGGCGGACACAGAGCCGGCGGAGGCGGAAGAAAATTTTAAGGGCACATGCCAGGAAAATGGCGAGAAAAGCGTTTCCTTAAAACTGCCCCAAAAGCCCATGCAGCAGAATACAGAGAAAGATTCCCCATGCAGCGGGGAGAAGGATGGAGAGAGCGGTCCATTTTATGGAGCCGGTCTCTCTTTTTATGGTAAGGACCGTGGTGGAGCAGGGCCAGTGGAAGAGACTGAAAAGGATCATGGAGAGCGCCGTCTGCCAGGTCCATCCATGGCTTACCAGCACATCCTTCAGGGCAGAAAGATCATGCATATCCGTCAGAGTTCCTGTCTGCAGGTAGGCCATAAGGATGATAGGCAGGACGATCTCGTTGGCAGGGAAGCCAAGAAGGAAAGCAGTCAGTATGATGCCGTCCAGTCCCATAAGGCGGCCCAGAGGATCCAGAAAACCTGCGGCAAGGTTAAGAAGACTGGGAGCAGGATTTTCCGGCGAGAGAGCGGCACGGAGAGCAAACCATCCCTGGCCCGGCCCGGTAAAACAGACATTGGCCATAAGCCAGATCAGGAGACCGGCGGGGGCAGCTACTGCGGCAGCCCGCCCCAGCACACACAGGGTTCGGTCAAAGACAGAGCGGATCAG
>DVKS01000200.1 GCA_018715905.1 Candidatus Caccovicinus merdipullorum | reverse complement strand
TGATAAACTCATAAATCTTTTGCGCCTTCAAAAGAGGATTCTGCTCATCTCCGACAATCTCTTCCGCCAGTGCCCGCAGATAAGGCGTAAAACGGATATGAGGAAGCTGTTCTCCCAGATAACAGGAAGGTTCATCGATTCTGCCGGCATCCAATGCGTTTCCATCTGCTGTGTTTCCACTGGCTGTATTTCCATCCGCGGTGTTTCCGCCCGCTGTATTTTCATCCCTCGCTGTTACTGCATTCACCGCCGCTTCAGCCGCTTCCGGCGCATATAAATCCACATACGTTCCATGGTTTTCAAAGGAAAACACAGCCTGATACGTCTGCCCTTTTTTATGTACCGTCTCAAAGCAGACGGCCCGGTGCCCCTGACATGGCGGGGCCACACAATATTCCTTCGGATCTGCCTCCTTATCCCCCACGTAAACACCGAGAAGTCTGAAATTCTGAATCTGTGCATACTCCACCGGAATAGGAATATACACCCGGATGGATTCCCCGTCCCGTTCTGCCTGCTCTTTAACAGCAATCGTAATCTTCATATGAAACCGCCAGGTCTGCCCGCCTTCCGCTTTCATCCTCTGTATGGTCCGGTCCAGAAGTTCTGCTTTTCCCGCGTCATCGGAAAGCTCCTGCCTTATGACGCGGTCCGCATATTCCTTTCTGGTCTTGATCACATTCTCCAGAAAATTTTCGCGGAAATATACCTTTCCCTTTATGTAAATCCAGTCGGCTGCATCTTCTTCCCAGAGTTCCTTTAATTCCTCTTCCCGAAAATCCCGGACATTTTCCCGCATTCGCTCAAGAGCCTCTTCCCAGCTGTAGGGATACTGCCCCGGAATCCTTCTTAATATTTCCTTCTCCAGAATCAGCCGCTCCCTGAGTTTCTTGGGAAGAGGCTTTTCCAGTCTCCTGTCAATCACCCGCTCTGCCTGCGCAAACTCCCCGCACCATTTCAATTTCATGATGTCTTCCGGAAGAGGCACTGCAAGGGAGGGAATGCTTTCATTATTCAGTCCTGTCATTTCCATTTTCACTGTATCCTTTCACTGTATTTCTGCAGAATCTGCCAGCGGCATATATCCGCTGTCCCGGATGTGCAAGCATCTCCGGAACAGCTGCTGCATGCCGGGCTTATGACGCAAAAACGCAGGCGGCGCTCCCGCATATGGATCGCACTGCCTGCGTCTGTTCTACAAAACATGCTGACCATTTACTGGATCGGCTCAAAATCAATCGCGCCATGCTTGCACAGCGGGCAGATGAAATCTTCCGGAAGCTCGTCTCCCTCGTAAATATAACCGCACACCTTGCACACAAAGCCTTTCTTGCCTTCTGTCTGCGGCTTCGGTTTTACATTGTTCTGATAATACGTATAGGTCATGGTATCCTTATCACTCATTACGCGCGCTTCCGTCACAGAACAGATGAACATGCCGTGCGATCCTAAATCCACATACTGCTCCACCTTAAGAGAAATCACAGCATTAATGTATTTGGGAAGGATCCGCAGCCCATTGTCTGCGCGCACTTCCGTCCATCCGGCAAACTTGTCTGCCACCCGTCCGCTCTGGAAACCAAAATTCTCAAACACGGAGAAGGGCGCGTCCACGGAAAGGCAGTTTACATTCATCACACCGGTCTGCTTAATCACATGATGGGAATAATTTGCCTTGCTGATATTGACCGCTACCCGGTTCGGGCTGTCAGACACCTGGGTTACGGTGTTTACGATCAGGCCGTTATCCCTCTTCCCGTCGTTGGAAGTTACCACGTACAGGCCATATCCGATCCGGAACAATGCACTTAAGTCATTCTTATTGGCTGCTTCCGGAGACTGGGCAATGTACTCCCGGCAGAGTTCGTCTGCCATGGCTTCCAGCTGTTCTCTTGTCTCATTCTTTACAGAAGACATGATCTTTACCGTAGTATTCAGCCAGGTGATCTTCTTGCTCTTGGCAAACATCTCCTTCATCACTTTGGCTGCCAGAGGCGCCCAGGAACCGTTCTCGATCAGGCCGATGGTACGGTTCTGATAATCTCTCTCCGTCAGGTGCTCAATGAAGTCCCTCATAAACGGGAAAATGCCTGCATTGTAAGTGGTCGTCGCCAGCACCAGCTTTCCATAGCGGAAGGCATTTTCCACAGCCTTAGCCATATCCTCTCTTGCCAGGTCGCAGACCACCACCTCCGGGCAGCCCTTGGCCTTTAACTTCTCTGCCAGAAGCTCCACAGCCTTTTTCGTGTGACCGTAAACAGAAGTGTAGGCAATCATGATGCCTTCCGTCTCCACTGCATAAGAAGACCAGATATTATATTTTTCCAGATAATGTCCCAGATTCTCCTTAAGAATCGGTCCGTGCAGAGGGCAGATCATGGAAATATCCAGGCCGGAAGCTGCCTTCAAAAGCGCCTGCACCTGCCGTCCGTATTTTCCCACAATGCCGATATAATAACGGCGTGCTTCATCATCCCAGTCTTCCTCTGCGTCCAATGCACCGAATTTTCCAAATCCGTCTGCAGAAAACAGCACCTTCTCCGTGCTCTCATAAGTCACCATTACCTCCGGCCAGTGTACCATAGGCGCATAAACGAAATTCAGCACATGATTTCCCAGCGAAAGGGAACCGCCGTTTTCCGCCACCAGTCTCCGGTTGGCAATATCCATATCAAAGAAATTGTTCATCATGGCAAAGGCCTTCTCCGTGGCCACTACCACTGCTTCCGGATAAGTATTAACAAAATTCTGAATGTTCGCCGCATGATCCGGCTCCATATGCTGCACCACCAGATAATCCGGCTTGCGGCCGTTTAAGGCATTGGCCACATTATCCAGCCATTCGTGGGTAAAATGGATATCCACCGTATCCATAACTGCAATCTTCTCATCCAGAATCACATAAGAATTGTAGGACATACCGTTGGGCACCACATACTGGCCTTCAAACAGGTCCACCTGATGGTCGTTCACACCCACGTAGCGAATACTTTCCGTAATCTTTGGCATAGCTAGAAACCTCCATTTTTTTATTTTACGAGACAGTCTGCGCTGTTCCGACTGTAAACCGTCTGTCTGGGTCTATTATAGCAAAAGGACAAGCATGTGGAAAGTGGGGAACGGCATAATTTGTTATTTTTCTAACGTTCTTTCCCGGAAATATTCTTCTGCGGTTCCGAATGATTCTCCTTTTTCCCCGTCCTCTTCAGCCAGTCCTCTCTGGTCAGCACATTCATATGTCCGGTGCGCTTTTCTCCCATCAGCGGCACATCCAGATCCTTTGTCGTGCGGTAATAAGAAAATCCGCACTTTTCCTGCACACGCCTGGATTTCTCATTTCCATCATAATATCCGCACCAGATCGTCCGCATCCCCAGGTCCTCAAAACCGTGGCGGATCAATTCCTCTGCCGCCTCCGGAATATAGCCATTCCCCCAGAAAGGACGCCCGATCCAGTATCCCAGCTCACATTCGTCATCCCGGTCTGTCATGTCGGTCTTATCCTTCATCTTTAATTCAATGCAGCCAATGGCAATCTTGTCCGCCTTCAGACAAACCGCATAACATTCCGCTCCATTCAGCACATTCCTTATAACCGTCCGGCTTTCCTCCTCACTTTTATGCGGAGGCCAGCCCGCAATGGGTCCGACCTGCAGATCTTTAGCATATTCATACAAACTTTCCGCGTCTGCCTCACTCCATGGACGCAGGATCAGTCTTTTGGTTGTCAGTATCATAAAATTCCTCCTTTTAAACGAAAAAAGTTAGGCATGTCATACGAACAGATTACTTAGTTTCCGCTATAATGCGTGGATTTCCTTCTCCAGCTCTCTAACAGCCTCCATCATAATTTCAAAAGATGGAATCTCCCCATAGAGCATATTCCGCATAGCGGTGTAATCCTCCTGCAGCGCACCCAGGCGGTATGACGGAGGAAGCAGTTTTAATGCAGCCGGAACAGCCTCCGGGTAACACGCCCAGGCTCGCGGATAAAACTTCATCTTGAAATCAACCACTTTCTGCAGCAGATCAAGCCGTTCAAACGCTTTTTTCTTCACAGGTGATTTCGCCATACAGTAAAGGTCATAATAATGACGGGAATACCGCTGGGGCATGGAAAGATGTCCAGGCCGGTGGGCCTCATGGTGAAGGATCGTAGCTTTTTCCCAGAAAGTTCGCTCTGGCGCCACTGTCAGAACAGAAACCTCTTTCTGCCTGAATAACTGCGGGTATTGCTCCGCAGCATACGGTACAATATCCACCAGCTTTGCCGGTGTCCAGGCCGCCAGCGCCCCTATCTCCAGTCGGATAACCTGCAAGGTAGAGACATCGGTAAACAGGTTTGGATAAGCAAAGATCACCGTCTGTTTATCTTCCTCGTCTATGTAAAGATTAGCTGGAAGGCCCAATTCAGCAGAAAGCCCTTCCCGGACCTGCGGGCAAAAGGTTTCTGCCAGGAAAATCTCGGCCTTTCGATTCGCTTCTTTATTGAAGGCATCCTGCTTGGTATTGGAACGCTTTTCCCAGGGTTCATTGATACCCTTTGGATAAACTGGTCCCGCCCTTAAATGTGACCGTTTTTTTCCACGGAGAACGGTGGAACAGGTAATCCAGCGTCAGGCATACCCAAAAATCCTTTTCCACAATGGCATCGTGAAGTCCGGTTTTGGCT
>DVKS01000199.1 GCA_018715905.1 Candidatus Caccovicinus merdipullorum | reverse complement strand
TGCTGCCACCGCGGCAATGTACATCATTATCGGATATTTTAAGAAAGTGGAGGACAGGATCACATTTTATGACGGCTGGTTCACAATCTATGTCAGCGTGGAGGATGCCTCCAGTCTGGCAAATCTTTATGTCGGAATCAAAGAGCTTGGGATGAAGACGGGGGAGGTGCAGATTTTAGGGGAGCTTATCAAAAAGATTTATATGTAAAAAATGTTATTTCAGAAACAAAAGAACTAATGAGATATGGAGAGGAAGTGATAGCAATAGAGAACATGCTGGAAAATTTAAATGAAGTTTCACTCAGCGTCGATGAATATGCGATAGAACTTATACGGAAGGCATTCAACGGGAAAGTTCCCAAGAGGATAGAAAAAATTTTGAATAGCTTTACGAGAAAGTAAAATTTGCCCAGCTTTGCCGGGTGAGGTCCCACGGACTGGGGGCGAAAAGCCACCTGGCTTTCAACCCGCACACATTTCGACCCTGAGAGAATTATTCTTTTCGGCTGAAACTCCAGAACATCAAATCGCTCCAATAAAAATGAAAGCGATGAGAGAAACTCCCGCATTATCGCTTGACGCCCTCTCTCTTTTCTGCTATCCTATACCTCGAATAAAAATTTAACCGATAATCAAATAAAGCAGATTGCCGCCGGGTAAAGCGTTGGGATCTTGTATCAGTAGGCCATGAAGATACAGGATGACTGCGCTTTTTCTTTTTGTCATGGCGGTCCCGGTGCAGGGTATCAGCAGGGCTGATTCTGGAGCGGGACGGCCGTTTTTGCGGCAGTCAAAAGGAAAAGAATGATAAGGGGAGGAAATACTGAATTATGGAAACGACAAAACCATTTCGTGAGTTTGCGGGATATTCCGGCTTAAGCGTCCTGGGAATGCTGGCCATATCCTGCTATATTCTGGCAGATACCTTTTTCGTATCTCAGAGCCTGGGAACCAACGGTCTGGCAGCCTTAAATCTTGCCATACCGGCTTACAATGTGATACATGGAACCGGCCTTATGGTGGGAATGGGCGGCGCTACACGGTTTTCTGTTTTAAAAAGCCGCAGAGAATCCAAGGCAGCGGATGTGATGTTCACCAATACGGTGTACCTTGCCGTATTTTTTTCCGCATTGTTTATGCTGGTGGGGGTCTTCTTTTCTGCACCGATCACAGCGCTTTTAGGAGCGGATTCCGCCACCTTTGACATGACCAATACGTATTTAAAAGTTCTGTGCATTTTTGCCCCGGCTTTTATTATGAATGATGTGCTTTTGTGCTTCATCCGCAATGACGGGAATCCGGGGCTTGCCATGGCTGCTACGGTGGGAGGAAGCTTTTCCAATATCATTCTGGATTACGTATTTATGTTTCCTATGGGAATGGGGATTTTTGGAGCTGTGCTGGCCACGGGAATGTCGCCGGCTATCGGCATTCTGATCATGGCGCCCCACTGGCTGAAAAAATCCAAGGGATTCCATATGGTGAAGACAGGTCTTCCTCTGGAAAATATAAAGATCAATCTTGCCCTTGGATTTCCGTCGCTGCTGTCTCAGCTTTCCTCCGGTATCGTAATGATCGTATTTAACGGGATTATTCTCACACTGGTGGGAAATACCGGTGTGGCAGCGTACGGTGTGGTTGCCAATCTTTCCCTGGTGATTTCTTCGATTTATACAGGAATCGCCCAGGGAATCCAGCCTCTGGTCAGCCGGGAATACGGACAGAAAAACAGAGAAGCAGAGAGGCTGTTTTTGCGGTACGCCATGATTTCCATGGCAGTGATTTCCCTGCTGCTTTATGTGATCATTTATGTTTTTGCAGGCCCCATTGCCATGATTTTCAACAGTGAAAATAACAGGGAACTGCAGCAGATCGCGGAGACAGGCCTGCGGCTTTACTTTACCTCTGCTTTGTTTATGGGATACAATGTGATTTTATCCACGTATTTCACTTCGGTGGAAAACGCGGTTCCGGCACATGTGGTTTCCCTGCTTCGGGGACTGATCGTCATTGTTCCTGCGGCATTTCTCATGTCTGCCGCATGGGGCATGACCGGCATGTGGCTGGCCTGCACGGCGACGGAGATCATTACCGCGGCGGCAGGTGCAGTGCTTGATGCCAGGGCAAAGCGGAGGAACCTGGCCTGATCTGAGTTGGTACATTGTATCATTGATTATAGTCCGCGGTTAAAATTCTCCGCTTTTTCAGTACGGCAGTTAAGAGGACGGCAAAGACACTCGTAAGCTCAGGATTGATTAAATCTTCCAGATAGGGTATACTTAAATCCAAATCCGACAAAAAGAGGAAGTATGCCATGCAGACAGAAAAGAACAACTGGCGGGAGCGGTCTTTATATCTGATTCCCGTCCTGGGAACCGTATTTTATATCTGGTATATTCTGGCGGCTACGGAGGATGTGGTCTACACAGATTACATCCGGCTGATCAACAGTTACCTTCCGGATGTCTGGGATCCGAAAAAATTTTTTGTGGCGGATATTTTTACCCGGATGCCGGTGAATTATCTGGAGCGGATCATCAACGTAGTCTTTTTTGACTATTCCACCACCTTTGAGATGGTGCTTGGCGCCCTGTGTACCGGGGCGGCGGCCCTGGTGCTGACCGGTTACTGCCGGCGGCGGAGGATGGGAATATTCTGGTACCTTTCCCTGATGGTTGTATTTTTCAGTTTAAATAAATGGGAAATGATCACAAACGGAACCGGCTGGTGCCATTTTCTGGCCTTCGCCGGATTTTACCTGCACTTTGTTATCTGGGACCGGGTATGGGAACGGCAGACAGGGGCCGCCCATGATCCGGAATCGGAAGCTGCCCTTCGCCAGGATGCCAGAGACCGGAAGCTTCTTAAGATCCTGCCCTGGCTGATTATCCTGGGAACCGGAGGTCCTTACGGGGCGGGCTATGCGGCGATCCTGATTTTGACTTACGGATTCTGCTTTTTCCTGGATCGGAAGAAGAAGGGCCGGCCGGATTACCGTCATATTACTTACGGACTTCATGTGCTGGCGCCGATGATCCTTTATCTTATCAGCAATGCATTTGCCGAGACGGAACATGCAGGAGCCACCGGACGCAGCATTCTGGAGGTGCTGGCAGATAACTGGATCCTGTTTCCCAAGTTTCTGATTAAGAGCTTTTCTTCTCTGGTGATCGGGGAAGAGCCTTTGATGGAACTGCTGACCAGGATGGACCGTGGGATGGCTCTCTGCTACCTTCTGGGAATTCTGGTTCTGGCGGGATATCTTCTGGCGCTTTGGATGCAGTTTTCCCGCCGGCTTTATCAGATTTCTGTTTTTCCGCTGATGCTTATTTTCTGGGGCGGCTGCAACCACCTTCTGGTGCTGGCGGCCCGGTGGATTTTTGAGAACAGCGATTACGGCATGTCCTCCCGCTATGCACTTCAGTACCAGGTGGGAATTCTGGGAATTATCCTTACCTTTGGCATGGCCTGGAAGCTTTGGAGGACAGAGGCCAGCGGGGAGGGCAGGAAAAAGAACCTTTTCCCCTTCTGGCAGAGAATCCTGGCCATGGCTTTCTGTCTGGTAATCCTGGCAGGAAATGGATATACTACCGGTATGGAAATCAAAAAGGCTCCCAACCGGGAAGAGTATGCCCGCGGCGTTCGGGAGATCGCCCTTCATTACCGGGATGCGCCGGATGATGAACTGGAGAGCCGGATGCAGTACCATCACGGCCCGGAGAAGATCCGCAGCGCCTTATCAATACTGGAAGAACAGAAATGGAATATATTCGGAGGAGAAGAATGATGAAAGTTGTATTGCTTGCCGGAGGATTCGGCACCAGAATCAGCGAAGAGAGCCATCTGCGGCCGAAGCCTATGATTGAGATCGGAGAAAAACCCATCCTCTGGCACATCATGAAATACTATTCCCAGTACGGGTTCCATGAATTTGTGGTCTGCCTGGGTTACAAGCAGTATGTGGTGAAGGAGTTTTTTGCCGACTATTTCCTTCACATGTCAGATGTGACTTTCGATCTGGCCAATAACCAGATGGAGGTACACAATAATTATTCAGAGCCCTGGAAGGTAACTCTGGTGGATACCGGCTTAAAGACCATGACCGGCGGCCGGGTAAAGCGGATCCGCCCGTATGTGGGGGATGAGCCGTTTATGCTGACCTACGGAGACGGCCTGGCCGACGTGGACTTAAAGAAACTGGAGGAATTCCACCGGCAGCACGGCCGGATTGCCACCATCACTGCGGTAAATGTGGGACAGCGCTTCGGCGTTCTGGATATCCAGCAGGGCGGCCGGATCCAGGCTTTCAGGGAGAAGAATGACCGGGACGGCGCATTGATCAACGGCGGATTTATGGTGATGAATCCCCAGGTGTTTGACTATATCCAGGGAGACAACACGGTGCTGGAAAAAGAGCCTCTGGAGAACCTGGCCAGAGACGGAGAACTGATGGCCTTTACCCATGACGGATTCTGGAAGTGCATGGATACCCAGAGGGATAAGATGCAGCTGGAGGCCATGTGGCAGTCGGGCCAGGCGCCCTGGAAAATCTGGTAGCAGGAGGAGCGTATGCAGAATCTTTCCATAGAAGAATTAAAGGAATTTTATCAGGGCAGATCGGTGCTGGTGACGGGACACACCGGCTTTAAAGGCTCCTGGCTCTGCCGCATTCTGACGCTGGTAGGGGCCCAGGTGACGGGCTATGCATTAAAGCCCCCTACGGATCCCAGCCTCTTTGCCGCGGCCGGCCTGGAGGAAACCATGAATTCCGCAGAGGGAGATATCCGCAGCATGGAAGATCTGCTGGCTGTATTTAAACTGGCGCAGCCGGAGATCGTCTTCCATCTGGCAGCCCAGCCCATTGTCCGGGATTCCTATAAGGATCCTTTGTATACTTATGAGACCAATGTGATGGGAACCGTTCATGTGCTGGAATGCATCCGGCGCACCGGCACCGTTAAATCCTTCTTAAATGTAACCACAGACAAGGTTTACGAAAACCGGGAGTGGGAGTACGGCTACCGGGAATGCGATCCTTTAGACGGCTACGATCCCTACTCAAACAGCAAGTCCTGCTCGGAACTGGTGACCCACAGCTATCGGAAATCTTTCTTTTCCGACGCTTCCTGCGCCATCTCCACAGCCAGAGCGGGAAATGTGATCGGCGGCGGCGATTTTGCCAATGACCGGATCATTCCCGACTGCATCCGGGCAGCTGCCCGCAAAGAAGAGATCGTGGTGCGGAATCCTTATTCCACCAGACCCTACCAGCATGTGCTGGAGCCCCTTGGGGCTTATTTGACCATTGCCATGAGACAGTACCAGGATCCGTCCTTTGCAGGCTATTATAATGTAGGCCCCGATGACTGCGACTGCGTAACCACCGGAGAACTGACGGATTTATTCTGCCAGGCCTGGGGAGACGGGATCCGGTGGGTGAACCGCAGTGACCAGGGTCCCCACGAGGCATCTTTCCTGAAGCTGGACTGTTCCAGGATAAAAAAGACCTTTGGCTGGCGGCCCAGGTACCACGTAAAAGAAGCGGTGGAAAAGACGGTTGAATGGTCTAGGGCTTATCTGGAGGGACAGGATGTGCGGGAGGAGATGGACCGGCAGATCCTGGAGTTTTTCAGCCGGGCCTGACGGCGGATAAAAGATAGGATCGGGCAGAGAAAGCCTTCATGCGCCGGCGGGCAGAACTCCAGTCTTCCTGCAAAAGTCTGGCGGCGCATTTGGCATCCCTGAATTAATGCCGCCTGTCCGGCGGCGGGATTTTCAGCGTAAATATCAGGCAGAAAGAAGAGGAAATCAGCATGTTTGAAAATAAGACGGAAGCGCAGGCACGTCAGGAGATCCTTGATCTGGTGGCCGAGTACTGCGATACCTTTCACAATAAAAAAGAACCTTTTCAGGAGGGACAGCGGATTCCTTACGCTTCCCGCGTGTATGACCGGAGGGAGATGGTGAATCTGGTAGATTCCTCTCTGGAATTCTGGCTTACTTCCGGACGATACACCGACGAATTTGAAAAGAAGCTGGCAGAGTACCTTGGAGTGCGGTACTGCTCTCTGGTAAACTCCGGCTCTTCGGCAAATCTCACCGCCTTTATGACCCTGACTTCGCCTCTTTTAGGTGAGCGGCAGATTAAGAGGGGAGACGAGGTGATTACGGTGGCTGCCGGCTTTCCCACCACTGTGACGCCGGTGATTCAGTACGGCGCAGTGCCGGTTTTCGTGGATGTGACCATTCCCCAGTATAATATTGATGTGACCATGCTGGAAGAAGCCCTTTCCCCCAGAACGAAGGCGGTGATGATCGCCCATACCCTGGGAAATCCCTTTGATTTAAAGGCGGTAAAGGATTTCTGCGATGCCCATAATCTGTGGCTGGTGGAAGATAACTGCGATGCCCTGGGAAGCCGTTATACCATAGACGGTGAGACCCGGTTTACCGGAACCATCGGCGATATCGGCACTTCCAGCTTTTATCCGCCCCACCATATGACCATGGGAGAAGGCGGTGCGGTTTACACAGACAATCCGCTGTTAAACAAGATCATCCGTTCCTTCCGCGACTGGGGCCGCGACTGTGTCTGCCCGTCAGGCCGGGACAATCTCTGCGGCCACCGCTTTGACCGGCAGTACGGGGAGCTTCCTCTTGGATATGACCATAAATACGTATATTCCCATTTTGGCTACAATCTGAAGGCCACAGACATGCAGGCAGCTGTGGGCTGTGCGCAGCTGGAGAAATTCCCCGGCTTTGTGGAGCGCCGCCGTCATAACTTTGACCGGCTGAAAAATGCTCTTTCCGGCATGGAGGATAAGCTGATCCTTCCGGAGGCCTGCGAAAACTCCATTCCCAGCTGGTTCGGTTTCCTGATCACCTGCCGGGAAGGCGTGGACCGGAACCAGGTGGTGCAGTATGTGGAAGGAAAGGGCGTGCAGACCAGAATGCTCTTTGCCGGAAACCTGACAAAGCATCCCTGCTTTGACCAGCTGCGCCGGGAGAAAACGGGCTACCGGATCGTAGGCGATCTTTCTGTAACGGACCGGATCATGAAAGATACCTTCTGGGTAGGCGTCTATCCGGGGATGACCGATGAGATGATTGACTATATGGCGAGCGTGATCCGGGAGGCCTGCGGCTGAAAGGGCGGCGGCAGGATTTTCTATACAGGAGATGAACTGAGAATATGTATGATATGACTGATGTTCATAAGGCAAATCTGGCTGTTTTAAAGGAGATTGACCGGATCTGCCGGAAATACAGGCTGAAATACCTTCTGGATGCGGGCACACTGATCGGAGCTGTCCGCCATCAGGGTTTTATTCCCTGGGATGATGATGCGGATGTGGCTATGACCCGGGCAAATTTTGACGCTTTTTTAAAGGTTGCGCCCAGAGAACTTCCGGAAGGGATGGAGTTGGTTATGCCGGGGCAGTTTCACGGCGGACAGGGCTTTTATGATTTTACGCCCCGGATCATTTATAAGAACAGCCGTACCCATGCAGAGGATGAGGAGATGGCTTTTTATGACGGAAAGCTGAATCATCTCTGGGTGGACCTTTTCGTCCTGGACGGTCTGCCGGACAGCCGCCTGGGAGCAGCTGCGGCAAAGGGGCTGCAGACTGCTGTTTACGGCCTTGCCATGGGTCATCGTTTCCATCTGAATTACAAAAAATATCCGCCGGTGCAGCGGATTGCAGTGGGAGTGCTGGCCGGCATCGGCCGTCGGATGCCTCTTCCATGGATCATGAAGCTGCAGCGCACCTGTGCAAGGATGACGCGGAAGAAAAAGACAAAGCGGCTTTACTACAGCAATTATCAGCCGGATTATCTGTATGTTACTCTAGAACGGCAGTGGAGCGAGGATACGGTGGATCTTCCCTTTGAGGATACGTTCTTAATGTGTCCTTCCGGATGGCATCAGGTGCTGACTTGGGTCTACGGCGACTACCGGAAGCTGCCGCCCGAAGAGAAGCGGGTGCCCACCCATTCCACAGTGGAAATCCAGGTATTTTCCGACGAAAGCCCGAAATCATGACCGAAAGCAAAAGGGGAACCGATCAATTATGAGTCAGGAATCGAAGCGGGAAACAGAACAGGAAACGGAAAGGGCGCAAGGAAAACGCCAGCTTCTTTCTGTGGTGGTTTCTGTGTACAATGAAGAGCAGGCGCTGGATGATTTTTACCGGGAGACCGGCGCTGTATTAAAGGAACTGTCCTGGGATTATGAACTGATTTTTGTCAATGACGGCAGCGCGGACCAAAGCCTTTCGATACTGGACCGTCTGGCGGCCGATGATCCTCAGGTGAAGGTCATCAGCTTTTCCAGGAATTTCGGCCATGAGGCGGCCATGATAGCCGGTCTGGACTACAGCCGGGGCGATGGGGTCGTCTGCATGGATGCGGATCTGCAGCATCCGCCGGAATGCCTGCGGGATATTACAAAGGCCCTGTCAGAAGGATATCAGGTAATAAATATGGTGCGGACGAAAAACCAGGACGCAGGTCTCATTAAGAATCTTACATCTGCCGGTTTTTACTGGCTGATCAATGCCATTTCGGATGTGCATTTTGAACCCAATGCCTCTGACTTTTTTGCGGTGGACCGGCAGGTGGCCCAGGTTTTAAAGGAAAGCTACCGGGAGCGGGTCCGTTTCCTGCGGGGATATGTGCAGAATGTGGGATTTAAAAAGACCAGCCTTTTTTACGAGGCCAGGCCCCGTGTGGCCGGCCAGAGCAAGTACAGTTTAAAAAAGCTTCTGGCATTTTCCATTAATACCATTCTGTGCTTTTCCAATATGCCTTTAAAGCTGGGAATCTATGCAGGAATGTTTTCGGCCCTTCTGGGGGTGGCGGTCATGGTGTACACGCTCTTTACCAGGGCCGGAGCGCCCAGCGGCTATGCCACCATCGTAGTACTGATCTGTTTTATGTTTGCCATGCTGTTCGTCATCGTGGGAATCATCGGAGAGTATATTGCCATCTTGTTTACAGAACTGAAGGACCGTCCGGTTTATATCGTGGCGGAAACCAGAAATGTGAAAAAGGAACAATGAGCTTTCCGGAGCTGCGCTTCTCTGAATTTTACACTTAATTTACAAAACCTTCTGGAAATTCTGGAAATTGACAGCAAGAGAAAAAGTGTGCATAAAAAAGACGTTTAAAGAAGAAAAGTTTAGGCAAATTTAACACTTTGTCCATTGTAATTCTGGAAAAAATAGAGTATACTATAATTACTTTAGGGAGGCAAAGTAACTTAAAGGGGGAACTCGTGGACGTCTGGTGTAAAGGAGTGAAGCGTATGTTAGCAAAACAGGTCAATATTACAGCTCGCTCTGCCCGTCCATTGCCGATTTCCTACATTATTCGAATGGCGCAGCAATTTTCCTGTGACGTGTATATTCAGGATATGGGCGTGCGGATTAATGCCAAAGACTATAATGAGATGAAACGTGACTGGAATCCGCAGGGCAATCGGCTGGTCTTCTATCTGAATGGGGCAGATGAAGTAGCAGCTGGAGACAAATTGAAAAAAGCATTGGAGAACTGAAAGAAAGCAAGAAAAAGAGCTGTTTAAGGGGACGGCTCTTTTTTTATTCCTTTTATTTCCGCGGAAAGCGGGACGGACGGTCATGTCTGCATGGCCATCCGTCCCGCTTCTGCGGAGACAATGTTTACTTTTTTTCTTTCTTCTCCAGTTCTTTCAGATACTGTCCGGCATCTTTAAAGAAGCTTGCCACAATGGTTATGATAATGAAGCCGATGGGAAAGGCCGCAATGATGGATACCGTCTGAAGATTCGACATGGAGCTGTCATTAAAGATCAGCGCAATGGGGAAGAGCATCAGGAGTACAGCCCAGAAAAGCTTTACCTTCTGATCCGGCTCTTCCGTTTCCTTTAATTCCTTGTAGGAGTAGGAAGAAGCTACCAGGGTCAGCGCATCAAAGGAGGTGGCGTAAAATGCGATCATAGTCAGCGCCAGCAGCACCAGCCCTGCTTCCGTAAGAGGAAGGGTATCAAAGAGGGTCAGGATACTCTGATAAAGATCCTGGCTCTTTTCATAAGCTCCCAGGAGATCAAGCTTTCCGAATACCTGCAGTCCCAGGCCGTAATTTCCAAGGATGATAAAGGAGGTAAAGGTTCCGGAAAGCCCCCAGAAGTATCCGCCCAGGATTGTCTGACGGATGGTGCGGCCGCGGCTGATGGAGCCGATAAAAAAAGGAGTTGCCACGCACCATACCATCCAGTAGGCCCAGTAAAAGATGGTCCAGTTCTGGGGGAAGGAGGAAGTGCGGGCAGCATCAGTCCAGGTGCTTAAGCCGATGAAATTCTGAACCAGATTACCCACTGCCGTAAGACCGGTCTCGATGATGAAACGGGCCTGGCCCCCGCCGATCAGCACATAAAGGAGCAGGGCAAAGAATAAGTACGTGCAGGAAGCGGCAAGCTTTGCCACCCCTTTCATGCCGAAGATCACTGTGACGGTATAGGTAACGCCGATAATGACCAGAATGGCGATGGTGAGAAAATGGGACTGAGGGATCCCGGACACTTTGCTGATAGCCATGGAAAGAAGCGGCGTTGCCAGGGAAAAGGTGGTGGCAGTTCCCGCCAGCAGGGCGAATACGGCAATCAGGTCGATGGCGCGTCCCCAGAAGCCGTCTACATGCCTGCCTAAAAGCGGACGGCAGGCCTCAGAATATTTCTGCTTGGTACGTTTGCGCACATGAAGCATAAAGCCGAAGGCTACCGCCAAAATCATGTAAAAGCTCCAGGGGATCGGCCCCCAGTGAAAGAGCGGATAGGTGGCAGCCCAGTCTGCCATGGAACCCATCTGGGAGATACGGGGTTCGTTGGCGTAAAGCATCCACTCGCACAGGGAATAAAAAAGAATATCTGCAGCCAGACCGGAGGTGAACATCATGGTTCCCCACTGGAAGGGCGTATAGTCCGGCTTGTCTGCTCCCCCTAACTTTATGGATCCGTATTTGGAAAAGGCGATATACAGAGAACAGAGAAAGACCCCCAGGCCGATGATCAGGTAATAGCTTCCCAGCTGGTCTCCTAAAAAGAAGCGGATAGAATTTAAAACAGAAGAGGAGCTTTCCGGATACATCAGAAAAAGGATGCACAAAACGGCAATGGCTGCCAGGGGGATCAGCGTAGTGACCCAGTCCAGGCGCTTCCTTAATTCACGGACGGAAACATGGGATGAAGACTTCATAAAGACCTCCTTATGTTTGTTCAAAAAAATGAAATATTAAAGCTTATTGAACATAATAGCATTGCAGCCTAGAAAAATCAAGAGGAATTTGTGAAGATTTTCTGACATTTTTCCGAAACCCCTATCCAAACAAAAAAGGTTTCGTTATAATAACAATGCAAAAAATGGATCGAGAGGAGCAGTAAGATGAAGAAGGAAATTCTTGCGGCCGCAGCGGCATGTATCGTACTTTTTACTGCCGGCTGTACGGAAAGCAATATTTTAAAACCGGAAAACGGACGTCCGCAGCCGGATTTTACAATTGTTACGGACGTAAAGCTTGACTGGAATCAGATCAGTGAAGATGTGGCCAGTTATTATGAGGGCATGGAAGAAGAATATCCTGGCCTGCTGACGTTTAATTATGCACATAAGGATGAGGAGAAGCTGGTTACAGCGCAGCTTTTTGTAGATGACACCGTGGATGGAGAGGATGCGGCTGCCTATGCCACAGACCTGATCCGCTACATTAATGATGCCATCTGTATTCAGAATAATTCGCTGGCATTTTCCACCAATGATACTTACGGCGGCTTTTTTGATGATTACAGCTTCCAGGTGCAGGTAATGCCCGATGCTACCCAGGATGATGAGAGTACCTGGCTGGTAAATATGACGGTAGAAGCAGGAAGCAATGCTCCCATTGTGCCTGTGGGCGCGGAAAGCGGAAGCGAAGCGGCAGAGAGCGAAACGGAGACAGAAGGGTAGATGAGAATGAACAGATGGATTTACAGAACGAAGAAATGGTGTGCGCTGGCCGTATTCGCCATGCTGATTCCTCATGGATATGAGGCTGTGCGCCAGACGGTTTTGGGATGGCCCCGGAAGGAAGCACAGGAGAGCGTGATTTCAGATGCATATATTGTAAAAAAGCAGAGTTTTGAGGCCGGAAGCCTCCTTTCTTCCTGGAATTCAGCAGGTTCTGCCAGCGGTGCTTCTTCCGTTTTAAGGGCCCAGAACACCAGCACGGCAGTTGTGGCCGGACAGGCACCGGGAGTCCAGACTTCCCCTGACGCAGGTTCTGTTTCGCCCCAGACCAGCAATTCCGGTGTGCGGGTGATCTACTCTGCCGGAAGCAGCCAGACCAAGGTAGGACCGGGCGCGGAGTATTCGCCGGTAACTACCGTTACCACGCCGATCACCGGGTATCTGGGAGGATCCAAACTGAATCTCCTGGCGAATCAGACGGCCAGCCAGATGCTTTCGGTGCTGATTGAAACCAACCAGGGAAAGCTGATCATGATTGACGGCGGCGTGGAGGAAGATGCCCAGCACCTGATCGAGGTTCTGGCAGCCCGGGGCGGACAGGTGGATACCTGGCTGGTAACGCATCCCCACTCGGATCACATCGGTGCGCTGAATTATATTTTAAATCATCCGGAATGCGGCATTACTGTGAATAATATTTACTATTCCTTTGCCGATATCAGCTGGTATCAGCAGTATGAGGCATACCGGGCCGACACGGTTCAGATGCTTATGAATACCTTTGCCGCCCTGCCGCCGGAAAAGCTCCACGGAGATATTTATAAAGGGCAGGAGATCCAGGTGGATAATGTTAAGATCACGGTAATGAATCTCCCCTATCTGTTTTCCAACAATGCCATTAACAACAGCTCTGTGGCTTATATGCTGGATATTAATGGAAAGAAAGCCCTGTTTTTAGGGGATATGGGCGAGGAGGCCGGAAGGCAGTTTCTGGCAGATAATTCGCCGGAATCTCTGAAATGCGATATTGTACAGATGGCCCATCACGGCCAGTACGGCGTTTCCAAGGAAGTTTACCAGGTACTTCAGCCGGAGATCTGCTTATGGTCCTGCCCCCAGTGGCTGTGGGACAATGACAGCGGAAGCGGACTTGACTCCGGAAACTGGTTTACTCTGGATACCAGGAGATGGATGGCAGAATTAGGCGTTCCCTATCATGTGTGCATTAAAGACGGGGATCAGGTGATTCAGTAAAAATACAGTCAGAAATAAAAGAAAAAGGAGATCTCCTGAAGCAGAGGAGGTCTCCTTTTTTAATTACGAAGTATCCAGCAAGACGCGCCAGTGACGCGTCTTGTCGGATTGCCGGGTCTCCGGTTTTAAGTGCGCCGGCGGCGGATCTTAAAGATAATCCACCACCGGAAGTCCGCTGTGGTAAGAATAATTTCCCAGTTCGTCCAAAAGTGCGGGAAAGACACCTTCATCAAGTCCGTCTTTTCCTACGGAGGCATTCAGGTAATAATAAACCATGCTGCATTTTCCAAGGCACTGGCGGAACAGCTGGGGGAAGGATGCGCTGCTTGCTTTGGAATGGTCCCAGGGGTTGGTCCAGATCTGGTGGTCGGAATTCAGGCTCTTTCTGGGATCTTCTACTTCGTCCGTAACCAGTTTCTGGGCAGCCACGGGATTTTTCAGGAAGATGGATTCCACGAAGGCGATTTTATTTTTCTTCCGTCCCATGGGGTCTGCCAGGGTGCGGCAGCCAAAGCGCAGGGCCAGAATGGAACGGTGAATCATTCTGGCGGTGACCTGGTAGTTGTTCCGGTAAGTCAGCGGATAATAAGTTTCGTTCATGCAGTCTGCCAGGAAACGGGAGATGAACTGGGTTTCCAGGCCATTCAGGCAGATGGTGGCTGCCTGGTTAAACTGGGAAGGCTTTTTTTTCTTATATTTCTTAAGAAGAAGGGCATCCAGATCATTTTCCAGCAGCGCATGGAGGCCGTGGGCCTGTATGGAAGGATTTTTCGGATCGTAATGAATACGGCCGTATACAAATGGGTGGCACATGTAATCCCCGATATAATGACAGAAGAAGCCTGCCATGTAGGCGACACCCTGTTCTCTCTGCTGACGGGAGGGAATGGATGCCAGGCGGTTTAAGCATACGGAAAAAAAGTCATTTACATGGTGTTCGTGCATGTAGGCGCCTACGTTGCGGTGGTCCCGGTGGCGGAGTATGGGAAGATTGTAAAAGAACATGTCGGGACCCTGGAGACCCAGCTGGTAGAGCCAGCGGTATTTGGCGATTATGAATTTCAGCTGATTAAGAGGAAGGTCATTATAAGCCTTCATTCCTAAAATATAGTGGGTAGTAAAACCGGGCATGAAATCACCTCTTTCCGGAATTAAAACATTGATCCAGCGGTATAGTTTCATAGTAGCACATTTGGCCAGGTAATTCAAAGAAAATATATGTATGGCAGGAAGGCTTCTGTAAGGGATCTGGAATATCCGTTCTTTTTCGGGAATAAGAAGAAGGGAGAGGAAAGGAGAGAAGGGGAGCGGATGCTGGAGCTGATACATAAGGCAGTCTGGGGGCCCTGGCTGATGGTTCTGTTTCTGGGTGTGGGGACTCTTTATACGGTCCGGTCCGGCTTTTTTCAGCTGCGCGGTCTTAAAGTCTGGTGGCAGGCTACGGCGGGAAGCTTTGGAAAAACAGGGAAGGAACAGGTAAAGACGGCATGTACGGCATTGGCAGCCACTGTGGGAACAGGAAACATCACAGGAGTGGCCACTGCTGTTGCGGCCGGCGGTCCTGGTGCGCTGTTCTGGATGTGGGTTTCGGCGGCGGCCGGGATGATGACTGCCTACGGGGAAGTCTATCTGGGGATTCAGAGCCGGTATGCGCTTTCAGAGGGCGGCATAGCCTGCGGTCCTTATGTGTACCTGGAGCGGATGGCAGGGCAGAGAGGGCTTTCTCTTGTATATGCCTTTCTGTGTGTTGTGGGATCTCTGGGAATGGGTTCCATGGTACAGGCAAACTCGCTGGCGGAAACGGTGTCGTATTCTTTTGGCATTCCGGCTGCAGCTGCAGCGGCTTTTCTGTGCCTGGCTGCAGGGCTGGTGATCGGCGGCGGCAGGAAGCGGATCGGTGAAGCGGCTGCGGGGCTGATTCCTTTTTCAGCCGGACTTTATATGGCTTTTTCCATTGCCGTTCTTATTTTGTGCAGGGAACAGCTGCCGGATGCAGTGAGATCTGTTTTTCGGGAGGCCTTTACCCTGCCGGCAGCTTTGGGCGGTGCCGCGGGAAGCGGCATAAGCGGTGCGGTGCGCTACGGTCTGGCAAGGGGCGTTTTTTCCAACGAGGCGGGTCTTGGCAGCATGGCCATTCTCCACGGCGATTCGCCCGGACAGGATGCCCGGCTTCAGGGAATGTGGGCCATGTTTGAGGTCTTTTTCGACACCATTGTTGTATGTACACTTACGGGGCTGGTAATCTTATGCTGCGGGGGCGGCGGGGAGCCGGCGCCGGAAGGAGCGGCTCTGGCCTCCTGGTGCTTTCAGAAACATCTGGGAAATGCGGGAGGGTATGCAGTCTCTCTTTCCATGATTCTGTTTGCCTTTGCTACAATTATTGCCTGGTATTATCTGGGGAGTCAGGCGCTTTTGTTTCTCATCGGGCGTCTTGGCTGGAAAAATGGAAAGAATGCCGCGGCTCTGTACCGGTTTCTTTATCTGGGGGCAGTCTGCATGGGATGCGTGGCGGCTATGGAAAAGGTGTGGCTTTTTTCGGATATTGTAAACGGACTTCTGTCCCTTCCAAATCTGCTGGCTCTGGTGCTTCTGGTCCGTCGGGTGGAATTTCCCGGAAGATTTCCGGCTGATAGTCCGCCGGCCCGGGGAGAAACGAAGAAGCGTCCGGCAAAAGACGCCGGGGAATCCTTTTTTCGGATCTCGGAAAACGGCGTGTTCTGGATCGCAGTATTTTTAGGAGCAGTCCAGTTGCTTTTTCTGTAAATTCCCCGTATAATCGTGAAAAGAAAATGCTGTGCCTGCCGGCACCTGCGGATTACTCGGGAGGATAAGACTGATGAAAAATTCCGGCTCAGAAAAGGAAAAGTTATTGATCATTATAAATGGAAAGGGGGGCGTGGGAAAGGATACCCTGTGTGATTTTGCGGCGACTCATTATCCGGTGCGGAATGTCTCTTCCATTACTCCAATTAAGGAGATCGCTGCGGCGAACGGCTGGAACGGGGAGAAGACGCCGGAAGCCAGACGCTTTCTGGCGGATCTTAAGGAGGCTTTTACCCGATACAATGATCTTCCCACCCGGTATCTTCTGGAACAGTACCGGGAGTTTCTGGACAGCCAAGAGCGGATCATGTTTGCCCACATCCGTGAGGCCGGTGAAATCGAAAAGCTCAAAAGCCGTGTGGATGGGCCCTGTATTACCCTTCTGGTGCGCCGGGGCAGTCAGGTGCCTCAGACATGGGGAAATGCGGCAGACGATGAGACGGAAGACTATTCCTATGATTTTGTATATGAGAACCGCTTTCCCTTAGAGGAAGCAGAGGCGGATTTTCTGACTTTCCTGGAGGAGAAGCTGCTGCCCTGTGCATCCCGCCGGGAGGTGTGAGGGCAGAGGGTTATGGAGGAGAAGAAAGCAATGATGTTTACCAATGAAGACTTAAAGAAACTCCTTTGGCCTCTGATTGTGGAACAGATCCTGGCTGTGCTGGTGGGCATGGTAGATGTGGTGATGGTAGCCGCAGTAGGAGAAGCGGCGGTGTCCGGCGTGTCGCTGGTGGATTCCATCAGCATATTGATCATCCAGCTTTTGTCAGCTTTAGCTACCGGCGGGGCAGTAGTGGCAGCACAGTACATCGGACGGAAAGATACCGGGAACGCCTGCCGGGCTGCAGGTCAGCTTCTTTTTGTGACGGTGCTGGTGTCACTTGCGGTGACGGCAGCAGCCCTTGTGGGGAATCGCCCCCTTCTGATGGTGATCTTCGGCCATGTGGAACAGGAGGTTATGGATAATGCGGTGATTTATTTCTTCCTTTGCGCACTATCCTATCCCTTCCTGGCGGTTTATAATTCCTGCGCCGCTCTTTACCGGGCCATGGGGAATTCCAGGATTTCCATGAAAGTTTCCATTGTCATGAACCTGATTAACGCCGTGGGAAATGCCTTTTGTGTATTCGTTCTTCATATGGGCGTGGCCGGTGTGGGGATCCCCACTCTGGTATCAAGAGCGTTTGCTGCAGTGACGATGCTGATCCTGATCCAGAGACAGGATAATGTGATCCGTTTAACGGACGTAAGGCAGCTTAAACCGGAAGGGAAGATGATCCGGAGAATCCTTGCTGTGGGGATTCCCAACGGGCTGGAAAACAGCATTTTCCAGGTGGGGAAGCTGACGCTTCAGAGCCTGGTTTCTTCCCTGGGAACGGCGGCCCTGGCCGGCTATGCAGTGGCCAATAATCTGGCGACTATCGCATATCTGCCGGGGAATGCCCTTGGACTTGGTCTGATCACCATTGCAGGACAGTGTGTGGGAGCCGGAGAATACCGGCAGGCCAGAGATTACACCAGAAAGCTTTTGATTCTGAATTATATTCTGGCCGGAGTGATCTGCGTATTTATGTTTGCCGGACAGGGAGCGCTTGTTTCTATATACGGGCTGTCTGAGGAATCCGGGCAGATCGCAAAGGAAATGATTGCCGCCCACTGCTTTGCCATGGCAGTATGGCCCCTGGCGTTTACTCTTCCCTATACCCTGCGGGCCAGTTTCGATGCAAGATTTACCATGATCATTTCCATTTTTTCCATGTGGGTGTTTCGCATTGGTTTTGCCTATCTGTTTGTTTTGCTGTTTGGCTTTGGGGTGCTGGGGATCTGGTACGGTATGTTTATCGACTGGATCTTCCGGGCGGCGGTCTTTGTGTGGCGGTTTAAAAGTTATGAAAAACGCCTTCCCAAGATGGGAAAGCTGGCCTGACAGAAGCGTGAGACCGTGAAAAAGCTGCGCCATGACCGTATTTCTCAGGGGGAAAACGGCAGACAAAAATGATAAATACGCAAAAGAAAGAAAAAAGACGGAAAATACCACGAAAAAATCTGAAAGTTTGTGCAATCTTTTCTCTATAGAAGGACTATAATTACGGTGTAACAAGAAAGAGATACTTAACCAGCCTGTCCGGGCGAGCAGGAAGATTCGCAGGAGGACAGGCCCGCTAAGCAGTCAGTTTTATGGAGGAAAAGATAAATGAATACTTTAAAAGCTGAAAAAAGAGACTTAAGCATTAAGGCAAAAAGGCTTAGACGGGAAGGATTTGTTACCGGCAATGTATTCGGCAGACAGATCAAAGATTCCATGCCGATTCAGATTGCAGAGCGTGAAGCCGAACGTCTTCTGAAAAAGAGCGGAAAAGGCAGCCAGGTTATGCTGGAGGTGGACGGTCAGACCTATGACGCGCTGATCAAAGAGGTGGATTACGATTCCATGAAGAATCAGATTCTGGAGATTGATTTCCAGGCTCTGGTAAAGGGAGAAAAGGTTCATTCCGTGGCTGAGATTGTGCTTTTGAACCATGAAAAGGTAAGTACGGGAGTTGTGGAACAGCTTCTGAAAGAGATTTCCTACAAGGCTCTGCCGGAAGATCTGGTAGAAAAGGTGGAAGTTGACACTGGAAATATGCATGCGGGCGATACCATTAAGGTAAAGGATCTGCCCATTGCTTCCAATGAAAAGATTGATCTGATGACAGATCCGGAAACTGCAGTTGTGACCGTATTTGAAGTTCACAATGCGGAGGCTGCAGAAGCGGCGGAAGGCGAAGATCAGGCTGACAAATAAAAAGCAAGAAAAAATGAAGAAAAAGACGGACTGCAAAAGCGGCCCGCCTTTTTGTTTTGGGGAATGTAACAGTTCAGGACGGCGCATCTTCTTGTCCGGCCTGGCCGGACAAGAAGCATCGGATGTCCATCCGATGTGAAAACAGGTGCAAAAGCATGCTTATAAGCATGCTTAACGCCTGTTTTTGCACCTGTTTTCCCGCCGTCCTGAACTGTTACTTGGAAATTATGAATTTTTCGATGCAGCTTTTGGGGAACCGGATGTGCGGCTGTCGGCAAGGATTTCTTTCAGAATCCCGCGGATTACCACTGCAGCAAGGATAAAAGTAGCCACATCGGCAATGGGCTGAGAGATCTGAAGGCCCAGGATTCCCAGGGTGGGTGTGAGGATCAGAAGAGCCGGAATCAGGAAAAGCCCCTGCCGGGCTGTGGATACCAGGGTGGCGCGGATCCCGTAGCCGATAGACTGGGGGAACATGTTTCCGATGGTGATTACTCCCTGGAGCGGCAGGGTAGCCAACTGAAAACGCAGTGCCGCAGTGCCGATCTGGATAACTGCCGGGTCATCTTTCCGGAAAAGCGCGATGATATTTCCCGATGCCAGGAAGCCGAGAATGCAGAAAACCACCAGGACCACAGTGCTGACCTTAATACAGAACCAGCAGGCTTCTTTTACACGGTTATAAAGCTTTGCGCCGAAACAGTAGCTGCATACCGGCTGAAAGCCCTGACCAAATCCGATGATAGCCGAATTGATAAACTGCATGAAACGGTTTACGATGGACATGGCTGCGATGGCGGCATCTCCGTAAGGATGCGCCATTACGTTCATCAGGATCGTGGCTACACTGGTAATGCCCTGGCGCCCCAGAGACGGAAATCCGCCGTAAATAACTTCGCGGTAAATACGGAGCGTGGGTCTGAAATTACGAAAGCGGATGGAGATGCAGTCCTTCCGCAAATTGCACATGCATAAAAGAATGCAGAAGCTGATAAACTGGGACAATCCGGTGGCCAGAGCCGCTCCCGCTGTTCCCATGCCCAGGGTGAAGATAAACAGCGGATCCAGGATAATATTCAGCAGGCCTCCGGCAGTGATGCCGAACATGGCAAAGAATGCCTTGCCCTGGAAACGAAGCAGATTATTCATAATAAAGGAACAGGTCATAAAAGGAGCTGCCAGAAAAATATAGAAGGCATAATCCTCTGCGTAAGGAGCAATGGTATCCGTGGCGCCAAGGAATATGACCACAGCATGAAGATTCAGGGTCCCCAGGACCGCAATGGCAAGTCCAATGAGGGCACCGGTAAAAAAGGCGATGGAAACGATGTGTTCTGCCAGCCGTCTTTTGCCTGCTCCGATGGACCGGGTCATGAAGTTTCCGCTTCCCATTCCCACCATAAAAGAAAGGGCCTGTATGATAGACATGGCGGAAAAGATGATTCCCACGGCTCCCGATGCGCTGGTGCCGATCTGGCTGACAAAGAAGGTATCGGCCATATTGTAGATGGAGCTTACCAGCATGCTGATGATGGTAGGCACAGCCAGCCGGGGAATGATCCTGCTTACCGGTTCATGTGCCATTTCATAATACTGATCTTTTGTTTCTGTTGTTGATTCCAATTCCGGTCACCTCAATTCTTTCGTTTAAAGATATTGTAAAGGATACTTCAGACAATGTCAAAGTATGGAAGCAGAGAAATTCATTACTTCGGCAAAAAGTGAAAAAGAATGGGAAAAAATTGGATATTATACCGAAAGGAATAAAAAGTAAATTGACAAAATAAATATTTGAAATCTGGCGTTTCAAGGCTAAAATTGTGCAATATGCACATAAATGAAAAATATTTTAATATAAAATGCAAATTGAAAATAATTTTAAAATCCGATATAGTATAGCTATCAAAGCAAACAGGTCAAAAAGAAGAGGAGGAAGCTTATGAAATTAAAAAAGATGGTATCAGTGATGGTGTGCGCGGGAATGACAGTCAGCCTGGCAGCCTGCGGCGGGTCAGGAACCACGGAGTCTGCTGCAGACACATCAAGCAGCGCGGCCACCGAAGATACCCAGGCGGCAGAGACCGGTACAGAGAATGGGGACTCCGGCTCAGCCACATCCATTACCCTGTGGACCTATCCCATCGGTTCCTGGGGCGATTCTGAGGTAGTAAACAGCATCGTAAGCAACTTTAATGCCGTAAATCCGGACATTACCGTGGCGGTAGAGTACCTGGA
>DVKS01000198.1 GCA_018715905.1 Candidatus Caccovicinus merdipullorum | reverse complement strand
GACATGCGCAGCAGCAGGATCCCGAACACAGAAGGCAGAGCGTGTTCCGTCCGCCCCAGAATTAAGCAGGATGCCATGGCCGAACCGCAAAAAAGTGCCAGCGATCCCTTCAGCCCTGCCTTCCGGGTAAGACATGGCGAATACCGCCCTGCTGTTCCCATCAGCACAGCAGCAATGTAAATGTACCCCATGGCAGAACTGTCAAGACCGCATTTTTCATACTGCAGCTGGTTGAGAAAAACAGTAATCGTCTGATGGGTCTCCGACAAAAGCGCAGAGGCTATTAAGAAAAACAGAATGCTTTTATTTCCCAATGCCGCCTTCAGCCCGGCGCCAACGGATTCTTTTCCGGCCTTCTGCCCTTCTCTCTTGGCCGCCTTTGGCTTTACTTCCACAAGGCCGCAGGATAAAAGCGCCGCAGTCCCATAACTGAAAACAGTAAGAAGTCCGGAAAGAGCGTAATCATCTCCTACAAAAACCGCAAATATACAGGAAGCTGCCAAAAGTCCCGCCATCTGCATTCCGGTATAAATCCCGAAAACCTTCTGACTGGTCCCCTCCCGGGAAGAAAGATAAAGTATGCTGGCATCAACACCGGAAATCCCCGCCGTCACCACACTCAGCATAATCCGTTCCGCCAGAAACCAGCCGATTCCCTGTGCCTGCCAGAATACGATTTTCGAAACCAGATAAATCCAGCAGCAGCTCCCAAAAGTTTTCTTATAGCCAATCCGGTCTGCGGCCATTCCCCAGGGAACTTCAAGAAATATACACAGAGCCAGAGAAATTCCCTCCATCACTGTAATCTGCGAGATCGTAAGGCCGTGAGCCTGACGGTACAGCGCAGAAATCGGTCCGTAAAAAACCATTCCATGGAGCAGGGCAATTCCATACATCAAATATCGATTGCGCCTCATAAACAAAAACAATCCCACCCTTTCCGATACACAAATAAAGCGGTTTCCCTGTGCAGCCTTCGATACTGCCGGAACGAAAACCGCTGTCCAAAATCATCTGTGCAGCTTATCAGGTGGGACTGTAATATCCTGTCATAACTGTTTTTCTCCATACATAAGGACTTTTTTACAGCGTAATCTATCATCCCCTTTCTGTCAAGTCCCATGGCGGCATCCTGTACAAATCCGGTGCAGATAAATGGAATCCGTTATAAAACAGCCCCCTGCCTCATGAATGGATCCTGCGGGCTCCTGCTCCCATTTCCCGCTTCTGGAACTGTCTTAATATTACAAATGCCAGAACCGCAGCCAGAAGAGAGGCTCCCGGTACGTTCAGCCACAGTCCGGTAAGACCTGCCGGCCATAAAACCACCACCATCAGCATGGGGAATACCACTGCGGTGCAGACGGAAATGGCCATGGCATAAGCCGGTTTTTCCACTGCAGACATATAGCTCTGGGTGGCAAAGGAAAACCACCGGATCAGGTATGCCGAGCTGAACAGCTTCAGGGCGGGAATGGCCATTTCTACTACAGCCGTGTCAGCCTGCTGCATAAACAGCCCTGTAATCTGGCGTGGGAAGCAGAAGATCACCACCGCTGAAGCCACAGACAGAACGGCAGATGCGGTAAAGCAGCGCTTTTCAATGGCTTTCACACGATTTAAGTCTCCGGCGCCCCAGTTGTAGCCTACGGCAGGCTGCAGGGAATCGCACATTCCGTATAAAAGCGGCTGTACAAAGCCATCGGCAAACATCAGGATTCCGTAAACGGAAACGGCCGCCGCTCCGCCGATCTGCAGCAGGATCACATTCATCACGATGGAAGTAATACGGCCGGCCACGTTATTTAAAAAGTTGGGGCTTCCGCAGCTAATAATGGTCTTTATCATCTTCCAGTCAAGTCTGGGTCTGGTAAATTTCAGCTGCATTTTTCCCCGCGCAAAGGGATACAGCGCAGCCAGAGCGCAGAGGAACATACTGGCGCAGGTAGCCAGAGCCGCCGCCCAGATTCCCCAGCCAAACACAAACAGGAAGATAAATTCCAGAACCGCACTGAGTACCGACATTACAATATTTAATGTCATACTGGTACGGATCCTTCCGCATATCTTAAAGTAATTATCCATTGCGAATACAATGGTGGTAACCGGCGAACACAGGCTGTATACCCGAAGATACTGCACCGCCAGGTCTGCCAGATTTCCTTCTGCTCCCATAAGGCGGATGAGCACCGGCGCCAGGGCAAACATAGCCAGCCCCAGTATCAGACCGGTCACCACGATCATAAGACAGGCAAAAGTAAAAATGGAATTTGCTTCCTTTTCTTTCTTTTCACCCAGACGCACAGAAATCGGAACCGCCGATCCCACACCGATCAGGTCGGCAAGAGAGAAATTAATAATTACCAGCGGCATGGCCAGGTTCAGTGCCGCAAAGGCATCGCCTGCTAAAATCCTTCCAACCAAAACTCCATCGATGGTCTGATACAAAGCAGACGCCAGCATTCCGATGGAGCCGGGAATCGCTGCTGTAAAAAACAGTTTTGTCGCCGGAGTTTTGGAAAACAGCTCCTTATAATCCATATCTGTTTCTCCTCCATATTCGGTACATTTTACTTTTTCACAATCTTTGCCGTCATGGCGGCGGCATCTTCCACCGGAATCCGTGTGGTATTGATACAGAGATCGTACAAAAGCCGGTCTCCCCATGTTTTTCCGGTGTAGAGTTCATAATATCGTGATCTGTTT
Source organism: Candidatus Caccovicinus merdipullorum (assembly GCA_018715905.1). Classification (GTDB taxonomy): domain Bacteria; phylum Bacillota; class Clostridia; order Lachnospirales; family Lachnospiraceae; genus Caccovicinus; species Caccovicinus merdipullorum. The sequence continues at coordinate 969 of DVKS01000198.1, read as the reverse complement.
TTATCAATCCTGCGGATATTGGCGATCATCTCTTTATCCGAAAGATGCTCATCCTTCGGCGCTTTCTGCCTGCAGCGTTTCAGCCTGCTCTCCATTTCCGCATATACAAAGATCCGGAAAGGATTGCTTTCCCGCAGAACATCATCGGCGCACCGTCCCACGATCACACAGTCCGATTTTTTTGCCATCTCCCGTATAATGGCCGACTGTTCCTGAAAGATGGAAAAACTTAAATTCAGCGGCGAATTCTGCATATAATAAAAACTGCGGCCTGTATGAATGGGGAATGTATTGTACATCGGCCTTTTTTCCGACATCTCCTGCACGTACCGTTCTGAAAGATCTGTCCTTCTGGCAATCTCTGTTATGATCTCCTGATCATAATAGGCAATCCCCAAAATTTCAGACAGTCTTCTTCCCAGTTCCCGTCCGCCGCTGCCAAATTCTCGTCCAATGGTAATGATCATACTCTTTCAAATCTCCTTTCCTCCCTAACGCAGACTTTTCATGTCTGGATATGGAAGTTTTCTGAAATAAAAAGTGTACACATCCCCGCAGAGCTTTTGTTTCACATACCATTCCGGCTGGATTATCCATAAAACAAAAAAAGCCGGATAAGTACAGACATTTCAGTCCGTGCCTTATCCAGCTTATCATTTCCTTCAGAATGATATACCCTCCGAGCAAGCAACTCCATTATACATGATACATCTTTCTTGTCAAGAAATTTTTTCTTCTGTATGTCAATTTTTGTAACAGTTCAGGGGAATTTTCTGTATGATTCAGATTTGTCTCAATAAAAAATGCAGCTATACGGATGCGAACGGGATTTTTTCTTTCAGATCCGTACAATTTTTCTGTCGGATACGGTTACAAAACCAATTTCCTATGCAGGAACCGTAGTTTTCTCAGGGCGACCACGGATCCCAACGCCATTTTTTACCGCAGAACCGTAGTTTAGCACTAATT
>DVKS01000197.1 GCA_018715905.1 Candidatus Caccovicinus merdipullorum | reverse complement strand
CGTAACCCAACAGAGGGTTGTCCGGCGGACAGCCCTCTGTTTTGTGAAAGATAAAAATTCGTGACTGTTTCGGAGGGCGCATCTGTGACAGTTACAATAAAAGCAGAGAGGTGAATGTATGAGCTTCCTATCTTATTTAATTAACGGAATCAGCCTTGGCAGTGTCTACGCGATTATCGCTCTTGGCTATACGATGGTGTACGGAATTGCAAAAATGCTGAATTTCGCGCATGGAGATGTAATCATGGTGGGCGCATTTGCGGCTTTTACTGTGATCAGTACCATGGGAGGCAATCCGATCGTGGGCATATTGGTGGCAGTCGTGGTCTGCACGGTGCTGGGCGTGGTCATTGAGCGGGTTGCTTATCGTCCTCTGCGCGGGGCTTCTCCCCTTGCTGTTCTGATAACAGCTATCGGTGTCAGCTACCTTCTTCAGAATGTAGCGCTTCTGATTTTCGGCTCCAATTCCAGACAGTTTACTTCTGTAATTGATATTCCGCCGTTAAAGCTGGCAGGCGGCCAGCTGTCTATTTCCAGCGTGACCATTGTGACGATCATCTCCAGCATCGTTATTATGGCCGTATTGACTGCATTTATTAACAAGACAAAAATGGGACAGGCCATGCTGGCTGTTTCAGAGGACCGCGGAGCGGCCACCCTTATGGGAATTGATGTGAACCGCACAATTGCTGTGACCTTTGCTATTGGTTCTGCGTTAGCGGCCATTGCCGGCGTTCTTCTGTGTTCCGCATATCCGTCCCTTACTCCATATACCGGCTCCATGCCGGGCATCAAGGCCTTTGTGGCTGCTGTGTTCGGCGGTATCGGGTCTATCCCCGGAGCCATGATCGGCGGCATCATCCTGGGGATCATCGAGAATCTGTCCAAGGCATATATTTCATCCCAGCTGGCAGATGCCATCGTGTTCTCTGTATTGATTATCGTTTTGCTGGTGCGTCCCACCGGTATTTTAGGCAAGAAGATCCAGGAGAAAGTGTAGGTGCTTAAGATGAAGATAAAACAGGGAAAAAATAAGACAATGGTTCAGAACACCATCACTTACGGACTTGTGATCGCATTCTGGGCAGTGATGCAGATTCTGGACATGACCGGAAATATGACCAGTCTTTTAAGAGGACTTCTTGTACCGATCTGTACTTATGTGATTTTGGCGCTTTCGCTGAATCTGACGGTAGGCATCCTGGGCGAGCTGAGCCTGGGACATGCCGGTTTTATGTGTGTAGGCGCATTTTCCGGCGCATTCTTTACCAATGCCATGGCAGATGTAATCCCCAGTGTAGGCGTACGGTTTGCCATTGCCCTGGTGATCGGCGCAGCTGTGGCGGCAGTTTTTGGAATTATTATCGGAATTCCCGTACTTCGTCTGAAAGGCGATTATCTTGCCATTGTTACCCTTGCCTTTGGTGAGATTATTAAAAACCTGATTAATGCCCTTTACGTAGGAAAAGACAGCAGCGGCATTCATTTTTCCATGAAGGATGCGGCGTCCCTTAATCTGGACGAAACCGGAGAAGTGATTATCAAGGGCGCCCAGGGGATTACAGGCACGCCTAAGGCTTCCACGTTCCTGATTGGAATTCTGCTGATCCTTCTTACGCTGTTTATCGTGCTGAATCTGATTAATTCCAGAACGGGACGGGCGGTTATGGCGATCCGTGACAACCGCATTGCGGCGGAATCCGTAGGAATCAATATTACAAAATACAAGCTTCTGGCATTCTCCATTTCCGCCTCCATGGCTGGTGTGGCCGGTGTCCTTTATGCCCATAATCTTTCCAGTCTTGCGGCTACCACGAAGAATTTCGGCTACAATATGTCCATTACCATCCTTGTATTTGTGGTGTTAGGCGGAATCGGAAACATGCGCGGATCCATGATTGCTGCGGTGATCCTTACGGCGCTGCCAGAGATGCTGCGGGGACTGAACAATTACCGTATGCTGATCTATGCGATTGTTCTGATCGTTATGATGCTGTTTAATTCCGCTCCCAAGGCCCTGGAGATGCGGGAACGTTTCAAAGAGCGCATCAGAAAAGGCACAAAAAAAACGGCGGGGAAGGAGGCGGTCTAAATGGCAATGCTGGAAGTAAAGAATTTAAGTATCGCCTTCGGAGGACTGAAGGCAGTGGATGATTTCCACATGACCATCGAGAAAGGCCAGCTTTACGGTCTGATCGGCCCTAACGGCGCCGGCAAGACCACCGTCTTTAACCTTCTGACGGGAGTTTATAAGCCGGATACGGGAAGCATCCTTCTGAACGAGGAAAATATTACCGGGAAAAAGACCATCGACATCAATCGGGCTGGAATCGCAAGAACCTTTCAGAATATCCGCCTTTTTAAGGATATGTCTGTGCTGGACAATGTAAAGGTGGGCCTTCATAATCATCATGTTTATTCTACGGTGGCGGGGATCCTGCGGCTTCCCGGCTATTACCGGGTGGAGAAAGAGATGAATGAACGGGCCATGGAGCTGTTAAAGGTCTTTGATCTGGATAAAGAAGCTGAGTACAAGGCTTCCAATCTTCCCTACGGAAAGCAGAGGAAGCTGGAGATTGCCAGAGCCCTTGCAACTGATCCCAAACTCCTTCTTCTGGATGAGCCGGCAGCCGGCATGAACCCAAATGAGACATCGGAACTGATGGAAACCATCCGTTTTGTGCGGGATAACTTTGATATGACGATCCTGCTGATCGAGCATGACATGAAGCTGGTATCCGGCATTTGTGAAAAGCTGACTGTGCTGAATTTCGGCCAGGTGCTTACGGAAGGTGATACAGCGGATGTGCTGAACGATCCTCAGGTTATCACAGCATATCTGGGAGAATAGGAGGAGAGGAAGATGGCATTGCTGGAAGTAAAAGGCCTGGAAGTATTTTACGGCGTGATTCAGGCCATTAAGGGGATCTCCTTCGAGGTAAACCAGGGAGAAATCATTGCCCTGATCGGAGCCAACGGCGCGGGAAAGACAACTACCCTGCAGACGATTACAGGAATGATCCCTTCCAAGGCCGGGACGATCATTTATGACGGCAAGGATATTACCAGGACACCGGGCCATAAGCTGGTACCTATGGGAATTGCCCACGTTCCGGAGGGGAGAAGGGTTTTTGCGGAACTGACGGTTCTGCAGAATCTTAAGCTGGGGGCCTATACCCGCAGCGACAAGGGAGAGGTGGAGGAGACCCTTAAGATGATCTACCGCCGTTTCCCGAGACTGGAAGAGAGAAAAAATCAGATGGCAGGAACTCTGTCCGGCGGTGAGCAGCAGATGCTGGCTATGGGACGGGCATTAATGAGTCATCCGAAGCTGATTGTTATGGATGAGCCGTCTATGGGTCTTTCTCCGATCTATGTAAATGAAATTTTTGATATTATTCAAAGCATCAATAAGGACGGAACAACGGTTCTTCTGGTGGAACAGAACGCCAAAAAGGCTCTGTCCATAGCGAACCGGGCCTATGTTCTGGAGACCGGAACCATCGCTTTATCAGGAGATGCCAGGGAACTGATGAACGATGATTCGGTAAAGAAAGCATACTTAAGTGAATAGAGCGCCAAAAGCGCAGGTTCTCTGCGGCGGTGTCGGGACATAAGAAAAAGCCCTCTTGCATATACTGGTATCAGCATAGCAAGGGGGTATTTTTATGGACAATTTTCATGTATACAAAGATATGGAAGCCCGGACGAAAGGGGAAATTTACATCGGTGTGGTCGGGCCGGTACGGACGGGAAAATCCACCTTTATTAAGCGTTTCATGGAGCTTTTGGTCCTTCCGGCTATGGAAGATGAAACCAGCCGGACCATGAGCCGGGATGAACTGCCCCAGAGCGCTGCAGGAAAAACGATAATGACCACAGAGCCGAAGTTTATTCCAAAGGAAGCTGCGGCCATCCAGGTGGGGGATGGGATATCGGTAAAAATCCGGCTGATTGACTGCGTAGGATTTATGGCAGAGGGGGCGGCGGGACACATCGAAGATGACGGGGAAAGGATGGTAAAAACCCCCTGGTTTGAAAATGAGATTCCTTTCACGAAAGCGGCAGAGATTGGCACCAGAAAGGTGATCGCTGATCATTCCACCATTGGTCTGGTGATTACCAGCGATGGCTCATTTGGAGATATCCGCCGGGCCGGTTACATAGATGGGGAACGGAAGGCCATCGAAGAGCTGAAAGAACTGGGGAAGCCGTTTCTGGTTCTTCTGAATTCTTCGAGGCCCTACTCGGAGGAGACGGAAAGTCTGGCGGAATCCATGGAAAAGGAGTATGGAGTTACGGTTCTGCCGGTGAATTGCGAACAGCTGAAAAAGGAGGATATTTACCGGATTCTTGAACATGTGCTGCTGGAATTCCCGGTGGTTCGCCTGGATTTTGCCATTCCCAAATGGCTGGAAATGCTTCCTGCCTCTCATCCGGTAAAGGCGCAGGTGATCGATGCTGCCAGAAAGGTACTGGAGAAAGTGGGGCAGATGAAGGATGCGAAGATTAGCCTGGAAGATGTGGCTTCTGTGCCCATGGAGGAAATCCGCATGGACCGGATGAATATGGCTGACGGCTGCATATCTCTGACGGTCATTATGGATGATGGCTGTTATTACCGGATATTAAGCGATATGACAGGGATTCCTATTGAAGGAGAATATCAGCTGATGGAGACTCTGAAAAAACTTTCCAGAATGGAAAAAGAGTATGCCAGAGTGCAGGATGCAGTAAGTCAGGTGCGCATAAAAGGTTACGGGGCTGTGATGCCGGAGCGCTGGGAGATTTTGCTGGATGAACCCCAGGTGATACGGCATGGAAATAAATACGGCGTGAAGATCAAGGCGGAAGCGCCTTCCATTCACATGATCAAGGCACAGATTCAGACAGAGATTGCTCCCATTGTAGGAAATGAACAGCAGGCGCAGGATCTGATTGCTTACATTAAGGAGAGCGCCAGAGAGAATCCGGAGGGAATATGGAATGCCAATATTTTCGGAAAATCCATTGAACAGATTGTGGAGGACGGCATTCAGGCGAAGATATCCCAGCTGACGGAAGAGAGTCAGATGAAGCTTCAGGATACCATGCAGAAGATCATCAATGACAGCAATGGCGGCATGATCTGTATCATCATTTAGTGCCGGATTTCGGTGGATTTCCCTCCTGTTTCATGGTATACTTTTCATAGAAGCTGGAAATTACTGGTCATAGACAGTGAAGAAAACTGTGGCGCTAGGAGGGATTATATGAAGCTGGAATTTATCGGAGCGAATCATGAGGTAACCGGCAGCTGTCATTATCTGGAAATTGGTGAGACACGCCTTTTTGTGGACTGCGGCATGGAGCAGGGACAGAATGCTTATGAAAATGTGGAGCCGCCGGTCAGCTACAGTGATATTGATTTTGTGTTGCTGACCCACGCTCACATTGATCATGCAGGTTACCTGCCGTTTATTTACGCCCGGGGCTTTCGGGGACGGATTCTGGCCACCGATGCCACCGCAGATCTGTGCAACATACTCCTGCAGGACAGTGCGCACATTCAGGAGATGGAAGCGGAATGGAAAAACCGGAAGGCCCGGCGGGCCGGCCGGGCAGAGGAGCCGCCGCTGTATGAGATGAATGATGCTCTGGGAGCCATCAGACTGATTGAGGGATATTCTTACGGCAGGATCATCCGGCTGACAGAAGGCATATCTATCCGCTTTACGGATGCCGGCCATCTCCTTGGTTCGGCATCCATTGAAATCTGGGCCAGGGAGGGACAGGCAGAGAAAAAGCTGGTCTTTTCCGGTGATATCGGAAATAAGAACAAACCTCTGATCCGGGATCCGCAATATATTAAGGACGCAGATTATGTGATCATGGAGTGTACCTATGGAGACCGGTACCATAAAAAAGATGTAAATTACGAGCGAGATCTGGCCAGGATTATTCAGGAGACTTTAGATCGGGGCGGAAATGTTGTGATTCCTGCCTTTGCAGTAGGCCGTACCCAGGAACTGCTTTATTTCATCCGTCAGATCAAGGCGGACGGCGCAGTAAGCGGCCACGATGATTTTCCGGTTTATGTGGACAGCCCCCTTGCGGTAGAAGCCACCCATGTGTTTAAGGAGAATATGCTGGAATGCTATGACGATGAGACACGCCGGCTGGTGGAACAGGGGATTAATCCCATCGATTTTCCGGGACTTCGTCTTTCCATTACCAGTGAGGAATCCAAAAACATTAACTTTGATCAGACGCCGAAGGTAATTATATCCGCTGCCGGAATGTGCGATGCCGGACGGATCCGGCACCATTTAAAGCACAATCTATGGAGAAAAGAATGCTCGGTGGTTTTTGCCGGATATCAGGCAAACGGAACATTGGGGCGCAGCCTTTTAGAGGGAGCCAGCGAGGTGAAGCTGTTTGGCGAGTCCATTGATGTGCGGGCTCACATTGAATTGATTGACGGCATCAGCGGCCATGCGGATCGAAACGGACTTTTAGAATGGATCGGTGCATTTGAAAAGAAACCGTCCCATGTGTTTATGGTTCACGGAGATGATCAGGTCTGTACGTCTTTTGCGGAGGACTTAAAGCGGATGATGGGACTTGAGGCTTCTGCACCTTTCTCCGGTTCGGTTTACGATCTGGCAGCCGGCAAATGGCTTCGTGAGACGGCCGGAATTCCTGTGGATAAAGCTGCAGCGCCGAAGAAGAAGGCCGGTGCTGTCTATGACCGCCTGCTGGCAGCCGGCCAGCGTCTGCTGCAGGTAATCCGTCATAATGAAGGCGGAGCGAACAAGGATCTGGCCAAATTTACCGATCAGATTATGGCGCTGTGCGATAAATGGGACCGTTAGAGACTGCGGCACAGAGACGGAAAAACGATACAGAAAGGAATCAGGAACATGGGAAAAGTACAGATTTACACAGACGGAGCTGCAAGAGGGAATCCGGAGGGACCGGGGGGATACGGCACCATACTTCATTATGTGGATCAAAAAGGGGTGCTGCACGAAAAGACTATGTCCGGCGGTTTTAAAAGGACAACCAACAACCGGATGGAACTTCTGGCGGCCATTAAGGGGCTGGAAGCACTGAACCGGCCCTGTCAGGTGGAGCTGTATTCTGACTCCAAGTACCTGGTAGACGCTTTTAATCAGCATTGGATCGAAAACTGGGTGGCAAATAACTGGAAACGGGGAAAGAGCGGCCCGGTAAAAAATATAGATCTCTGGGAACGGCTTTT
>DVKS01000196.1 GCA_018715905.1 Candidatus Caccovicinus merdipullorum | reverse complement strand
ATATCACCCGGCACAAAAATCCGGCAAAGGCCGGGCTTTTCATAGATCTTCCCGATCATATCCAGCAGGCTCTTCAAATGGTGAAGCTCGCTGTGGAAGGATTTTTTCCCCTCCACCCTGGTATTGATCTCAATCAGATATTCTTCCAGCATCTCCCGGTCCAGTTCCGTCAGGGACTGCAGATGGGGATATTCTGTTTTCAAAAACCCGGCCAACCGGTCCGCCGCACGGATCTGTGCCGCCACAGAAGCGGCGGCCAGATAACGGAGGGTTACCGCGCATGCTCTCTTTACTTCCTTCTGGATTCCCTTCTGGGGGATCCGGGTAAAATTCACAGAAACCACCGGATGAACCGGATTATTCCGTACCGGGAACCCGATCCGGTCCAGATTCCAGATGTCTTTCTCCATCTCCTGTTTTTCTTCCGGCGCATCAAAATAGGAAACGACACGTTTCATAAAAAGAATGATGTCCGAATCCCGCACCACCGTTTTGGCATACTCGGTACGGCGCCGGTTCTGGGTGAGGGAATACCCGTTTTTCATCATCCAGGCCTTCAGGGAATGCACCAGCACATCCGGCGCCTCTTCCCGCAGGCTTTCCATCGTGTTATAACGATCACTGAGGAAACGGCAGATCACATGGTAAGGCCAGAACTCCGCACGGATGCTTTTTAAGGACAGCGTCCTTCCCCTGTTCCACAGGTATTCGCCAAACTCATCCTGCAGCCCTTCGGTTGGCAGCCGGGACAGGTCAAAAAACCGGTCAGGGGTCACCAGCCTGCCGGATCGTTCCTCTTCGGAGGCCAGCCGGTAGCAGTCCAAGTCCCTTACATAGATACGGTTTTCCATTCCATTTCCTCTTTCCGTTTCTGCAGTTTACCTGCCAGACTGTTCGTTTCAAAATATTTTTCGTTTGCCGCATTGATTTTCTGAGGGATATAATCCAGATACTGTTTGGTCATATCTTCCTCCAGGTGCCCTAAAAAATCCCGCACCGCCTGCAGGGAAGCTCCCTCATCGTACAGTCTGGTAGCCACGGAATGGCGGTAATCATGCGACCGGAAAATATAGTCCCCGCAGCGGATGCCATATTCCTGGCAAATCTTTTTCATCTGAATGCAGAAGGTACCCGCCGGATAGGCCTGCCTGTCCTTCCCCTGGAATACATATTCGCGGGGGAGGCGGTGGTTTTTGTGGATGTAATCCTGCATCAGCCGGTAGAGGGTTTCCGGTATGGGAATGACTTTTTCCCGTTTCATTTTATATTGATAAACCTGAAGCCACGCCACTCCGTACCGAAAGGAATAGGCATCCCCCGTCAGGCAGCAGACCTCATTCACCCGCAGCCCGGCACACCACAAATGCAGATACATCAGCCGCAGCTCCTCCGGGAAATCTTTTAAATGGGCCAGGATCTCTCCCTGTACTTCGGGCGGAACGGATCGGTCGTGGTGAACCGGTATGGCCTTTTTCAGATACAGGCCTGTCATAAAAGGCACTTTACTGACATATCCCCTTGAATGCAGATAAAGGTAAAAATGATTGATATCCTCCAGCCGCTGGTTGTAGGTGGCGGCCAGAACAGGTTTGTCCTGCTCAGCAGTAATATATTGTTCAAATTCCTGGGGGGAGAGGCGGGCGGCTTTGATCCCTTTCCCGTCACAGTATTGCAGGAACAAATAGATGTTATAGTATTCGGCCCGGATCCGGTTCATGGAACGGCTGCTGATTCCGATGCAGTATTTCATATACAGCTGGAACAGCTTCCTGTTTTCCACATCCTGAATCAAATAAAAATGAAAGCTTCCCACCTTTCTGGCCGGATTCATCCGATCCCCCTTCAGGCGGAATCGGTCCAGATACCAGACATTGGCGTTCCAGTTTGTTTTTGCCGGGTTTAAAAACAGGAATTTCCGCATCCTCCCCAGGATCTGCGAATAGCTGTCGGCTTTGCCACCCGCATTTTCTTCCAGATACCGCCGGAAGCCTTCCGCCTGATGGAGTTCCATCTGTTCGATATCCCTGACCTGTTCCTTCACACAGTACAGATACAGCATTTTCAAAGGCACCAGATACTGCTCCCGGTACGCTTTATTGCTCATATCCAGCTTTAGAGAAGCCTCCAGCATGGAAAAAATCTGTTTTTTTACAGTCAAAGAGGCAGAATAAGAAAAATCAAATACCAGATCCTGTTTGTCCTGTATAAAATAAAAGCGCATTGCCGTCTGGTAATCCGGATGATATAAAAGAAAAAGGGGCTGCTCTTTCAATGCCAGCCGTTCCTTTCTGAGCGGATGTTCATGTTTTCTGATGGCTTCCAGCTTTAACCAGTCAAGCATCTTTACATGCTCCCCCACCTTGCGGATTCTGCATTCGGAAAGATACTTTTCATAGGACATGCGGGCCGCATAATCAATTTCATCCAGCCGGTGAATCCCGCTTATCATCAGAAACTGATAAATCTTGTGAAAAGCGGGCCTGGAAAGCCTGCCGTACTCCTGTATCTCCCGCTCCAGATCAGCATAGCCCGGTCGTAAATACCACAGCATGTATGCTTCCAGCGCCCCGCCATAATAGCGCTGCTGCCTGGGAGATAAAAAAGGATGAAAACTGGCGAATCGAAAATAGGCGATTTCTTCATCCAGTGTCACCTCTGATAACGAGCGGATTCCTTTTCTTTGAAGGAAATCCTCCACCATATCAGTCGCTTTCTGCGAAAGGTAAGGGCAGGCCGCCATATCCTCCCGCAGCCGTTCTGCCGCGGATGCCAGAATCCTCTGCGCCATCCACTCCCCTTCTTTCTTTTTCTGCCTATAGAAGCTTATCCGCCATGAGAAGACTGCCATATTGATCAAAATACTGTTCCGCCGTCTTTGCCAGCTTGTCAGTTTCCTCATCCAGATACTGTCTGGTGGTATCCACATGCCGATGTCCGAGGGCCTGGGAGATTAAAAAGATATCCCATCCACTGTCACGCCTCTGTTTTGCATAATAGTGCCGGAGCATGTGAGGAGTCACTTTGATTTTTGTTTTCGCTTCCAGCCTGCCCATCATGGCATATACAGCATTTGCATTTAAGGGTTTTCCGGCATTCGGGCCGGACAGATTAATAAAAAGATGCTCTGTTTTTTTGAGCAGTTCCCGGTTTTCGGATAAATAGAGCATCAGAATCCGGAAGGTTTCCGGGCTGATGACTGCCTCCCGGTACTCTGCATTTTTGGCCCGGGCATCATTTTCGTTCTGATCCCGAAAGTTTACCCGGATACTGTGTTTTTGATAGTTTATGTCTTTTGTATAGTAAACACCCAGCATTTCTCCAATCCGGAAGCCGGTTTCCGCCAAAAGCAGCATCAAAAGCTGGTCCCTCAGATTGGCACAATGTTCCAGCAGGGTGAGAATGTTATCTTCTTCAATGGCCCTCCCTTTATGAACCTCCTCCGGAAGATAGCCACGAAATGTCTTTTTGGTCAGATGGAATCGAACTCCTGCAGGATTGACGAAGGATACCACATGGCTGGATAACACTTTCAAATCCTGAAACTGTTCTTCTTCCGTTTCCAAAAATTGATACCAGCCGAACACATCCTGCAGATAGGCATTGCATGTCCCATTATTCGGCGTCTTCTTTCTTCCCTTATCCAGATGGCAGCCCAGCTTCAGCCATCGCAAAAAGTCCGTGAAATGCCTGTGCTGTTCATCAAATTTCAGTTCAAAGACCTGTCCCACATTCATATCTGTAGATTCCAGGTAGTTTAAATAATAGCAGAGGGAAAATGCAATCTGTTTCACCGTATTGGGAGACGCATTGGCGCGGGTTTTATAGGCCAGATATTTAGTAGGCAGTACCACAACCGACTGATCGGCCCGGTAAAGGATCTGAAAAAATAAAAGGGAGGCCTTTTTCTGTCGGCTTACCATATACGGGTTCATATTTCATCTCCCTTTCCTTTTTTACTAAATTTTTCCACAAATCAACATGGTTTTCCACATTTCCACGATATTTCTGCTATTTTCTAAAATAGACAGAAATTTCAAAACAAGCATCGGGTATTTCGCGTAAACTCACACTTTTGAAAAGTGCAAGCACATATGGAAAATATCGCTCTCATCAACAAAGACAATTCCTCCTGTCCATGTCCTGCTGGCAGTTACCTGAGCCGACATTTTGAAGGCTGATTGCCAATGCACTATCTACCTGTTCCATGACCTGCTCATCCGCATAGCCTATGTAGTCCTTCAGCCTGATCTGATCAATGGTGCGGATCTGTTCCAACAAAATGATTGAACTTCGTTTCAGGCCGCTCGTCCCTTTCGGAAGATACACATGAGTAGGCAGAGGATGCTTTCTCATTTTTGCCGTAATGGCAGCCACAATGGTCGCCGGGCTGTGGCGGTTTCCCACATCATTCTGAATGATCAGAACAGGCCGGATTCCTCCCTGCTCGCTTCCGATCACCGGATTTAAACTGGCATAATAAATATCCCCCCGCTGTATTTCTCTTCTGTACCTCATAGGTCAACCCCTCTTAAAACAGCGGCAGCCATAAAGACTGCCGCCTATATTTTATGAAAATAGCTTGTTTGTTTTTTCGTATTGCTTCTGTTCGGCACTCCTCCCCGAAGCTGGCAGTCGGTTACAACCGGATTCGGCAATCCGTCATGGGTCTTACCCCGGCCAGGATCTCTGGCCGCCGCACTCATTGCGATGTCTGTGACTATGCGGAAGTATCATGATAGGCTGCATGGGTCATCGCGGTATCCTTCTGCCACAAAGGATTCTGAAGACGGACGTTTCCGCTCTCACCGCGAATCATATTTTCACACAGGTGGTCGTCGCGTATCCTCTCCCATCGCTTTCGCTCTTGCGTCATACAGCTAACGTATCGTAACCGCTGGGTATGCAGTTGTAAGGTTCAGTCGGAAGGATAGATATACCCTCCTATAAATAACATCAGCCATTTTTCGTTTTAACCACCTCTCCATTCAGCGCTTTTTTCAAATCCCGCAAAATCCGCTTTTTCCGCTTGTGAACCGCATTCTGGTACACCTGCAGCTCCTGTGCCAGAGCCTGCTCAGATCTTCCCTTAAAAAACAGCTGCACAATCAGATAAAGATCCTCTGCCGATAAACGGTCCAGCGCTTCATATAAGCTTTTACGTACGCTTTTATTGATATAGTCATTTTCAATATCTACCCTTTCATCCGGGAAATCGAAACCAGCATCCAGATAAAATTCCATGGATACTTCCAGCGGCGGAAGAGTGACCGTTTTTCCGATCCGTCTGCTCACATAGGTTCTCGGAACCTTTATGTCATACTCCATATGCTGCATTTTCCGCTGGCTCTTCTTTAAGCAGGTGATGACTTCCCCGCTCGCTTCAGGATACATTTTTTCAAAATACGGGGGTTTTCCTCTTTTTTCCAATGATATTCCTCCTTTGTGCAATAAACCGGGTTCCACAAAGGAAGGCGGTGCACGAAGGGGGAGGAATATCCCATACCCAAATGAAAGAAGGGAGGAAGCGATACCCCTGAGAAAAGGTTCAGGCGGCGTTACCGCCAGCCGCTTTCCCGCTGTTTTTTTCCGTTCTTTTCAGCCATTCTGTTATCCAAAATTCTGTTCTGCTTCCAGCTGGAAGAAACGTACCTGATATAACCCAATTCCAGCCAAAAACAAAAATATTCCGGCGGCCAGCAGAATGGCGATGATGATTCCTGCTGTCAAAAGTATCACAATCCTCTTCCCCCTTTCCATTTCGGTATGTAGGGCCGCCGGAATCTTATAAAAGGGCAGGCTCCCTCTAGGGATTTATTCCCTTCACCTATCCCATCCCCGAACGCAGCTTTTAACCACCAGCATGATCTGCGAAAGGAATCCCGCTCTGCAAGCAACGTGGTATCCGCTCCTGGTTTTTTCAAACGCTACAAGCAACAGAGTATTAGATCCATGAATGAATAAAAATGGGATATGTGCCTGTAAGGATACATCCCTGCCCTGGAAGGCTTACAAAGATACGTTTCACTCCCAAGTCGGCAGATGGTTTTCCCTCTGCCTGAGTCCCGGAATCAGACATGCTCCGCAGAACAGAAACAGGAAAGGGAAAACTGGATCTGAAAGCCTTCTGATAAGGATTATAGGCGAGGCGGACATCGGCCGCATGTAGGGTTATGTGGGTATCCAAATGAGCTGATTGGGAATATCTTTGATCTGCATAAACTGACGGGAAAAGAAAAAGAAACTGAGAGAAATCAAATGCTCACCCAGAGGAATCCCGGCGTGTAACAGCCGTGTTTTCCAATGCTTCCGAAAGGAACGAATGATATAGGCAGCATTATTTTCATCGATACAGAGATTTCGCTGAAGAATGTCAGCATAAGACGTGTGTTTTTCCGAAGCCTCAATTAGGTCTTTTTGATCCTGAAGGGGGATCTGCGAATAGGGAACCATTTCAGAAAGAAGAACAGCGTGTGTCCGCCCGCAGGATTTACAGATCAGCCGAAGGATACGAAGCCGGATCACGCATGATTTCATCTTAATTCTTCTTGCATAATAAGCGTGCCGGTTCAGACAGCCGGACTGCCCGCAGCAACATCGAAGCTTCTCCAGGGAAATTGCGTTTATCACATCATCATAATAGGACTGGCTCAGGAAATCACAGGACGGGATCTGTATTGTAATCATCCGTTTCACCCACTTTCTCAAAACCCAAAACTGATGCAGGCTAATTTGAAGCTGCTATGTCAATCCTGGAAAGGAATCTTTCCCCCAAGTGTTTCAAAGCCTCAAATCATCTTCTTCATAGCAGGCGTAAGGGTGATACGGCTGTTCCAAAGATAATTTATAAATCCATTCCTATACTAATTATTCTCATAATAATTACAGAAGTTACCGAAATTCTACAAAAATGTCATATTGAATTTTTCTGCAATACGGGAAACAGCAGATATTTTCCGCGCCCGGCCCATATCCTATAATCCGGGCAGCTGCGTGAGTTCTTGAATAAAAAGATAAATCCCAAATCTGTTAATTAACCGGCAGGAAATATCGTTTTTTCGTAAGATATATCCTTGACAAAAAATATATTATGTACACATAATTATGTAATACTAATAACTAGGAGGCGGGGAAATGTTTTTCTTAATTTTGATGGTTGCTATAGGCATTTTATTGGTTTTTAGCGGCAGCAAACGCGAGAATGGTATTGGTTTAAAAATAGGCGGCTTTATCATGCTGGCAATCGTCCTGCTT
>DVKS01000195.1 GCA_018715905.1 Candidatus Caccovicinus merdipullorum | reverse complement strand
TGGAAAAACTGCGGGCAATCTTTAAGGCTGCTTTGTTTAATTCTAATCAAAGTTTGATGCTCACAGTTACTCCCTGCTTATTGGATAATCCTCGCTTTTTGGCAATGCAGATTGCCCAGCTCTATCAGATTGTTGCTCCAAAATTTATCCTGCCGATCCTGCAGCAGGGAATTGACGATGGTTCCATTCAGGCAACAAATCCCGGTGAACTGGCAGAGGCCATCATGGTCTTGTCGAACGTATGGCTCAATCCGTTGGTTAGCATGACGGATGAAGCGGGGATGCGCAATCGGTGCAAAACATTCAATGACTTATTGCAGGGTGCTGGTATCAATCAGCTTTTAGATGACGAAATGATAGCCGGTTATATCAGCTACTGCAAGTCTCAGCGCACGGACTGACTCACTAAAATGAGCTGCTCTCAATGAGCAGTTTATTTTAGACACTTTTTCAAACCGGCGGTCGGTTTGAAAAACAAATTATGGAGGTGCTTTATGCAGACGAAACTTTTCCGTCGGGATTTTACTCTCGTCGTAATCGGCCAAATTATTTCTCTTTTCGGCAATGCTATCTTGCGATTTGCCCTGCCGCTGTATCTGTTGCGGGAAACAGGTTCATCTACGTTGTTTGGCGTTGTGACCGCCTGCTCCTTTGCTCCGATGGTCATTCTTTCCATGGCCGGCGGCGTATTGGCTGACCGTGTGAACAAGCGTAACATTATGGTATGGCTGGACTTCTCTACGGCAGCCATTATCATGCTGTTTTACCTTTCGCTGGAGAAGATCCCAACGGTTCCGCTTTTTATTGTTGTCTTGATGCTGCTCTATGGTATTTCCGGCACGTACCAGCCGGCAGTACAGGCAAGTGTTCCGCTTCTGGTAGCGAAAGAGAAACTGATGGCCGGAAATGCAGTAATCAATCAGGTCAACACGCTTTCCGGCCTCTTGGGGCCGGTGATCGGCGGCGTGATGTTCACCCTTTGGGGTATTTATCCGATTTTGCTTTTGAGTGCGGCCTGTTTTACTTTTTCCGCCATCATGGAAATCTTTATCCGCATACCACATGAAAAACGCCTGCGCGAAGCCGGCATATTTCGAGTTGTGGGAATGGACTTGAAAGAAAGCTATCAGTTTGTAAAGACAGAAAAACCCATTTTCTTTTCGGTGGTCTTTCTGGTGTCCAGCTTCAATTTGGTTTTGAGTGCGGTGATGATTGTGGGAACCCCCATCTTGATTACACAGGTGCTGGGGATGTCTGATACCATGTACGGCTTCACACAGGGGGCACTGGCGCTGGGCGGTCTGTGCGGCGGGATTTTAACCGCCATCGTATCGGAAAAGCTGAAAATCCAAAATTCGTATGTGCTGCTTCTGGTTTGTTCGGCTGCCGTAGCGGTTATGGGAATTTCCCTTTTCCTGAATATGCCCCCTGTTGTATCGTATTGGGTAATTACTTTCATGAGTTTTACCGCTATGGGTGCCTCTGCACTCTTTATGGTTCAGATTTACACATTAGTCCAGACACAGACCCCGCCTCAATTAGTCGGCAAAATCATGGCGGCACTGATTTCTATTGCTATGTGCGGACAACCGGTTGGTCAGGCGATTTACGGTGTTTTGTTCGACATTTTTGCTGCACATACATGGGGAGTTTTACTTGTGGCCGCGGCAGCTGCGTTTTTGATTTCTCTTTATTCCAAAAAGATATTCGGCAGATTAGAGATTGGGCAATTTACAAGGAACTGCCCGCAGACCGTGAAACAGGCTGCTGACAGTCACTCGAATTTTCTGTCATAAAGCAGCGCATTGGATTGCACCCATACTCACGGATTATATTCCGACAGAAATGCGCCGAATGATGAAAATAATATACTTGAATTGCTTTCCTGTGAAAGCAGCGAACTATTCTTGCGGTATTTCAAGGATAGCTTAAACGAACTGATACAAAATCAGTTTGTCAATCAAAACAGGAAAAACAACTCGGATATTCCGCAGGATTTTTTAGTCAACCATATTTCCGGCAGCTTTGTAGAAATGGTGCTCTGCGGATCAGAGGCCGAATGAAGCAAACGCCTGAGGAATTAGACCGATATTTCCGTGCAGTTATTGAGCCTATCTTATAAATAAAAAGGTATACGCATGATTTCTTCTTTTTTCGTTCTCCTGCTGAAAATCCGGTGCGGACACACTTTTTTATTGACAATCACTCCGGCCGGCGCTATACTCACAGCGCTCCACTGGAAAATGCAGTGAAATAAAGGAGGAATTATTATGTCAATCGTTACATCAGAAGGCGGACTGACCGTTTTCGGGTATGGTCTGTGTGCGGCAGCTGTCATACTTTTTCTGGGTACCGCCTCTTTCTGGCACTCTGCAAGCAGCCATTCCCGAAAACTTTCCACAAAGCAGCTGGTTTTCTGCGCAGCAGCCATGGCGCTGTCCTTTCTTACTTCTTATATGAAGATTTTTGCCTTTCCCTACGGTGGTTCCGTAACGTTGTTCAGTATGCTGTTCATCTGCCTGATCGGATACTGGTACGGTCCCTTACCCGGCCTGATGACCGGCCTGGCCTACGGTATCCTGCAGTTTCTCCAGGAACCTTATGTGCTGTCCTTTTTCCAGGTATGCTGTGACTATGTGCTGGCATTCGCCGGCCTTGGACTGGCAGGCTTGTTTTACAAATCAAAAAATGGGCTGATAAAAGGCTATCTTCTGGGAATTCTTATCCGCGGCGCATTTCATTCCCTTGGCGGTTATCTGTACTGGATGGACTATATGCCGGAAAACTTTCCGCAGTCCCTGGCAACGTTTTATCCAATTATTTACAACTATTCCTACATCCTGGCGGAAGGCGTGCTGACCGTCATCGTCATTTCCCTGCCTCCTGTTTCAAAGGCACTGACACAGGTAAAACGGCTGGCAGTCTCCTAGCTGCCGCAAAAGACAAAACCATTTGGACCGCTGTACAGAAACAGCAAATCCGGCGTTTTCTCTGTTTTCAGATTTAACGCCGGACTTTTTTATAAACCGTCCTTCTTGCCAAAAGAGGGGGATTCTGACGGTTCCGGATATCTTACTCCGTTCCGCAGCGCTTTTAATATTCTGTTCCTCTTTTGCGCTTTTGTTCCCAGACGAAGGTATTTTAACAGCCTCCGTCTCTTCTTCCATGTTTTTGCAGTCTGATACTCCCTGAACATTTCCTCATAAGAAAGGTCATCAATTACCTTCTTTTTCCGGGAAAAAAGCCGATGATACAAAAAATACGCCTCCTCATTTCCCAGTTCAACGGCTTTTCGCAGAAAAAGTCTCCCCAGTTTTACATCTCTCTGCCCTGCTTTTCCCCGGATGAAGAGGATTCCCAGCTTACAAAAGGCCCTGCTGTCCCCTTCCATGGCCTGAAGGAAAAGCCGTCTCATCCTTTTTTTCATGGCATCATCCTTTGTCCCTGCTCCGGAAGGGAGTCACGAACTGGCCGTTCTCATCGAATTTCGCGTATAATTCCACCTCCACATCGTTTTCTCCTCCGAACCCATCTTCGTCCTCCCAGTAGCGTCCGTCCGGCTGAACCATCCAGACAAGCTCCGCCAGACCATCCTCCTTAAACCGGTTGTAGCTGACAGCAAAGCGGGTAACCGGCTCGAAGGGGCGGGTCAGATGTTGTTCCCAGGAACCATGCTCTATCCCCGGAAAATCCAGGAACTGCCCGTTCTCATCGGTGAGAGCGCGAACCAGCCTTTCCCCCTCATACAGCCGCACATTCACATCGCGGTATCCGCCCAGGCCGTTTGGCTTCTGCTCATAGGCCAGATAACAGCCTTTCCCTAAAGAATAAAATGGCCTTGGGGGAAGATTTCCCGTTTCTTCTCTGTTTCCGGTTCCTGAAGCCATCCCCTTGCCTTCTTTCTTCTCCGTTTTTTCCTCTCTTTTTCTTTTCTCTGAAAACAAATCAAAAAGCCGCATTTTTCGTTCTCCTTCCTGCGCTCATATCTGCTTACACACAATGCCACTCCACCCGCCTGGCCTCATCCGGCCCCGGCGGTTCCAGCCGGGAAAGCATTTGTCCGATCACCGCCTCCGGCACTTCTTCTTTTCTCTGCCGGTTTCTGGCCAGTCCCGTATCCCAGCCTGTCTCCAGATACACTAACCTCACCGCCCCATGATACTGTTCCGCCAGGCTGATGATCCGATCCCTGGTCATGGAATTTAAGCTGGTGGCATTCCACACGAAAGGCTGCTTCTTCCTGAGGTATTCTCTGGCCAGCTTTCTTGCCTCCCCGATTACCTGTCCCTGTGAATTCGTTGGCGAAATCTTCTGCTTCTTTCGGATCTCGTCCAGGGAAATGCAAGGAAGCCCCGGCAGATTCCGGCTAATCCAGGTATCCTTCCCTGTTCCGGGAAGTCCGCAGAGAACCACCACCTCTCCCCAGGCATCGTCATAAAGCTCCTGGCCCGGCCAGTCCGTCCTTCCTCGAAAGAAATCCCGCCTGGCCGCCTCTGAAGGAAATAAGGCCGGCTGTTCAAAGCATCCTGCGTCCCGGGCCATCTGACGGCTAAGCTCCACCTCAAGGAGCTTTTCCTCGGTATCCTCGCAGATTCTTCCCCGGAGGTCCGCCTCCGCCAGAAGATGGAGAAGCTTAAGGGAAAAGTCCGGCGCCGCCTCCCCCCAGGCGCTGATCTGGATCAATGTTCTTTCCCCGTCCTTCCGTCTCAGAATATGGCCGGGAACCATATGGAACCGGATCAGCAGGCAGACGCACTCGCGAAGGGCCTGAAGATCCGCTTCCCCTGCCATCTCCCATTCCCGCCAGAGAAATTCTCTGACCATCCTGGAACCAACCCGCCCATGATTAGGCGAAGTCCACTGCCCATCCTCCAGCCGGGTGCAGGGGATCTTTCCAATATCATGAAGAAGGGCTGCCAGAAATACCTCATGCCTGACCTTCTCCGAAAGGGAACGAAACTCCTCCAGACCGGCCAGAGCATCGCAGACCATGCGGGTATGGGTCATCACATCCTTTTCTCCATGCCAGCGGGGATTCTGCATGGTTCCTTCCATTTCCCCGAAGAATCCAGTCAGCCCGCAGGAAGAAAGGATTTCCCAGTCCGTCTCCCAGCAGGGCGGCCCCGGCATAGCTGCTTTCACCATTTTCCACGTATCCATTTCTTCATTTCCTCCTAAACCTTCATGTGCCGGCGGCGGACTTTCAGGGTAAACCTGCATGCGCCGGCAGCCGACGCACCAGCCATCCCATAAAAGTCTTGGCGGCGCATTTGGCATCCCTGAATTAACGCCGCCTATTCGGCGGCAGACCATTAGGCTAAACCTTCATGCGGCGGCGGACTTTCAGGGTAAAAATAAGGATTCCACCGGAACTGCTAAAAGGTTCGGCACAATAGGCCGGTCCAGCCAGTGTGTTCCGGATTCATCCACCTGCTGGGCAAAAGATGCCCGCACATATTTCAGCCGTTCTGTCACGATTCCCTCTTCTTCAACTTTAAGGTAAAGTCCTTCCATCCGGCCAGAGGGATCTGTCTCTCTAATCTGACGCTCCGGATCCAGGCCATTCTGGACGCACACCTGGCGAAGCCTTTCCGTTTTCTTTGGCGTAATGAACCGGGAAGGCCCCAAAAGGGACAGCAGATCATCCTTTTTCGTAAATCTTCCCTGAGCCAGCACCGGCACCGAAGTTACCGGCAGCTTCTCTGTCAGTTTTCTGCGGGAAGGCGTATCCAAAAATACGCCCCTCTCCCGGTCCAGAATGTCAAATTCCAGGAAATATCCGGGCAGAGCGTCATAAAATACCGAATGCTTCGCGTACATCCATTCCCCGTACATCACGTACCGGCTGCCTAAAACCTGGTAAAACGCGTCCCGGTGAGCGCTGGCCCACTGTTTCATCAGATTGTAATGCCGTTCCCGCCAGCCTCCGGTCAGGTAATGTCCCCGGCTCTGGAGAAGGAGCTGCCCGGAAGGGGAAAAGGAGACGGCAGAATTGGCTCCGTCGCATTTTTCTTCCACCACCAGATTCCGCCCGGCGATCTGGCGGAAAGGGATCTGGGACAGATCCTCATCTCCCGGCTGCAGGCGGGAGCCCTCCAGATGGGGCGTTCGAGGGTATTTGATGATTGTAGTTTCCCGGAACTGCTCCCTATCATCTCTATCTTCTCTCTTCCCCATCCTCATCGATCTCCTTCTTCCACTCCCTGCCCACGGTTTCCCGCCGCCTCATGGCGCTGACCGCCGCTCCTACTACATGATAATTCCGTCTGACGCCCTGGCTGTCATTCCGATAGGAGGCCGCCCTCTCTTCCTGGATTCCCAGGCTTTTCGCCTCAGCTACTGCATCCATATTCGCGCCAAGGAATAAGAATTCCCATCCGTTCGCCCTCTGCCGGGTAATCATCTGGGAAATCTGTTCCCGGCTGTATTCCCGGCTGCTGTTTTCCAGACCATCTGTAATGATCACGGTAATTACCTTCTCCGCTCTGGCTTCCTCCGGCAAATGCTCCTGGACGTTTTGAATCTTTACAATGGTCTTGCCCACCGCATCCAGCAAAGCCGTGCTTCCCCTTACGAAATACTCCTTCCTGGTCATTTCCCCTACTGCCGAAAGAGGAAAACGGTCATGAATCAATTCATACCGGTCATCAAACAGCACGGTAGTCACCACAGCTTCTCCCTCCTCCTCCTTCTGTTTTTGAATCATGGAATTAAATCCCCCGATCGTATCCTTCTCCAGCCCGAACATGGAACCGCTTCTGTCCAAAATAAACACCAGCTCCGTCATTCCTTCCTTCATCCTTCTCTTCTCCTTCCTCTTTCCGCCGCGTTTTGGCTGCTCTTATTTTTCCTGGCGTTTTTCCCCTGCTTTTTCCTCCCGCATCTCCTCTCGCACCTGCATCAGGATCCGGCCCAGATGATTCTCTCCCTGGCCGGTATTAAGGTCCATGCCCCAGAAAACATCATGCCAGGTATTGCCCTCTATCAGCTTACGGTCCCCGGTACGCAAAAGCTCGTCCGCAAGTTCTGGATTCTGGGCGAATTTTGCCCGGACAATCTGAAGCATCAGGCCGGTCTTTACCTCTTCCCAGTCCTCCCTCAGCTTTACCTGGCGTCCCAGTCTCTTGGCTTTATTGGCCGCCAGACTGCAGAACTCTGCTTTTTCCCCGTCATCCGTGCATTTCTGAGCCTGGAAGGCTGCCTCCGCGTTCTGATAACGTAATCCTTCATATTCCAGCGGCGACTCATAGAAATTGCTCAGAAAATGATAATCTCCCCGGAAGCTGGTGATCCCCGTCTCCAGCCGTCCATCCTCCAGCAAAAGCCTCCATACCCCGGGGTGGACAAGGGTTTTCCCCTTCTCATCGCCCCGCCTTAATAAATCCCTTACCTTGCTGGAGCTGATTCCCTCCAGTCCCACGGGTTCCTTAAGCAGGGCGAAGGCGTCCCGATGTTGGTTCAGAAATGGAATTTTGTCGATGATGGCCTCAGGACTGCTGTCTTCTCTCTTCACCACAAGGATCCGGAATTTCTCCAGAAATTCTTCCTTTCGATGCCAGCGGGACATAACCTTCAGCTTGTCGCCTCCCGCCACAAAATAGATAAGAGCATGGGGATACTTCTCCTGAATGGTTTCCATGGTCTCATAGGTTTTCGCCCGTTCATCCCGCCCATACTCACAAGGTTCCGCGGTCAGACGGCTGTCTTCGCCGCACATCACTTCCAGCATCTCCAGGCGGAGCTGCTCCGGGATGGTCTCCCGCTCCAGATGCTGACGTTTCATCTTCTTCCTGACATAAGCGTCATTGGAGGGGACAAAAATGCCTTTTTGAGCCCCTACCGCCTCCACGGCAGCCAGCATCAGCCGCAGATGGGCAATGGTCGGCGGATTGAAGGACCCTCCCATTACCACCACGCAAGGCCTGTCAAATTTATGTTCATTCCCTGTCATTCGATATGACTCCTTTCTCCTTGTCGGCTGGCTCACACTGCCGCCAAAAGAATCAAATGTCCGTTTACCCCGTCAAAATGGAGCTTTTTGCATCCGGCCTCGGTAAACATCTTCGTCAGCACCGGCTTCGTCAGCAGATGGATGTGCTCCGGATTATCGTCCGGCTTTGAAGGAACGGAGACAATCACGTATTTTGCGGCAATCTCCACCGCCCGCTTCACGGCCAGTTCTGCGTTTGGGATATGCTCAAGCACCTCCAGAAGAGTAACGATGTCAAAGGCATTTTCCGGAATTTCTTCTTTGCAGATATCGCCCTGAATGGCGGTAAGATTGGAAATTCCCCCTGCGGACAGGGTCTGCAGAAATTCCGCCCGGCCTGGGAGAAGATCCAGAGAAAGCGTTCGGATCCCCGGGAAGGCTTCCAGAAAAGGAATCAGGAATACGCCTCTTCCGCTTCCCATGTCCAGGAGGCTTTGAAACGAAAGCCCCCGCAGAATCCCCAGGGTACGCTTCACCCGGGGCAGCTCTCCGGAGGAGCGTTTAAAATAGTGAAGGCGAATTCCCAGACTCTGCCCCGCAAGAAGAAGTTTTTTTACATCCTCTCCAGTCATCTCTTCCCATTTCCCGGCAAAAAGCGCTGCCGTCTTCTCCGGGACTCTTATGTCTTTCGCAGCCGCCACGCCCCGGAGATAAGCCGCCGCCATCCGTTCATAGTACCGCTCTTCCATATTCATTCTCCTCCTCTCTTTTTCCCTTTGCTCCTTCCTCCAGTTTCTCCAGCATCACCATCATGGTCGAATTAAGCATCTCAATATTATTCTTCAAAATGCAGAATGCGTTATTATATTCCGGATAATATTTCTTGCAATAGGAAGCCATGGGAATCATAAATTTCTTTGTCTCCCGCAGATACTTCTTCATCCGTTCATTGGAAAAAGTATACAAGGTGCTGCTGTTGTGAAGCCGGTCCGCCAGCTTGATGAGAGCCGCCTTGGGATTTTCCTCGATTCGTTTAAAATAGACGCTTAATTCGTAATCATCAAGCCCTGATTCCTTGGTCAAAAGCCGGATAATCTCCAGAATCTCCTGATCCAGTCCGTATTCCAGCACCAGCTCGCTCCCCTCCAGGGGAAGCTTTTCCTTGCAGTCCTCCAAAACATCATGGAGAAGCGCCGCAGATAAGGTCACGTCATCCTCGATTCCGTAGCTAATCAGCGTGGTACATACCTTCAGCGGATGGGAAATATAAGGCGTTCCATCCTTCCGGTACTGCCCCTCATGAAGCCTTCTGGCTACTGCCAGGGAAAGGATGGTCTGCCTCAGCCCTTTTCCAAAGGCAAACCCTTTGATAAACATATAGGACTTCATGTATTTTACCGCTTCGTTCTCATCAAAAATATCGTTCATCGGAATGATCTTATCCTGCTTTTTCATGACTGCCTCTCCTTCCTTTTTTCGTGTATCCGTTTTCTCTGAAAGTTCTGCCGCCGGATAGGCGGTGTTGTAATCTCTTTGTATTCTCAGGATAACACAGCGTCATGAAAAAACTTCAAGTTTTTTCCGCCCTGGTGATATAGAAAAAAGCAGCCGGAATGCTGTCACGCAAACACCGGCTGCCGACTCATGAAGGTTTCCAATAAATCATCTTTTCCCTGCATCCTGTTGACTGCGGAATTTTTCCCGAAGCTTAAGCAGATACCTCTTCCTGTACTTTAATTCCGCATACTTAATCACCTTATTATAGTACAGAGGATTCCCTGCGCCGCCCAGGATTCCTACCACAGGCAGGCCCTGGATAAATTTCAGAAGCACCATGTCCATGGCAAAGGCATCGGCCGTCCGGCCGGTCTGCTCCTTTACCCGCTCCTTCAGGTCCTTCTCCCATGCCTCCGATTGCTGCTGCTCCCCGGGCCCTTCCGCTTCGAACTCTTCCTCCCCGGATTCTTCCGCCCCTGGCTCTGCCTCTCCAGATTCTTCCGTCCCAGACTCTTCTTCTACGGCGCATTCCACAGCGGAAGATTCAATATATCGGTCGATCTCCCGGTTTCCTTCCTCCCAGTCCTCTCCCTTAAGCACTGCCGTCTCCATCAGCTTCAGGATGAAGCAGCGCTCTTGATCCGAATCGTATGCATAGCCATACTGGAGAGCCGTCTCGTAAATTCCTTTCAGCAGGACGCCCACAAACATGACGATGTCCGGCAGGCCGATGCCCAGAACCCCAAGGCCGATCCCTTCCGCGCTGGTAATGGCCAGATTGCGCAGATTGCCGGCCCGGGCATCCTTTCTGGCTTTTTTTAAGGTTTTCCGGTTTGCCTTCACCTGAAAGGCGAACTCCCGAACCTGGCAGTCCTCCTCAAGAGATTCCCGGTTATAAGTTTTCTCAATCAAGCCTGTCCCCTTTTCAAAGACAATGGCAAAGGCCTTCCGGAATGCCTTTTGAAGGTTTTCGTAAATGGAACCGGGCACTTTTTCCTCAAGAGCCGTTTTCCACTGGGGCGTTTTCCCCTTCATCGCTGCCCGCCGCAGAGATTCCTCCTGCCGGTGGATGAGCTTTAATTCCTTATCGATGGCTGTCTCATATTTCCCATGCTTTGATTGCATCATGACCACAATCTCCCGCCTTTCCGTAGTCTTCTATACTGACTTATAATGATGCCACCATTATATCTTCTGTCCCCCTCTTTTTCCAGCCCTTATTCCTACAGGCCTTCCTTCTGCCCATTGAATGTGCCAGAACATCCCTCATGAAAAAAGGTTAAAACGGTAATATCCTCTGGGAAACGCTTTTCCTGTCACCAGGGACCGAGAAATGATCGAAGCAGTTTTTCTCCCAAGGATCAGCTCTGTCATCACCGGCTCTCTCCACTCCTTAAGAGTCAGCGGCTCCTCCCCTTTCATCTCGCAGGGACAGGTACTCCCCACATTGGCATAAATCCGGTTTCCCGGCAGAATCTCCACGGTTCCCTGATACAGGTTTGGGGACAAGTGGGTGTGCCCGGAAAGAAACAGAAAGTTCTCCTGGCCATCCAGCAATTTCTGCAAAGCACGGTCCCCGCCCAGGTAAGGCTGAGACTGTCCCTTTCTCCGCTGGGGATTATGGTCAAGCAGGGGCGCGTGACAGAGAATCAGGCGCAGGAATGGCTTTTCTTCTGGTTTTTCTCCCAGCTTTTCTTCCGGCTCCTCCCCCTGCTTTTCCCCCAGTTCCTTTTCCAAGAACGCCAGCTGCCCATCTTTTTCCAGGCGCAGCCTGCGCCAGTTGGATGCCCCATAAAGCCCGATCACCTGGATCCTGCCTGCCCGGGCGCAGAAACCGCCTCTGGGATCTGCCTTAAGCTGAATCCCAAGGTTTCCTGCCCTTTCTGCCATCTGCTGAAACACCCCGCGAAAATCTCCTCTTTTCTCCCCAGCTAAGGGCAGAGGATTTCTGGGGAAATCGTGATTTCCCGGCACTGCCAGCACCGGCACATCCGGCAGCGCTTCCTCCAGGCACCGGGAAAACAGCCGAAACTGCTCCGGCAGCCCGTCATTTACCAGATCTCCCAGCAAAAGCACCAGATCCGCTTTCTTTCCCTGTCTAAGCACCCATTTCAGGCGCCCGGCCCGGCGGGAAAGATGGAGGTCGCTCATGACACAGATCTTCTGTTCCGCATCCTGCAAAGGACTGCGAAAATCCATGGGAATGATGGCGCTTGCCTCCTCCCATTTCTTCAGGCTGCCGTCCACCGCCCGGACGGTCACCGAGGAAGCTTCCGGCGGAATCCCCCGTCCGCCCTGAAAACGGAAAACTCCCTCTCCGTCCAGTCCCAAAGGGATACAGGCAAAAGCAGTATATTCTTCCAGAATTCCCTTTTCATTACTCCAGAATAATTCTGCCGCCAGATATCCCCTGGCGCGAATCTCATACATCCCGTCCCCGCAGCCCGGCTTTTCCAAATGAATGGTCAGCTTCATGGCTCCGCCTCCTCAACTCTCTCCTTCTGTCAAATTCCCGCCTATCCGTCTGATCTTCTCAGGTGCAAAGGCTGTCTGCCATGGTTAAAATCAGCTCCCGCAGTTCCAGATCTCTCAGCCATTTCTCCTCGATTCCTTCAAGTCCAAGCCACGCGCCCAGAATATTCCCGGTGACTGCTCCCGTCGAATCGCTATCCCCGCTGTGATTTACTGCCGCAGCCACCCCTTTAGAAAAATTATCGCAATACCGGATACTGCAGTAAACGGCAATGGCCAGAGTTTCCTCGGCCACCCATCCTTCGCCCAGTTCACGGATATTTTCAATGTCTTCCTTTTCATTTCCCGCAAGCTTTGCAGCTCGGTCCACAAGGGCAGCCAGCTTCGGCATAAATCCGATTTCCGGAAACAGCTCCCGGGCTGTCTCCACGGCCTCTTTCACCGCATCCGCCAGTCCCATTCCCGGCTGGCTGCCGCCGTACACGCCAATGTTCACAATATGTACAAGTACCGCCGCCGGAATATACCCCAGAGGATGGCCGTGGGTAATCGCCGCCAGCCGGGCTCCCAGCAGATCAATTTCCTTCCTGGTAAAGGTCTCATCCGGCTTGCGGTAAATGGCCGCCGGAGCTGCCCGCATAATGCCTCCGCAGCCCTTGCTCATGTTGATGGATTCTTCCATATCCCCCATGCGGCCGGAGGAAAGCGCGCTCAGGCAAGTATTCCCCGGCGCCCTGCACACATATAATTCCGGAATTTCCATCAGCCGGGAATTGTCTCTGCCGGGATTGCCTGCCCCGGCCTTTCCTTTTCCCATCTCCGGCTTCCGCCTGCCCCTCTGCGTCTGGTACCAGTTCAGATAAGACCGATAAACTTCATAAGGAATTTCCTCCTTTTTCTTGCCCGCGCTGTTTAACAATCCCTCCGCCGTAAACAGGGTCATCTGCGTGTCATCCGAAATAACTGCCTTTCCTTCCTGAACATCCAGAACATACTCTGTTATCCCTTTTTCCCCAAAAGAATGAATGATCTGGCTGTAGGACAAAAATTCCACCGGATAACCCAGGGCATCGCCCACTGCGCCGCCGATCAGACAGCCGCGAATTCGATCTCTTGTCTGCTCTGTGATATCTTTTGTGGTCATCTGTTCATCCTCCTTCTATCGAAATACTCTCCACAAATTCCTGGCGATATAACAGCCGATCTTTTGCCCGGCTGAACTGTTGACAAACTGTTCCGCTGCGTCACTGGCGTTTCTCAGGGCATCGCCGGCACATTGGGCTGCCTTCGCAGCCATTCCCTTTTCCTTCCAGACTAAAGCTTTCGTCTCGAAATAAGTATCCGCCGCCTTCTTAATCTTTGCCGGAAGCTGCTTCTGCCTGTAAATACCGACCCCGGAGGTTACCGTCAGAGGCCACAGTACGAACATAGAAACGGTCATCACAATTCCCTTGTCCATCCATTTCGCGTCGCCGATCTGGATACATACAGAATGTCCTTCGCCAAAACTTTCCAGAAAGCGCAGGGTAATGGCCTTGTCCATGCCGATTACCTGCTTTAGTTTTCCATTCTTCACTCTGGCCTGGAGAGCATTATGAACTTCTCCTTCTACGGGAACCCGCTGCGTCTCCATGTTTTCGCTGCTCTGTAAAAAGATATCCACCATGGAGATGAATTCCTCCACAGACTTTCCTTCTTTTATTGTATAAGTATACGTTAAATTTGTCATCTTCCTGCCTCCTGTTTTTTCTCGAAATATTTCGTTTCGGTGAACTGATTTGATTTCTTTGTATCTTCAGAATAGCATGGAAAAAATGAAAAATTATAAGTTTTTTCCGGAAAGTCCGCTGCCCGCCGCTGGTTCTTCCCGCAGCGGAGATTTGCCCGCATACCTTAGTAATCCAGGCAATAGGATTTTGGCAACCGGGAAAATCCTTTTCCTAAGCTCTCAGTCAAACGTTTTGACAATTCTTTCGTTATTGTCAAAGGAAATGTAGATAGTTAGACTATCTGGTATGTAACTGATACTTAACCACTTTTCGTTGTTTGATAAAATTGTTCCGATAGAAACATAGTTTTCTCCCCCGATTTCCTCTGACACATTTTCAATTACAGAAAAGCCTTCTTGGTTCAAAAGCTCCATATACTCATTATAGTTGTTTTCGCTAATGCCGGTAAGGTTGATATTGCAATTCTCATGTTCTGTATCAAGTGCAGCCCATGCAACCGTACCAGGCGCAACAGGAAGCCCCTCTGTGTACTCATTCGCAGGCAAAAAAAATCATAACCATGATTGTGAATACAAAAATATACTTCTTCATCGGTTACCTCCTGTTTTCATGTATGGTTCGGATAATGAACAAAACAGCAATAGCTGTTGCTGCAAACCCAATAGCCAAAAGGATTTGTGAAATGTCAAAGGCAAACGCGCCCTCAATCTGTATATTTGTTGCCGCGTCTGCTTGTCCGATTGCTCCTTCTGGTACTTTTCCTGATTGTGCAACAGCGTATACCGAAAAGGCAGCAGCCGCCATAACGAACGCAGCAAGAGCAGAAATGATACCGTTCCTTTTTTTCGATTTGGTGTTATCAATGCCAAACTGTTCTGCGGTGCTGTCTGCAAATTCTTTTGGCGTCCCCAAACGCTGGATAATCTGCTGCTCTGTTTCTCCATGCTCCATAGCAGACGCAAAAACTTCATTCAAGTCACGCACAACCTCTTTTTTCATTTTGCGTGGCAAAGATAGTTCCTTTTCAACCTGTTTGATATATTGTTCTTTCATTTGGACTCCCTCACTTGTTGATAACTTTCTATAAAGCCGTTTACGCAGTTTTCATAGCTTGACCAAAATAAGATTAGTTCATCAAGTACATTCCTGCCTTTATCCGTTAAAGAATAATACTTTTTTGAGCCGCCATTTGCCGCAGCCGGAGCCAATCGGCATTTGATTAGTTCTGCTTCCTGTAAACGATACAGAATGGGGTAAATGGTTCCCTCTTTCGCATATCCCAAAACAGACGCACTATTGTTCAATTCGGTTATAATTTCATATCCATAAGTTTCCTTGCGTCCGATGAGGCATAAGAGTATCATTTCCAGAGAACCTTTTTTGAATTGCTGGACATATTTATTATTCATATCGTCGCCTCTCTTTAGTTTCGCTATTTAGGATTGCTAAGTAGTGACTATATTATATCTCTTCCAAAGTATCAGAGTCAATAGGCTTAACGAAAAAGTTACAAGGTGTGTGGGTAAGGTAATGCGGCACATAAACTGATCACAATGTCATTAGCCATCTTTTTTGAGTAAACCTTCATGCGCCGGCAGCCAACGCACCAGCGATCCCGCAAAAATCTGGCGGCGCATTTGGCATCCCTGAATGCATGCCGCCTATCCGGCGGCGGACTTATAGAGTAAATATCAGGGGCCGGTGTGACTCGTTTGAGTCGTACCGGCCCCTGCTGGAAATATCTATTTCCCGACAGCCCATTTCCTATAAAATATCCCCCAGCTCCTCTTCCTCCTCGGCCTTTTGGACCGGTATTCCCTCTGCCTCCATGATTTTTTCGATCTCCTCACCGATCGCCTCTCCCGGCGGAATGGTGGATGGGATCTTCAGGACAAAGTATTTCGCCGCCTGGGGATCCGCTTTCAGCCAGTCCAGGATAATCAGCGCGTTCAGGGGACGATATCCGCAGGTTTCCACCAGATACTTCGCCGTAACCCCTTCAATCTCCTGATCCGGGTAGCTGCCCTGATTAAACCAGCGCAGAACCCAGCGCCGGCTTTCCTGATCCATGGCTTTCACCGCATGGAATAAATGTCTGATCTCCTTATCCGTATAATCGTCTTCGCTGAGGAAACGGTGAAACTCCTTAAACGAAATTCTCATTGTTCATCCACCCCCTTCATCACTAAAGCGGCAAAGGTAACCGCGTCCCGTTCAATGGGCTGCATGGCATAAGCCCGCATATCCACCTCCGGGCGGATATAATTGCCGGAAGCCATATTATTGGCCCAGGCGTTTCTCACCTCATCCTCCACATTCCAAAATCCAGGCTGTTCTATGCTCTTATGCTGAACTGCATGACGGAGCTCATGAATAATGGTATCCAGAGTTTCCCGGACGCAATAGGCGAACTGTTCATGATCGCCGTCAACCATCAGAAGGGCGATGTTGAACACAGCCTTCTTTTCCTTCCAGTTATAAGCTCCGCAGTTTTGGAGATTGCTGACCGTAACGTCAACCTCAATATCCAGATCATACTCCCTGGCCAGCCGCTCCGCGAAATCCGCCATCAGCGCGATCCTCTCTTTGTTGCTTGCGTTTCGGATGCGTTCTGTTACATTGTCTCCGAAGCAGTCCGCCATCAGCCGCTGCGTATCCCGGATTTTTGCCTGGTCCGTATCGCTCATCTCGGCCTGAATCGTTTCCGGCATTTCCTGGCTTCCCCACAGTTTAATCAGTCCTCCGATTACACTAAACAGAATCTGCACCGCGGCGGCGATTCCCAGGACGATTATGGTCTCTGCAACCATTCCTGTCACCTCTCCTTCCTTCTTTGTCTTTCCCCATCAGCGAAGCAGCAGTTCCCTCTCCCGCCTTTCCAGCAGCGCCGCCATCTGGTTAATCCGGTTTCTCAAAAAATGATACACGGAAGCATCATAAGGGTCCGCAAACTGCCGGCCGCTGTCCTGCAAAATTTCAAACTGCCTCAGCCGCTCTTTATGCTGCTTTAATTCCTCATCGCTCATGGAGACGGTGGACATCCGTTTTAACCGTTCATATTCCTCCGCGAATTCCACATGATAATCCTCTTTCCGAAAAAGAACGTGATCCGACGTAGGAATAAATCCCTTCCGCAGCATTCTGCAGTAACTGACCGCGATGCTGTCCCTGTTTTCCTCGCCGTCTCCGAAGGTGCTGAAATCCCCGGAGCCAATCACCTGACGCAGGGCCCTGTCCCAGGCTTCGCCGTTTATCCTGGTTTCGTTGAACAGTCTCCCCATGGCCAGATTCACCGCTTTCTGAATGTCGGATCCGATGATCATTCTGGGACTTTTATCCGGAAGGACCAAAGTATCATTCACCAGACGCCGCAGCATATTATCCTCATAACAGGACGGGGAAAAAATCACTGCCTCCTCTCTCCTGCAGTGCCGGGCTCTGGCCATATTTTTTTCGATTCTTTCCATGCAGGACTTAAAAATGCTGACGCACTCCGCGGCGGTAGGCAGGTATACCGCGTACAGCCCGTCAAATCGTCCGCTCCGGAAAAATTCCTTGGGAAGACCGCCGATATCATTGGCAGTGGCAAAGATGAAGCAGGGCTTCTGATTATCCTGCATCCACCCCAGCAGATAACCGAACATCCGCTTAAAGGAGGAAGAATCTCCGTTGGAACCGGCGCCGCTGAATCCTTTCTCCAGTTCATCGATCCACAGGACGCAGGGGGCCATGGCCTCTGCCATTTTCAGCGCATCCCGCATCCTCTGTTCAGAAACGCCCTGATATTTATCCATCAGGCTTCCAATATCCATTTTCAGCAGGGGAAGATTTAAGATCTGGGCAGTAAACTTGGCTGCCTCGGATTTTCCGCATCCCGGAATTCCGCACAGGAGCACCCCTTTCGGCGGGGGCGTTCCGTTCTTTCTCATGTAAGAAGCAGAATACTTTAAGGGTTTTACCTGCTTCATCAGCCACGCTCTGAACTGATTCATTCCGCCGATATTCCCCTCCGGGTCACATTGTTCCAGAATGCCTCCCTGCATTTTCTGGCGCTTATGCTCCCTGATGATTCCTTCCGCCTCATCAGAACGCTGCAGGGAGGAAGCAGCCATGATCCTCTGCATGGTCATGACGATTTCCTCTGTGGTAAATCCCAGAAAATCCGTACACAGAGCCGACAGATATTCCTCGTTTTCGATCAGATTCCGGTCCCCGCCGGATTCCGATTTAATCAGCTCCCGGATCTCCTCCTCATCGGGATATCCCACATCGATAAACTCCGTGTAAGTTCTCAGCATGGGGGAGAGAAACACCTGGGAGGAATACAAGATAACCACGCTCCGCTGCAGCACCGGGTACTGGGGATGGTTTTCGTCCTCGTGAGCCGTTACGTACTGCTCCAGCCCGCGGTATATCCGCTTTAATTCCTGAGGATCATCCGGC
Source organism: Candidatus Caccovicinus merdipullorum (assembly GCA_018715905.1). Lineage (GTDB taxonomy): Bacteria > Bacillota > Clostridia > Lachnospirales > Lachnospiraceae > Caccovicinus > Caccovicinus merdipullorum. The sequence continues at coordinate 19,461 of DVKS01000195.1, read as the reverse complement.
ATGTTTACCGACCATAAAAAGGGGCCAGTCATCCGTTCATTGGCCATATCCCTGGGGCTGGCATAAAGCTCCCGGTACAGCCCGCCGGAATCCATCTCCGGGAGGGAATTCCGGTAGTTTAAGCAATATCGAAGCTGCCTGTCCTGAGGATTTTCCAGCTCATAAATAGGACGCATATATTTCAGCTCCCTTTGCTCCTCCGTCCCCTTCCGTCCTCCATTGCTTAACAGAACCACCAGGGGAGATGTCTCATCCAGAAGCAGCTTCTGAATCAAAATATGGGAATCCGTTTTGATATAAAGGATGGGCACTCCCCCCAGAAGGGCGTTTCTGCACTGCCCAAGAATCCGTTTCTGTACACTGTCCGCCATCTCTCTCTCCTTTCCCCGCTGACCCCAATAAGTTTACATGGAAAATCGTTTTAAGGATACAATCTCAAAAGCCGCCGTTAAGGACTGATCCACATGTTTGGAATATTCCGATTCAAACCGGGAAAAATCTTTCTGAAACTCCTGCATCAGCTGGGCTTTGGATTCCCGGATCTTCTTCTTCACCGTAGCTGCCGCGTTCTGGCGTTTTTTCCTGGGCCGTTTTTCTTCCATCTTATCATCGCCGATAAAGGCGGCCGCTACCAGACCGGCCAAGAATCCAATGGTTGCTCCAACGGGGCCGAAAATCGCGCCTACGCCGCTGGCTGCCGCGATAATGGCCCACTGGGCAATCTGCCTGGCAATGGAGGAAACATCAATGCCTTTTAAGATATTGGAAACATCCATCTGGTCCAGCTTCATATTTCCCGCCTGGAGAGTCTCCCACACATCCGTCGGGATCATCAGCCCTCTGGCCACCTTTTCCGAATAGAGCCTGCCTACCTGTCCGTTCACCGCCTCTTCCATGGCTGAGGACAGCTCCTTTTTCCATTCCGTAATAATCTGCGCGCAGGCCGCGTTAATCTTATTTTTGGTTTCCGCTCTGTTCATCTCCGCGGTAATCTTCTTCTGCAGATCCTGGAGAGACAGATTATCTCCCGGCGCGTCGGCCCACTCCTGAGTGCATTTTTCCGCGGTCTGGCAGATTAAATCGAAGATCTTTGACTCCAGATTTTCCTTCAGAGCCGTGATGCTGCAGGATTTTCGGGAATCGATCAGCTTCCGCGCCTCGTTTCTGCAGGATTCCAGATTAGCATCGGATACCGCCACCCATCCCAGACCATTGGACACGGTGTGAGAAGGATTATCTTCTTTCTGAATCTTCGCCTCAGGAAAAGCTTCCCGGCATAATTCAGCAATAAATTCCATCCGGCTGGCACCTCCGGTGAGCACAATGGTGTCGATCTCACATTGTTTCGTCTGTTTCTTTCCGGAAGCGTCCACAAAAGTGTAAGATGCCTGGCTGATCCGCTCCCTGGCCTCCCGAAAAAAAGCCAGGCAGAGTTCTTCCCAGGAACCGGACACAGTATTCTTGCTGTCGCAGAGAACATGGATAGGTCTTTCCGCTGTAACCTGCTTCATGAACGGATCATCGATCCGAATCATCTGATCTACGGTCATTCCATCCTCTTCACGTTCAAAACTGCAGATGATCGGATGGCCCTTGGGCGGAAAACGGTGATCAAAATAGCTTTCCTTAGCCGTCCGAAGTTCGTCTTCCACGTCTGCTATGGAAGTCATGGCGGCATGAAAGGCGCCGTTTGTCTCCACGGCCTTCTGGTATGCCGCCATGGTCATCTGGCGTTCGATCTCCGAGGCCCCCAGCCCCCAGCTGAATTCAATCATTTTCCGGCCTAAGAGCATATATGTACAGTCCGCGGTCGATGAGCCAAAGTCAAAGACCACAGCGCCTTTCAGGGCAGAAACCTTAATCTTTTCATTTTCTACGCTGCTGAACATGGCTGCTCTGGATTCCGGCACGATGCGGACGGCATGAACATTGGTGGCCTTCTTAATCAGCGCCCCATATTCTGTCTGGGCCTCCTGAGAGGTCCAGTCCCTGGTGGTAGGACAGCCGATGAGCAGATCCGTTTCTTTTCGGTCGTTTTCACTCAGGTCCCCCACGTTGTACAGGAAAATGTTTCTGACCAGAGCAAAGGCAAAGCATGCCATCAGCATTCCGTGGGTGATGCCGCACTCTTTTGCACATTCCGTATTTCCGTAAGGACGGTCAAAATATTTCGGCGGCACCTTAAAATAACAGAATTTTTCTCCATCCGGGACATAGGCCGGGAGCTTATTTCCAATCCGGATCTCTCCCAGACCGGAAAGAAGGGAATATTCCGGCCGTTTATGTCCGGACAGCTTTTTCATCTGTTCATTGGTAAGGATAAGCTGGGTCGCCACTACCTGATCCTTCTTTTCTCCCACCAGTCTCCTGACCTCATATCTGCTGTCATTTGCATCAGGCTGTCTGGGAAACGCCATCGCCGTTTCGCAGTGCCCCAGATCAATTCCAATGGTCTTTCTCTCCATTTTTCTGTACCTCCCCGGACGATTACAGTCCATTTGTCTTCTTCCGTATGCGGCTGATTTTTTCGATGTAAAGCTGGCGGATCTTCTCTTTCGGCATATCCATCACAAGGCAGCGGTCCGATTCCGGATTAAGTGCCTCAAACCACTCCTCCGTCATTTCTGCCTTGATGATGTCATACAGCCCGCTTCCCTTGTCGATGTTTTCTTTCAGGGCGCGTTTTCTCTGCATCAGATTTTCCTCTGCCTCTTCCAGTTCTCTGGTATCCCCGCTTCTCACCGCCATTTCCAAAAGCTCCATGCTTTCCGAAACGAAAGCCAGGTCCTGAATATTTAATGAAGTCCTGGCCTTTCCCAGAACAAGAGAATCCTTAAGTCTTCTTACCGCCTCCCTGGCCTTTGGCAGGTCCTTAAGGGCTGCCACAGAAGCACATTCACTGCTGATGAAGCGCAGCACATTGGCAGGGGTGGTTTCAGCCGGTTCTGCTTTTTCTGCCGCCTCCCTGGCGGCTTCATATTTGGGCTTCATGTCCTCCACAAACTGACGCAGGAAAAACAGATAATTATAGTAGCCCTGATTCCGTACCGTCTCCTGGCTGCTCATGGATGGGATCCGGTCCGCGAAGGCTTCCAGTTTCTCCAGATAATCGCTGATTTTTCCCTGCTGATAAAAGGCAGAAAGGACAATGTCCGCCGCCTCACTTTGCCGGGTAAGGGCCGGAATCTCCCTCCATTCCTCAAAGGCCCTTTTCAGCACCTGGCCGAAATCAAATTTCAGCCGCAGGTCAAGAGCAGCTTCTATTCCCTTCTCCCATCGCTGTATGTTCGCCAGATCTTTTCTCTGGACCATACCCTCGCCCTCCATCCGGCTTTGCCTGGCATCTCCTGAGAATCTGCCCTGTCTTAATTTCCACATCAACTTTCCTCCCCTCTTCCAGCCATACTTCCCTGCGTCCGTCTCTTTCCCGGATAGAAAAGTTCCTGCCTTTTCCCGAGAACAGAACTTCATGCTTATTTTCCTCGTTTCCCAAAAAGGCAAGGCTTTTTCCTGACAAGGAAACGGCTGCCTCCCTGCAGCTTAGACTGTCTGCCCCGGAAAGAACAGGAGCCCTCCCCTCCATGGAAAGGGAGACGATTCCTTTTTTCCATGTCTCCGGCCGGCTGGAGGCCACAGAACCGTCCTCCAGCAAAACGGCATAGCCGGTTTCCGTAATCAGGGCTTCCACTGCCGGGAGAGTGAGCATATCCATCTTAAGCCGGATAAAGTAGTCTTCCGCCGGTCTGTAAAATCGCGAATTTACCTTTCCTCCCTGGATCAGCAGAAATCCCTGCTGTCTGCTTCCCGGGGCAAAGCTTGTGACTTCCTCCGTTTTTAATGTCCAGGATTCCCCGTCTTTGGGGATGACCGTAAGTTCCTTCTGACTGTATCTCTGCCGCATTAGGCACAACTCATCGCTGACGCATACATCCGGCAGAAATTTGATAATTCTCTCCCGTGAGACGCTGCAGTACCGATACTCCCCGCTCTTTAAGGACAGGCTCTGGACACACTTTCCGGTTTTTTCGCTGTACAGCTCAATCCGCAGAACCGCGTATTGATTGGCGCTCCCCCTGGCTTCCACTTTCACCGTATGGATTCTGGCCCCTGGAGCAAGAACGTCATCGTCATGATACCAGAATTTCCGAACGCGGCCGCCGGTCATCAGCTGCACCGTATTCTCATAAGGAAACAGGCTGATCTCCTCTGGTTCCTCCCCGCTTTCTGCCGTCTCCGGATTCTTCCAGGCCCAGGGCTCCAGCCTCCGCGGATCCACTTCTGACAGTTCACAGATTGCCAGCAGCCGGATAACTTCTCCATAATCCGCCTCACTGCCCCTTTCTCTGGCAATAAAGGCAAGCTTTTCCTCCAGTCCGCCGTCACGAACCTCCCGTTTCATGCCGGCTTCTCTCTCTTCATCCTGCCGCGAATCCTCCGGATCCCTTTCTTCATCGTTTCCCCGAATGCCCAATTCCGCCTTTGCCGCCGCCATGAAACAATCCATAAGATTTTCCTCTCCCGGCCACCGGCTCCGGTGAAGAATCCCCATCCAGAAATCCTTGGTAAAATACTCCGCCGAGTATTTTCTTCCACTTTCTCTGTCCGCCAGCTGAGTTCTGATGGGACGGCAGTGAACGGAAGCAAATTCCGCAAAAATCTCCATCTGTCTGAAAATCTCCGCCGGCCAGAACCGTTTCTGCAGATCCCGGAAATTTAAAACCGGCGTCTGCTGAATCTTCAGCACCCGGATCATAACTGAGCTCCCGCTTCTTCCAGAACCTGCACCTGTTCCGCCTTCTGTCCCCTGCTGCGCACCCGGGCATAAATTTCCTCTGCCTTCTTAACGATTCCCGGAATCAGGGTTCCTGCGGCAAAGGAAAGAATCGCCTTTATGCCGTCCAGCACAAATCGAACTGCCGCGGCCGTACCTTCCGCGATTCTGCGGCTGTCTTTTTTCCAGAGCTTCCAGGCCCGGCAGACCCCGTGAGTGACCAAAGCTCCCACCACCATGCAGCCAGGAACCGCCAGGATAAGAGGAAAAAGGTTCAAAACAAATTCCAGCCCCGCCGCGGCAAGACTGATGGCAAAGGCAGCAATAACCACCGCGCCCAGAGCGTTAAGAAGAGCTGCCGCCACATCCACCGCCAGACTGCCCTTTCCCACCGCTTCCGCGATCCGGGTCTGTTCCACTTCCGCGCATACGATGCAGGCTACCTGGGCGGCAGTCATTTCCACCGGCACATTTTCAAACTCACCCTTCTTGATCTTCGTGTACGCGATCATGGCTGCCACAGCCCGGTACTCCATCTCCTGGTTTCCGAAAACAAGAAGCATTTCCGCCGCTTCATCCGGGGAAACCCCCTCCAGTTCTTCCGCCTGGGCAGCCAGGGCTCCCAGCATAATTCCCGACTGCTTAATGGCTTCTCTGGCCTGATCCCGCAGTTCTTTTTCCCGTTCCGGCGTGGCTTCTTCTTTTGTCACAGCAAGGGCTTCGATTTCCCGCATGATCTCTTCTTCGTCAATTCCTCCCTCTTTCATGGCCAGAGCTGCTGCGGAAACGGCGGCGGCTGTTTTCAGCCAGTAATTGCAGCGTTCCTCACGGCTTTTTCCGTCATCGGCCTTATCCTGGAATTTCCGGATAAAACGGTCCAGATCACCCTGGGCCTCCTGGTAATCGGAATCAAAATCCTTTATCCCCTGAATGATGGCATCCGCCATCATCTGTCCCTGGCTCATGGTCTTTTCATCCAGATTTTCCACATAAATCCTGGCCATCACGTCCCTTACACTCTGGCCTTCCTCCATGTGCTTCATCATTTCTTCCGCCTGGTTTAACAATGCCTGACTTTGTTCCTTCGTAAATGTTCTCATCCTGCTTACCTCCTTAACAATGTGGGCCTCCGCCCTTTCCTTGGTTCCAATGGATTTTTCGCCCGCAGCAGAAGTGTTTCGGCATTTGTAATTTTTTACCATATCATTATATCAAAATTAAGTCATAATTACAACGTTTTTTCGTCATAATGACAATGAACAATTGACCGCAAACCGCAGAATTCTGTTCACTTCTGACTGCGGAGGATTTCTCCTGCTGCTGATAGTCTACCTTACTTTTTTTAAAAAACTGCAACTTATTTCCTTTGCAACGATTTTACGTTATATTTCCATAACGGTTTTCAATATCTGTACGTTTTTTCTCAATTCGGATATGATGATACCAGGGTTTCCGGCCTTGGAACCCGCCAAAAACAATCTCAAAGGAGGGGGTTGCATGACAGAATTTAATTCCCTCGAACGCATCCGGGAACTCTGCGCAGAACGGGGCTGGTCTTACTACCATCTGGCAAAAGCGTCCGGAATTACCTATTCCACATTAAACACCATGATGAATAAACAGAACCAGCCTTCTCTTTTAACTCTGCAGAAGCTGTGCGGAGGATTCGGCATCTCCATCTCGGAATTTTTTGATCCGGATCCTGAACGCCCCAGCCTTACCAGGGAACAGTCTGAATGCCTGTCCCTTTTCACCACCCTTTCTGCGGAGGATAAAAAACTGGCTCTGGCCTACATGAAAGGGCTGGCAAAAAGCTTATAACTTTTTGCCAGCCCTCGTTCTTTACGGACTGTTTTCCTTTTCCATTTCATATAATTCTTCCTGCGCTTCGCCGATATAATCTGTCAATTCGGAAATCTGCTCCTCCAGCTGATTCAAATATACCTCCATCCTCTGTTCCGCCCCTTCCTGACTGGTCTCCCAGATCGATTCCTCCAGCACGAAAGACTCCAGCTGATCCGCGATCTGCTCCTTGGCGTACTCCGCGCCTTCCCCTTCCCAGGAAGCAAACCAGTAATTCACCGCACAGTACTGGTATCCGCGGATGATCCGCTGCTCCTCCAGGTTATATTCATACATAAATCGCAGGTCATCCTCCACGGTTCCCGGAAGGATGGAGACCATTTCCAGATATGTGTCCATGGTCTGCAGCCGGGTGATAAATCTGCCCAGGCTGCTGATCCGTGAATCGGCATTCATCTGGTATTCTTCCGGGTCAATATGGTTCTCCACAAGAATGTCCGCGAAATCCTCCGTCATCTCATAAGACTCCGCCTGATCCTGCCGGGTCTGAAACTCCGCCGTGGATTCCTGAACCTTTTGCTGAACGGCAGCAAGAATTTCCGGATCCGGCTCATCAAGGTATCTGCCGATCTCCTGAAGGGCCAGATCATAGTCCCGGCTGTCCTGATCCATCAAAAGTACAATCCGGGCTGTCTCATCCACAATTTCCTTCTGCCGGGAAAAGGCGTCTTCCCCGGCTTTGCAGGCAGATAAGATCAGCAGCCCCAAAAGGACCGCAGCCAGTTTCCGGCGGCCCTTAAGCCCTGTTCCTCTCCCTTTTTTCATGCCTTTGCTTCCTTCCCTTCTCCTCTTTCTTTTCCTCCTGCTCTTCTCCCCGGTTCTGGTATCCGGCCATCACCATCCCGCTGCCTCCATAGGATAATTCACAAGCCGCATGGCGTCCGCCGCGTCTTTTTTCTGATTCCGGGCAGCGGTAAGCTGGGCCTGAATCTCCTCCTGGGTCACTCCGCTTAAGGGGTAGGCGAGAATATACTGCTTCAGCACGCTCATTTCCGCTGTTGCCTCCTGCACCATGGCTGCCGCCTCCGGTTCCATGGAAGAAAGAACCAGATTCAGCTCCACATAGCACTCCCTTGCATAGGCATCCAGATAGTTCTGATAAGCTTCTGCCAGAGGCAGCCGCTTTTCTCTGGTGGTATAAGGGCTGTCCGGACTGCAGAAGGCTTCCTCAAGAAAGCCAAGGGCCTCATTCATCAGTCTCTCCATCTCCCAGGGCTTTGCATAAAGTTCCTGCAGTTCTTCCAGAGGAACAGAGCCGTTCATCTCCTCTAATTCCAGAACCCAGCGGCTGCCATCAGAAGCCACGGAAAGCTGGGAAGACAGCTCCTGGCGTTTTCTCTCAATGGACTGGGCAAACATGGCGGTCTGCTCAGGCTCTCCCTCCAGCACAGCGCTGTCCATGGCTTCCTCCAGGATGGTTTCCTGGGTCATCAGCTGAATATCCAGCACCTGCAGGTTGATCATCAGCCGCTGGGCCGCGTTCCTGAACACCAGCTTTTCCTGGGCGCTGTAGGTTTTGGGCCCCCACTGATGCCAGGCCGCCGCGCCTCCTCCCCCGATCAGGAGAAGGAGGGCCGCTCCTGCCAGGAACTTTTTCCCGCCTGCCCTTCGCCTGTACCGGGCAAGTCTTTTGTGGTTTTCCCTAGCCTGTCCGGCCAGGCAGTCGGCGAAATTTTCATGAATCAGTCCGTAATTTCCATTTCCGCTTATTCTAAGAAGATCCAGGGCTCCTAAAAGCTGTTCCGATACCGCGTAGTCGAACCACTCGCTTTCACTGGCGATTCCCTGGAGCATCAGCCTGGACTTTCCCATGTACTGGGGAAACGCCAGGGAAAAGGCTTTGCTCCTTAAGCGTTCATAGCTCTGCCTTACCGGCCGGTAGAGTTCCTCCAGCGTAAGGAGGGGCCGTTTCTTCCGCTTCATTTCCCTGGCAATGTCAGGAAGAAGATGGCGGATCAGATAATCCTGCCGCAGCTGCTGCGCCTGATCTCCGGAATACAGCCGCAGCTGGCCGGCACACAGCCTCTCCAGATATCCCCCGGCCAGAGATTCCATGGTCATTGCCTCGGTCTCCTCCTGCTCTCTCCCCAATTCCCGGTCCATCACCGCCGTCTGCCCGTACAGCCACAGCATCATGGGATTTTCCAGAAGACGCATCATCTTCTCTTCCGGACAGGGGATCTGCCGTCGGCGAAGGGTCTCTTCCACCTGATCCCTGGTCAGTTCCATCAGGCGCGCCGGACAAAAGCCGGAAAGGCCGTATGCCTTCACCCCATCTGTGCGGTCCGTTACCAGGATTCCCAGGAACGAAAATCTCCCCAGCCCCTCAATTTCCTTTAACAGATTCTGCCGCCGCGGGCCAGCCTCATTGAGCCCATCCAGAAGAAGGACGGCTCCCGGACCTTCTTCTTCGGAGAAAAGCTGATCCAGGCATGTTAGCGCCTCCTCCACCCCCTGGCCCCCTTCCAGAAACATAAGCTTGCGCAGAATCTGCTTTCGAATATACCGTAACTCCTCCCCGCCTTCCGGATAATCCGCCAGGGAAATGTAGAGAAAAACAGGTTTTGCCGGGCTGTATCGGGCCATGCTTTGCCTGAGCAGCATTTTAAGGAAACGGGTCTTGCCCATTCCCCCCGCGCCATATAAAAGGAAGCATTCTCCCCGCTCCAAAAGGGGGAGAAAATCTCTCTCATTCCATTTTTCCGCCCGTTTCCCCGGGTTCTGGCCCCGCCTTCCTCCGGAACCCTCCAGGCCATCGGTCAGCATCAGAACCCGCTCCAGGTCTTGTGTCTCCCTGTCCCGGCTTTTTTTCCACTCCCGCAGGCTGCCTTCCCACAAGGCGCTGTGGGAGATCCCCCAGCCATGAAGCCGCAAAAGAAGCTCCTGAATATCTTCCCGCAGAGAATTCACGGATCCATACCGTTTTCTTGGAAGCAGATGCAGCCCCTTTTTGATGATCCGCACCGTCTGCCAGGCGGCTGTTTCCGGCTGACCGCGAAAGATATCCAGGTCTTTCGGGAAGGCCCGCTCCAGTCCCTTTCCCATGGACTCTTCCGGCGTAAGACGCCTTCCCGTAAGCATGGTAAAAAATACCGCGCAGACCCCGTAAAGATCCGCGGCCGGCCCGATTTCCCGAATTTCCTTAAGCCGCACCTCAGGCGCAGTATACCCTTCTTTTTCACTGAAAAAAAATTCCTCCTGCTCCCCCGGATTCTCCGGCCAGACACTGTTGTAATCAATCAGCATGGCCCTTCCCGGCAGCATCAGAATATTATCCGGACTGATATCCAGGTGGAGAAGACCGTTCTCATGAAAAGGCTCCAGAGCGTCCAGAATCTGTTCCATTACCTCAGCTGCCCGGAGAAGGGACCAGCTCTCTTTCTCCCCTTCCAGGAAATGCTCCAGATCCTGGCCGCCATGGACATACAGCACCGAATAGCAGGTTCCATATGCCTCATAGGAATTTAAATTGCCTGATATCTTCTCCGGCAGCGCCTCTAACAGCTTAAGGTTCACCGCGTTTCCCTGGAAAAAGCGGTTCCGGCACTGCTCCATCAGATTTTCCCCCTCCGGACAGCACCGAATCCACCCCTGCTCATCCCGGTATACCCATCCCTTGGGATGATACGGAAACAATTCCTTAATCAAAACGTGATGATAACATCCCCGATTCAGCGAATCCTCATATCGGGCCCGATAAACCACAGCGCTTCCGCCCTGGCCCTGTACCCCCTCCACACAGTATTCTGTCTCTCCCAGAATCAAGGTCTCCCCAGGCTGACGCAGATTCCTGCCTCTTAACATGAATTTTCTCCCTTTCAACCAGCATGCCTCCCCCCTTTTCGATTTCTTTCATTATAAGCCTCCGGGGGCGGCCATCCTTTAACTTTTTTCCGTTTCTTCTTCTGAAAACAGGATTTCCACTACCTGACGCATCCGGTCGCCCATCCCTTCTCTCGTCAGTTCATCTCCCTGGGTCCGCATGGCGTACATCACCATCAGATCGAAGGGACTGCCGCAGTCTAGGGGATTCATGCCGTACCGCTCCAGAAAGATATCCATCTGGCGGATTCGGATCTCCAGCATGCTGTCTTCGTCCTCCTCTTCCATATCTTCCCAGAAATAAGCATCCGGATCATCCGGGTCTTCCGCCTCTTCCAGGGCTTCCGTCACCAGATACAAAAGGATCATGGCCTTCCGGCTTACATCCTCTTTCCTTCTGCGCATATTAATCAGGCTGCTTTCATTGGGCCAGTATTTCTTTACCAGCCGCTGCAGAGCGGAATACCCGCCTACCCGCTTGGTCTCCGGAACCTTCATCCGGATATAATCCGTCAGGATCTCCTCCATACTGTATTTCTTTTCCTTCAGGTCCACGCCGCTTTCCGGACGCTGAAGCTTCGTCAGCATATCCTGGAAGTCCCGGTATGCCGTTTCATGAAGGGTTCCCAGGGAATCTCCATACTCCTGAATAAAGTCCCGAAATTCCTCCTTTGACCAGACCTCATCGAAGGCGTCCCGCACCTGCCGGGTGAAAAGGCGCCCTGTCTCCATTCCCCTTAGCTTCTCGTTCTTCTCGTTTTTCTCTTTCTTTTCCTTCTCTTTCTTCTCCTTGATCTTCCCGCAGACAGTCTCCGCCTCCCCGGCCAGCTCATCCGCCTCTTCATAAGGCAGATCCAGACGAAGGGCACAGGCGTATGCCAGTTCTCTGGGATTCCGATAATGGATGCCCGTCTCTGAAGCGCAGGCCAGCAGACGGTCCGCCCCAAATTCATCCAGGCCCAGAACAAAGCTGATCTGAAACAGCAGTTCCCGGCTTTTCGGCGTATTCTTTCCGTTCAGCCAGTTCCGCGCTTTCCTTGCAATGCTGTCGTGGCTTTCCCCGGTAACCTTCTCCAGCCCCGAAACCAGCCGGGGCATTAAATCTTCTCCAGGATACAGCTGCCGCAGAAGATAATCAAAGCTTCGAAACTCCGCCCCGCTTTTTAAAAATTCCACCATCTCCTCCGGCGTCCTTACGGCCTCCCTGAGAAGCTTCCTATTGTTCGCGGAAATTCTTGTTCTCCCTTCCTGTCCTTTTTCCCAATTCATCCCTGTCTCCTCCCTGCCGGCTGCACTTTCCACATCCTTGTTTCAGGCTCCCTGGCACCCTCTGATTCTTTGCGGCTCTTTTCTCATCTGCCGAAAACGCCGCACATTCTTTGCATTTCATTATAACTTACCTGATAATCGCTGTCACCCGATTTTTCTGTCCCTTTATTCTTTCATAAATTATCCAAAAAAAAATTCAAAATTGTCTTGCACAATTCGAAAACTTATGATAGAATACCTAAGTCGCTTGAAGTGAGGAAATGCCTCGCGACAGAAAGATGCTGCTGTGGCTCAGTCGGTAGAGCGTCGCATTGGTAGTGCGGAGGTCACGGGTCCGATTCCCGTCAGCAGCTTTTGTGAGAAGCCCTGATTTTATCAGGGTTTTTCGTGTTTATGAGGTTAATTTAAGCCGTCCTTAAGTAGGGCGGCTTTTCTCATTTGACTAACATTTGACTAACGCATAGTTAATTTTGACACTTGGTCATGAACGGCTTTGACTGTAGGGATGTCGCGTTTCACAACTCCCCTACAATGCCGCCCCCTGCCTGCGATTATTTTTCGAGTTTTCATATCATAGCAATATTCATTGTAATCTGTTTTCTTAACTGCTGGATGTTTTGGCCAAAGCGCTCGCCATAATGTCAGCAGCCTCCTTGTTTTTGGTTTCAAAAAAGTAAGAATAAATGTTTAACGTAGTCGCTGCATTCGCATGCCCCAGAATGCCAGCCACAGAACGCGGATCCATGTTATTTGCAATCAAGATTGACGCTGCAGTGTGCCGGAGATCGTGTTGTGTAGCTCCTGGCGGGATCATGCTCGCTTCGTCTTCTGCCACGTTCTCATTATAGATTCGAATAATGCGTTTAAACTGATGATATGGGCTGGATGGATGCATTTGCTTGCCATTATTCTGGATGAATACAAAATTCTTATCAAACTCTTTCCCGCGGTATCCCCGCCAATAGCTTCCAAGTTCCAGGCTCATCTGTTTCTGTTCAGATTTCCACTGCTTGAGAATTCCGGTTACAACAGGCGGCACAATAGGAGTACGCGATTTGTACGTTTTAGTTCCTTTCTGGAAGATTTCTCGTTCTACGTAAGCGGTAGATTTATCGATTCGCACCTCTCCAGTTTCCAGGTTGATATCCTCCCAAGTGAGTGCTATATTTTCGCCTCTGCGGTCCCCAACAAACAAGGCCAGGTAAAAATAGGCCCGCCATTTAAGAGAAAGCTTCCAGAGCTGGACATACTCCCGTACATGATATGCTTTTCCGGTATCATCTACCTGCCCATGCGCCCTATGGCGGATTGGAATTGGATTATCCAGCGCCCAGAGGAAACGCTGTGTTTGCTCAATGGTAAAATAGTCTACTTTGTATTCCTTCCGAGCCTTCCTGCCCTTGCTCTGTTTCCCCGCATAGATCAGCGGGTTAATGGTAAGCAAGCCCTCTCCCACCGCATAAGACAGCAAAGAACTAATGATGGAGCAATCTCTTGCTATGGTGGATTCAGACAAACCTCCTGGCTTTCCGTCTGATCGAGCGCCATCCTGGCGCAGCTCCCTACAGTAATCTTTTAAGGTTTTAGGCACAATACTATTAATCTTCATGTGCCCCATTCGCGGGATGATTCGAAGCGTCAAGCTATTTTTATAACTAGCCCAAGTGGTAATGGATATGGCATCTTCTTCTGGATCCCCGACAGGCCGGTTATCTTCCAGAAAGATTTCACTTAGCTGCTTTAGCGTCATGCGCCGGCCCTTCACGTTCTGGCCAGATTTCACCTCTCGCTCAAATTCAATTTTAAACTGCTCCAGGGCCTTTTCTGTCTGTTTCGGTGTCATTCCTGGCTCTGGGGTAAATGTGGCTGTTTCAATGATCTGTGTACCATCTGCCCTGCGGCCGTTGCTTACGGTGATCTGGTAGGAATTGCCACGCTTTCTTACACTTGCCATTTATTCCATCTCCCTTTTATCCGGCATCGGCTCAGTATTTGTCTGGGAAGAAGTTTTCATATCAGCTTCTAAAAGCATGATTTCGTTTTGGATTACTCTTTTCTCATTTTCCAATAGATCTATTGTTTTTTCGATATTAGCCATTTCTCCGCGTAAACGGTCCAATTCCAACACTGCGCTCTTTAAAGCTTCTTCATATATTCCCAAAGCTTTGCGATATTTTATCAACAGCTCCTTGGCGGAAAGAAAAACGCTGCTTTCGAAGTTTTGTGGTTTTATTTTATAATCTGAATCATATTGGGACTTCGGATAATGATGCTCGTTATAGAAAAACATATTTCCGTCTTTTTTCTCCACCCAAGGCCCACCATTTAGTTCATCAAAGGGCACGCTGAGTGCATTAGCTAATAATATTCTTGTTTCTAGTTTAGGATTTCGCTCTCCGCTTTCATACTTTCTGACAGAAACCTCCGACAGATTTGCCTTTTTGGCTAAGTCTGCCTGAGACATTCCCTTGCTCTTACGAATCCTCTTTAAATTTTCTGAAAAGGCCATTTTACCACTCCCCTCATTAACTTTGAAATAAGCATAACACATTATTCAAGACATGTATAGATACTTTTGTATAAATTTTGTGTTGACCGTTACTTTGGTATCATTTATAATATACTCATGTATCGGAGGAGGTGATTACTTGAAAGCAGATAGACGCAAATTGGAGCTCGCTATGGCCCGGGCTAAGATGAACAAAAGTGACTTGTGCCGGAAGGCGTCCATGCCCATCCCAACAGTGGGAAAGGTTATTGCTGGTCGGAGCGTTCTCCCAGCTACCCTTGGGCGAGTGGCAGAAGCCCTTGGTGTTGACATTTTAGAAATTCTGGAAGAATGATCTACATGATTGAAGAACGTGAAGGGAGGTTTTTAAGGTGACGCGACAGCAGATGATTGATCGGTATACGGACCTCGCCAGGCAAAGGACAGAGATCCTTTTGCAAACGGGGAACCGATGGACGCCGGAGCATGAGCGAAGGGAACGGGCAATTTTGGAGGAAATGTCTGTACTCGAGACAGCCATTCGAATACCGGTCGCAGAGGAGGTGCAGGTACCAGAAATGGTCTCTGTCAAGGAGGCGGCAGCCAGAACGGGGCTATCTTATGATTACGTTCGGAAATTATGTCTTCAGGGAAAGATAGTTTTTCGGGCGGTGGGAAATAAGCGCTTGGTCAACTTAGGGAAATTGGCCGAATACCTAAATGGTAGTGAGATTGGCGGGTGATTTCTGTACGAGATATGGAAAACTTTACCAAAATTCCCAACGATTTATTGGAGCGGCTTGGGGCGGCAGACTTGAATGGCACCGAGCTTAAGGTGGCTCTATGTATCCTGCGCTTCACTTTTGGGTTCCAGAGGGACAGCTGCCCCCTTTCTGCCACGTTTATCTCCAGGTGGGCTAATTGCGGGGTCAGGAACACGAAGAAAGCTATCAGGCGATTGCGTGAGGTGGGGCTGATTGAAGTTTTAAATCCAGATCAGCGTGGATCTACCCTGGAAATTACATTTTGCCAATCACAAGGGATAACCAGTGCTCAATTAGACACCAGTGCTCAATTAGACACCAGTGCCCAATCAGACACTGGGGTAGTGCCCAATCAGGCACAGGGGGTAGTGCCCAATCAGGCACATAATAAAATAAATATTTTAAAGAAAACTAAAGAAAAGTCTTGCGCATCTGACGCAGCGCATTCTGAAGCTGATGAATCTTGCGTGGATAAACCGACTGAGTTGGAGCAAGACAAGGATGATTTCGCGAGGATTTATGGAATCTATCCGAAAAAGCGAGGACGAGCAAAAGCCTTTCAGTACTATCGCGGTTTTGTTGGACCAGGCCGGGTGATTGATGGAACACGCTATAGGTTAACTCCCAGGCAAATCTATCTGGCTGTGGATTCGTATGTGGAGGAGAGACGGGGCGAAGGGACTGAGCTGAAATTTTATCAGGATCTTAGCACTTTTTTTAACCGGACCATTATTGATTATCTTGACCAAGGGGAGGAATAGCATGGTTTTTAACTCGGAGAGGGCATTGATTGGCGCAATCCTCCAGACACCGCAGGCTATCGAGGCTTGTGGTGCTCTGGAGGGCAGTATGTTTCATGACGGCCTGTTGGGCCGGATTTTTTTGGAATTTCAGCGAGCAGCAGATTTCGGCTATCGCCTGACGCCTGTGGAATTGGCCCAGAAGCTTCCAGACGTCCCCGAGCAGGTACTTCTGGATAGTCTGCGGGAATGCGCTGACAGTTCGATTTCCTCTGCCGCCGCCGGACAATATGCTGCAGCTGTCGTGAATGGTTACAAGGCGCGGGAAGCGAGCAGAATTATTAATTCAGTTCGCTTTCAGCCAGACGGGGTTGAAACCCAAATCGGCGGCCTAGTAAGCTCCCTTGAGGGGCTTTTGGACAGTCAACAAGCGGAGGTCTGCCAGATTAAAGATATTGTGTCCAGGGAGGCAGAACAGCACTTTTGTGCGAGGCCCGATAAGATGCTACACTTAGGCTTTCCGCGTTTGGACAGATATCTGGGCGGCATTGAACAGGGGGACATAATGGTTATTGGCGCACGTCCTGCGGTCGGAAAGTCCGCATTTGTTACTCAGATTCTCTTAAACATGGCACAGGCGGGGAAGCGAGTGATCCTGTTCAGCTTAGAAATGTCGAGCCGTCAAGTTTACGAGCGGATGGCTTCCAGGCTTTCAGGCATTGATCTGCAGCGGATCCGACTGGCAGAGGCTTTTCTTCGAGACGAGGGTCCGCGGTTTGAATCCGCAAACAAAACTTTACGCAATCTGGATATCTGGATTTCAGATGGCAGCAAGTCAGTGTCGCAGATCCGGGGAATGTGCCGGCATATGCAGCCGGATTGCATCATCGTTGACTACCTGCAGCTTGTCCGCCCTGAACGCCGGTACGGGAATCGCGCGGCTGAAGTGGGAGAGATTTCGAAAGCATTCAAGGCGGTCGCAATGGAACTGCACTGCCCTATCATCCTTCTTTCCCAGCTCAATCGGCTCTCTGAGGGCGCAAAAGAACCAGGCATGTCAGAGCTGCGCGAGAGCGGCGATATTGAGCAGGATGCCTCCCAGATCCTCCTTCTCTGGAATTTGGACAACGTTGATGGATCCAAGAAGGGGATCAAGGTAGCGAAAAACCGGCAAGGCGCTTTGGGAAAGGTTTACCTCGACTTTTCTGGTGTAACAATGACGTTTGAGGAATCACATGTGCAGGATTATACTGGCTTTAAACGGACCCGAGAGACACCTTTCGATGAACGGGAAAAAGGTTCTGCATCTTCGTGTGCAAAGGAGGGATTGAAATAGCAGCATCAAACAAGGAAATGGCCATAGAATTTAAGTATTTTGGCGATGTATGGAATTTCTTCAAAAAGTATTACTTTGTCAGCCTGGATGCGGCGTATTGGGATGCTGTTGTGGCAGAGGCCAGGGAAATTGTGCGGCAGTATGAAGATCAGCCGCTTTGCACAGCCCTGATAAAGGCTATCCTGGATGAACTGGACCGCAAGGGGCAGGCACTGAAGGAGGCGAAACGATAAAATCTTACAGATTTTCCCTGGATGAAGTAAAACACCTTTTAAGGCACATGACTATCCTGGTTGACAGCCGGGAAAAGCAAAATGGGCACATCCTGGAATATTTCCAGCGTCAAGGAATAGCTTATCAGAAAACTAAGTTGGATTATGGGGACTACACCCTTCTTATTCCTGCCTCTGCCGCCGGCCAGGATATTTATTTTCACCGTGATATTGTGATCGAGCGCAAGGCTAGTCTGGAAGAGTTATCCGGCAATCTGGCCCAGGAGCGGGACCGGTTTGAAAAGGAATTTTTAAGAGCCAGGAATGATGGCTGCAAGGTTTACCTGATGGTCGAAGCTCCTGGAGGGTATTCTGATATCATCAGCCACCGCTATAACACCCAGTTAAAGCCTTCGGCATACATGGCCAGCCTGAAAACCTGGGAAGTCCGCTATGGGGCCAATGTTCAGTTCATATCGCCGGAATACAGCGGCTACTACATTGCAAACACATTTCAATATTTCGCCCGAGAGGCGCTTAAGTGAGGAGGAATTTACCGCATGAAAATTCGCAGTCAGGACTGTAACAGCTATCTGGATTTTGGAGAGGTTTACGTTCAGCCTTATCAGGGCAGAGCCGCCCTCTACGTTCTCAGCCGATACCGGTCAAAGCCTGTTCTGGCAGGCGTGTTTGAGGATATGGCCAGAGCGAGAGGCGTGGCCTATGAAATTGCCTGGGCTTATGAGCACCGGCAGCCGGTCTTTTATATTCCCCCCAGAATAACTCCTGCCAAAAAAGCATAAAAGGAGTGGGTTGAGATGACAAGCGAAAGGCAGAGGGAAACGCCCAGCAATGAAGATCTGGCGGCGTGGATCCAGGCCGGAAAGGACGCAAAAGGGAGCATGGCCCTGCTTTACGAGCAGATGAAACCTTACCTGCGTTCCGTTGCCTGGAGATACCGGGGGCATGGCGTAGACCTGGAAGACCTGGAACAAGAGGCGTTTATGGCCTTATATGATGCTGCCGCCGGATATGATCCAGGCCAGGGCGCAAGTTTCGTTACCTATGCGGACCGCTGGATCCGGCAGAGGCTTCGTAGATACACCCAGGCAAACGGCAGCAGCCTTCGTCTTCCCCATAAGGTTCAGGATCAGCAGAGGGCATACAGCCAGGCGTACAATGCATTTTTGCGGGAATACGGCAGAAAGCCCTCAGAAGCCGAAATAAGCGACTTTTGTGGTGAAGACGATAAAAATATCAACGAAATACAGAAAAGCGAAGGAACAGGCGTTCTGGTTCGCCTGGATGCCAATGTAAGAGGCCCTGATGGGCGGGGTGACGCAACAGTAGGGGACTTAATCCCCTCTGCCGGCTGCCTGGAGGATGAAATCATAGATCGGATGCAGCATGAAGCGCTTTCCCGTGAGCTGTGGAGGTGCGTGGGGGAATTGCCGGAAGACCAGCAGCAGGTGATTTATCAAAGATATCAGGCTGGGATGAGTTTTTCGGAGATTGGCAGAGGAAGATCAGAGGCGCCGGCGGCAGTGAGCCGGATCCACGCCAGGGCGATTCGAAAGTTAAGGGAGCCTGATAAGGCAGACCGATTGCGGCCCTTCCTTTCAGGGGCAGGGGAGATTTACAGCGCAGCGCTTAAAGGCGGGGGTCTGGAATGCTTTAAAAGGACGTGGACAAGCAGCACGGAAAGAACGGCCATGCAGAGGGTTAAGTGAATTTTCTCACGCTTCGTCCACGCTTCAAATGCGAGGCAGAGTGTTGCGACGTCGCAACAGAAATGCACCGACAGATAGTCGAGGAAGAGGTGGCGGGAAAGCTTGCCGAAGTGCAGTAGGAAAACAGAATAATGTGATTGAGATACCGGGAAAGATATGTTATACTGGCGACACGGAAAGTCAGAGCGCATAAAGGCGGCCTACCCTCCCATGATCGGAGGGGCTAACCCTCCAGACGAAAGAAAGGAGGGCAAGCCAATGTATGTTACATATCAGGACCTGGTTCAGATTGGAATGTTCATTGTAGCCCTCGTGGGATTGTGTTATACAATCTTTCGGGGAAGAAAATAGCCGCCCACTACTCGCAATAGTGAACGGCTGATAAAAATATTAGCTTAACTGTTTAAGGGTAGGCCGTGCGTCTCTGGCTTTCCCCTTTGTATTATCAATATAACACATCTGGCTG
>DVKS01000194.1 GCA_018715905.1 Candidatus Caccovicinus merdipullorum | reverse complement strand
AAAAGCACGAAAGCGGCAGTAAGAATCATCACCATCGCCGGAATAATAAAAGAATCTGCCCCGAAAATCTCCAGGCAGAGAACCGACGCAGCCACTCCTGCCAGAGCCGGCCGATGATCCCGCTGACTTTCCCACTGTTCCACAAAAATCACCACAAATAAAGCCGTTAAAGCAAAATCCATTCCCGTAGTGTCAAAGGGGATCAGACCTCCTAAAACGATACCCAGAAGGGAACCGGCAACCCAGTAAAGCTGGTCCAGAAACGTAACCCAGAAATAAGCCGCTGCCCGCTCCACCCTTTCCGGCGGTTCTTCCCCGCAGATCACAGAAAATGTCTCATCTGTAAGCCCGAAGATCAGATACGGTTTCACCTTTCCTGTTCCCCGATATCGGTTCAAAACGGAAATCCCATAAAATAAATGACGCGCATTTATCATAAGAGTCATAAGAAATGCGTACAGCGGATGTACCGCCGATGCAAGAAAAGTAATCCCCACATACTGCAGACTTCCCGCATAAACAAATACGCTCATGGCCGCCGCCCACCAGAAACCAAATCCGTTTACCTTCATCAGGATCCCGTAAGCAGTTCCCAGCACCAGATACCCTACCATCACCGGAATCGTTCTGGGAAACGCCCAGGCAAATGCCATCTTTTTTCCTTTGTTCATCATGCTCCTCCCTGACCTGCCAGCTTCATTCCGCCTTGCATATCCTGCGCCAAAGCGATATGATAGCATTATTCTAAACAGTTACATTTTACTCATGAAAGGGATTGCTGTCAATGAATCAGAAAATCTACAGAAACTGTGTCCTCTGTCCCCGCATGTGCCATGCAGAACGAAAAAGCAGCCCTGGCCGCTGCGGCTGTACCTGGCAGCTGAAAGCAGCCAGAGCTGCACTCCACCAATGGGAAGAACCATCCATCAGCGGCGTCAGAGGAAGCGGAACCGTATTTTTTACCGGCTGCACCCTGGGCTGCTGCTTCTGCCAGAACTATCCCATCAGCAGCCAGGGCCTGGGGAAAGAACTGACTTCAGAAGATCTGTGCCGGATCTTTCTCCATCTCCAGGACCAGGGAGCCCATAATATCAATCTGGTAACCCCCACCCAGTTCCTGCCCCACATCCTGGCGGCCCTGGATCTGGCCCGACCTTCCCTTACCATCCCGGTGGTATATAACTGCGGCGGCTACGAACGCCCGGAAATCATCCGTCTTCTGAAAGACTATGTGGATATTTACCTTCCGGACCTTAAGTATTTCAGTCCGGAATTATCCGCACGATACTCCAAAGCCCATGACTACTTTAAATGGGCCAGCGCTGCTATACAGGAAATGATTGCCCAGACAGGCCCCCCTGTATTGGATCCCCGCACCGGACTGATGAAGCGCGGCGTCCTTATCCGCCATATGGTTCTCCCCGGCGCCAAAGAAGATTCCATCCGTCTCCTTCGCTGGATCCGCAATACCCTCCCCGAAGGTTCTTTCCGTCTAAGCCTTATGAGCCAGTACACCCCCTTCTTCCAGTCTGCCCAGTACCCGGAAATCAACCGGCGCATCACTTCCTATGAATACTACAAAGTGGTAGATGAAGCCATTGCCCTTGGCCTGACAGAAGGATATATGCAAAAAAAGAGCAGCGCCCGTGAGGAATATACGCCGCCCTTTGATTTTGAAGGACTTTAGTCCCTGAAAAATACATTGCTGTTCCGCCGCTGCCAGCTGGCTCCATATCGGAAAGAATCAGGCCCTTCCGCCTGCCGGCATCCCGCTGGCGGCCCGCTCCGTTCCAAAGAAACGCATTCGCAGCTGACGGATACAGCTGCGAAAAGCCGGAATCAGGAAGAAGTCTGCAAGGAGCCATGCAAAGGGAGATGCAAAACAGACCACCACATACCCGAAAACCGGTACCAGCAGAATGCCTACCATCGCTCTGGCCGCCATCTCGCACACACCAGCCAGCACCGCAAAGAGGCTGAATCCCATTCCCTGAATGGTAAACCGCCACACATTAACAAACACCAAAAGAATGTATGCCAGGGAATTAAAGATTAAAAACTGGTGTGCCTGACGGATCACCTGAGCCTCCGATGCATCCACAAACAGCAGCGGGATCACTCCGCCGAAAAAGAAGAGGACTGCAAATGCCGCCACAGCATACACAATTCCGATACATGTAGCGGATTTCACGCCGGTCTCGATCCGATCCAGCTTTTTCGCTCCCACATTCTGCCCTGCATAAGTTGCCATCGTTGCTCCCAGCGCATCGAATGGGCAGCAGAAAAATGCACTGACCTTCTGGCCTGCTGTAACCGAAGCCACAGCGATGGATCCCAGACCATTGATGGAAGTCTGGATCACTACAGAGCCAATGGCAGTGATGGAATACTGGAGTCCCATGGGAATTCCCATTCCGCAAAGGATCCGGACATGTACGGCACTGAGCCTCATCTCATCCCGGTCCATTTTCAGGACAGGGAATTTTTTTCTCATATAAAACCAGCAGAGAATGCCGGATACTACCTGAGAAATCACCGTCGCATAAGCCGCGCCTTCCACCCCTGTTCCTATTCCTGCAATGAACCACAGATCCAGGACCACATTGAAAAGGCTGGAAAGGATTAAAAAGTATACCGGCGTTCGGGAATCTCCCAGTGACCGGATAATGCCGGAAAGCATGTTGTAAAGGAAGGTAGCCGGGATCCCCAGGAAAATGTAAAATATATAATCATACGCACCCTGGATGATATTTTCCGGCGTCTGCATCCATTCCAGAATATTCCAGGTAAGAAGACAGATCACTGCAGTCATAATAACAGCAAAGACTGCCGACACCCACGCGGAATTGGCCGCGAACCGGCGCATGTCCGAATAATCCTGAGCGCCGAAACGTTGTGCCACTGGAATGGCAAAACCGGAGCATACTCCCTGAACAAAACCAATAACCATGAAATTTACAGCACTGGTAGAACCAACAGACGCCAGTGCATCCACACCAAGAAACTTCCCCACGATAATCGTATCTACCATACTGTAAAACTGCTGAAACAGCATACCCAACAGCATCGGGATAGCAAAACCCAGGATCAGCTGCAGCGGTTTCCCTTCTGTCATATCCTGCATTAATACTTTTGAACCGTCTCTTTCCATGTCCTGTCTCCTCGTTTTCAAGATTTACGGAAGAATTCTAGCGAAAAAGCATTGTTTTTACAATACCTATTTTTCACAAAATTAAGGCCAAAATCCAGCTCAAGATTCATGGAAAAATGCCGCATCATCCGCCAAAAGGTCATGCAGGCATAACCGCCCGTCCGCTGCCTGCATACATAAAAGAGCGGATACCGATTTTTCTTTTTTCGATACCCGCCCTTAAGCTATCTCATCCATTGGACTGTAACCTCTCTATTCTGTTGTTTGGTCTTTCGTTCTTCGGCTTTTAATGAATCACCCCATCGTTTCTCCATTATCTGCCTTTTCGTTTTGTAATGCATTCTGAAATTTTCTTTGTGCATTCATCTATGATTCTATATTCAATTGTACCACATTTTCTGAATCTTCCGGCTCTGGTAGTGATTTTTCTCTTTATTGTTTCTTTTATTCTATGAGGAATATCTTTCGTTCTAATAATACTTTCTCGTCATATCACTAAACCGATGCTTTTATTCTCTTGCATAGTCAGATAAAATCTTAAAATATAGCTGCCATCCACACTTTCGTATGTATTTGTGCTATCGGAGCCTTTCGTTTCAAAAAATGGTTTGTCCTATTGCCTCAATTATAATTCATGAATTATAACGAGACGAAACTTATGTCTTCGGCGGTCCGTACCTCCTTTTCTTAGATTTTTCTTTTCTTTCTCTCTTTCATTGGGAAGATCCTTTCCCCTTTCTTTTTCTCTCTCTTCTTTTGTTGTCTTTATTATATAAGATCTCTCCAATTTTGTCAACGCTTTTTTGTTATTTTCCTTATATTTTTTGTTAATTTTCTTTTTGTATGTAATTATTTAAATTTTCACATCGTTTTCTCGTATTTTAATTGATTATTTTAAATATTTTTCAGACTATTCTATGCAAATCCACAAAAACAGTTCTTTTATGGGAGTGTTTTAGGGAAATGGCTGGTCTGCCGAAACCAGAAGGCATCTGCCTGTCAAAAAAGCTGCGGCGCAAATCTGCCGCAGCTTTTCGGATGTCTTTATGAAGTTAATAAGATAATGCCTGACACCAGAGGGAGTTCATTCCATTAATAATTTGCCAGATTTACACCGTCATCAATCAGGATATATGCCTGGCCGGATACATTCTGGAGTACCTTCACCATGGCCTCCTCTGGAATGGCAATACATCCACCGGTTCCGGGGCCATCCATACAGTGCAGAAAGATGGCAGAACCTTTATAAGGAGTCTGTTCCTTATTGTAGCCTACTGCCATACAGTAATGATACGCCTTTCCGCCATAGGTACTCAGATGTTCCGAAGCAGCAGTGTCGAACACAGCTCCGGTCTGGCGAATGTCAACCATCTGATTGTAATAAGGAGAAGTGCTGTCTCCCACCCAGTAATAGCCATCGTCCACCATCAGATACGGAACCGCAAAATTTCCCGGATCCGGCTTGGTGCCGAAGGCCTCATCCAAAGTAAAGAGTCCTCTGGGAGTCTTCTCATCTCCCTCTGCTTCTTTTCCGATGCCGTTGCGTCCCACGTATGCTCCGGTATCCGTCACCTTCCTCCAAACCGTGCCGGGACCGGCTTCAGAAGCTGTATCTCCGTCTGCCGGCTCTTTCACATAAAAAGATGCTCTGGCCGCTGTGCCGTGGCCTTCAATAACCATCAAACTTCCTGCATCCTCCGGAATGGTGGTAAACCGGGAAATATCATACATATCCGGAATCCATACCCCGGTGCCGTCCACATAGTACCCATCAGGCGTTACTGTATTGGTCCACATGGTCCCATCCTCCCCGTAATACCGGTAATATCCGACTTCATCCTGGATCCAGGAGCCGGAAGCAGACTGTGCCTGTACATAGACAATCTCACTGCCGTATGCCGAAGCCGGGGCCGCCCCCATGAGCGCAGCCGCAGACAGCACTGCAAAAAGCGCTGTCCGGCTCCGTCCAATCCGGTTCCTGTTCTTATGGTTTCTGCCCGGAATACCTTCCAGACTGGTGTCCTTTAATCCATCGGCCCTGCCGGCCGGAAATTTTTCCTTCGTATACTTCATGTCTTTCCGAATCATCCTTTCGCCGAATTTACCTTATCTTACCACAGGGGAACAGGCTTTTCAACGAAGAAAACTGGAAATTCTAGTGGCGGTGCATGGAAAATTGATCCATGGGATAATTTTTCAGGTTCTCCAACACTTTCCGGTCATCTGCCTGCTTGATCAGAGAATCTCTGTCTTTCTTTGCCTCCATCTCCGTCTTATGCTTGCTGGGACCGCCTACGCAGCCTCCTACGCAGACCATGCCTTCGATAAAGTCCTCCGGAAGCCGTCCTACCTTTAAAAGAAGCAGCGCCTTCTTGCACTCGGCTCCGCCGCTGCAGCGGGCTACCTTGGGCTCAATATCCTCACCCATTTCCTTGAAGCACTGGAGCACTGCATTGGTCACGCCGCCGCCGTTTCCAAAGCGCTTTCCGAATACGGAGCTTTCCTGATAATCATACTCCTCCGGCTCAAGCTCCACGCCTTTTGCACGCATCATAGCACGCACTTCGCCGAAAGTCAGAACGTAATCGGCGTTATCCTTAATATTTAAGTCCAGAGCTTCGCTCTTCTTTGCAATACAGGGACCGATGAATACGGTAATTACATCCGGATCCTGAGACTTTAACATACGGGATACGGCACACATAGGCGATACGGTGGTGGACATGTTCTCCAAAAGCATGGGGAAGTGCTTCTGAATCATGTTTACGAAAGCCGGGCAGCAGGAAGTGGTCATCTTCTTGCCCTGCTTGTAGGCTTCCGCCCACTCTTCGGCCTCATAAGCTGCAGTCATATCGCCGCCCAGACCTACTTCCACCATATCGTCAAAGCCGACTTTCTTTAATGCGGTTTTCCAGCTTCCCATGGTAATGTTTCCGCCGAACTGTCCTTCCGTAGCAGGCGCTACCATAGCCACCACGCGCTTTCCTGCCTGGATCAGCTTAATGATGTCCACCATAAAAGTCTTGGTGCCGATGGCGCCGAAGGGACAGCTGTGGATGCAGGCGCCGCACTGGATGCACTTCTCTTCGTCGATCACGCAGATGCCGTACTCATCATAAGTAATGGCATCCACCGGGCAGACTTTCTTACAGGGTCTTTCCAGGTGGGCGATGGCATTGTAGGGGCAGGCCTGGGCACATTTCCCGCATTCCTTGCATTTGTTGGGATCAATGTAAGCGTGGTCAGCTCCCATGGAAATAGCGCCGAAATTACAGGAATTCTGGCACGCCTTTCCCATACACTTTCGGCAGTTGTCTGTTACCAGATAAGATGCAATGGGGCACTCCTCGCAGGCTGCATTGATTACCTGAACTACATTGTTCGTATCCCGGTCCGTAGGGCACTTTCCTTCTGCCAGGCGGACTCTCTGTTTGATAATCTCCCGTTCTTTATAAATACAGCAGCGGTAGCTGGCCTGGGGTCCGGGGATCATCTTATAGGGGATCTCATCTCTGGTCTTTTCCAGAGTGCCCTCCCAGGCTCTTTTTGCCACTTCATAAAGCACTTCATGCTTTATGCGCAGAACTGTTGCATCATTCGTTACCATGATTATTCCTCCTCTAAAACAACTGTCTTATTTATCTTCACCAGTTATCCGGCCTGAAATCACAGCCTAATAATAGGTTACTTCCACTCTCTTTCCCATCTCCTGGATGGTAGATCTTAACTGCTCCACCAGATTCTGCCGGATTCCCAGATCAAAGGGAATGCCCGGATTCTGGTAAGCGCTGTTGATGGCCTTTCCTACATACAGATGCACTTCCGTGCAGTCTTCAATGAGCATCTTGGCCACCATGGATGCGCCGTTGGGCTTATCCAGTTCCGCAAAGAATTCTTCGGAAATGGTTTCATTTTTTACATACCGGCGCAGAAGCTGCAGCACACGGTTAAGCGTCAGCACACCTTCTGTCACCAAATCGATGCCGTCCATATAGGCAATCGGCGGAATTTCCGGATCCACGTAATCCATGGATACGTCCAGCTCCTTTTTCAGAACACGTGACACAATGGTGGCACTGGTGCCGCCGCAGACAATGGTTCTGGCAGCAGGATCACTCATAAAGTCCTGAACCATGCGCACATCGTCCGCCGGGTCTTTGGCCGGGCCGGTCATCAGATGCACCGGTTTGCTGTCAATAATCCGCATCACCGCCACGGTGGTATCATCGCCGGGCCGATACTGGTAAAGTTCATCGCAGGCCTGGCTTATGGCATTGGCCAGGCGTACCGCCGATACGGTAAGGGCATACTGGCGCACCGCATAAGCGGCAATATCCTCCCACAGCCAGCCGAAATTCAGGAGATCGCCTACACCGGCGTGGATGGTTCCATCACTCATCAGAATAAATGCGTCTCCCTTTTTGGCCTGAAACCGGTATTCGTTGATCTTTTTTCCCTCTACTTCCCGGATATTTCTCGGGATGGGAACCAGCTTACCGTCCCGGATGAAAATACAGCTGGGATTATCAAATTCCACCAGATAGGCCTCGCCGTTGTGGTGGACCTGGAGAATACTGAAGGTAGAGTATGCCACCTGGCGGACCTGGCACACCGGAAGCGTCTGCACAATGGTGTCCACGCACTGTTCCAGGGTGGCTCCGTTTAAAAACATGGTTCCCAGAATCTTGGAGGTCAGGGTAGCCAGAATGTTTGCCTTCACTCCGCTTCCCATGCCGTCTGCCAGAATCATAATATCCGAATCCTGGGTCTGGAGAATCTCCACCTTGTCTCCGCAGAGGATTTCCGTAAATTTATTTAGGCTCTTGTAAGCAACATCTACCGTAATTCCCATTATTTGACCTCGCTTTCACTTCCGTCTTCCAGCAGGGTCTCACAGAGTTTGGTCAGGGTCGTCTTCGTCTCTGCCGTGGTTTCTCCCAGCAGTCCGGCGATTTCCTGCGCCACCATCATCTGTTTATGGATCACCCTCTGGGCCAGGTCAATGGTCTCCAGTTTCTTCTCGTAATCCTGTCTGGACTGTTCTTCCTCCCTGGTAATATCAATCAGAGTAGCCAGAACCACATCCTCTTTTTCCACATAAACGATATTCTGCAGCGTAGCCAGATTGTTGTAATCGGTATAAACAACTTTCTTTCCGTGGATATTGTTCCGGGTCTCCATAACCCAGCGGAAATCTGTAGTGTCAATAAACTCATCCAGATACATCTGCAAAGCTTCCTGCCTGGTCTTTCCAAAGAACTTCTCTCCTACGGCAGAATATTCTTTGATCTTCATATCCCGGTCCACAATCAGCACCAGGTTCGGTGAAGTCTCCATAACCAGATTTGCCAGAGATTCTGCTTTTTCATGCATATAAGGTATACACATATTCAGCTCGGCCTTACCCTGGAATACGGCAATGGCCTTTTCCCGACAGGTGGCGTAACCGCAGGCGCCGCAGTTTAATTCGTCCTCCGGACGGTCCTTTCCCGTCTTATGTAGGATCTGCCTGATCTGGTCCTCCGTAGGCATCCGGTCTAAGGGCGCCCGGTTCATAAATTCTTTCCGGAAATCCAGCCCTTCCATGACGCGCTCCATCTCGCCTTCCTCCACCGGCTGCCTGGGAATGGACTCTTCCATATCCAGTTTGATCTTAAACCGGGAGATAAAGGCCTCATCCTGTACCGTGGGACCCTTGATGCAGCCGCCGGTACACATATTAATTTCGATAAAGCAGCCGGAAATCTCTCCCCGCAGCATGCTCTCGCAAAGATCCATGCAGTTTTTCGTACCGTGGACATAAAACTTCCGGTAATGATCCACCTTCTTTTCCGTAGCCAGGACAGAATTCACTACGCCGTTGGTCACCGGATAGAGCCGGTTTACCTTGGGATCCAGCTGGCGGAAAGGCGTATCTTCACAGGCCTCAATATCAATCTGCGCATCCTTAAGCCAGCTGTTGATATCATTAAAATTCAAAACCGCGTCAATATAGCCTTCGTGGCGGAAATCTGCTGCTTCTTTCTTCTTGGCAATACACGGACCCAGGAATACGATCTTTGCATCCGGCCCGTACTCCTTCCGAAGCATCATTCCATGGGCAATCATAGGCGATACCACCGGCGCCATGTACTGGGTAAGTTTTGGATAGTAGATCTCGATCAGATCATTTACGCTGGGGCAGCAGGTGGTAATGATATTCTCCATGGTTCCTTCTTCCAGGAGTCTGGCATACTCTGCAGTCACCACGGCAGCACCTTCTGATGTCTCACGCACATCGAAAAATCCCAGCTTCCTGAGAGCTGTATTCACCTGGCCGATGGATCGGTGCTTCAACAGTCCCATATAGGAAGGCGCTATGGATACCACTACCTTCTCGCCCCGCCGCACCATGGACTGAACCTTCTCCAGATCGCTTACCAGCGTCTTGGCTGACTGGGGACAGACCTGAAGGCAGTGACCGCAAAGAACACAGCGATCCGGCATGATCTCTGCTCTCTCGTCCCGGATCATGATGGCTTTTACATCGCAGTTCCGGACACATTTATAGCAGTGCTTGCACTTGGTCGCTTTAAAATCAATAATCCGCTTCATGCTTTACAATCTCCCCATAATCTCCTTCTTGAAAAACTCCTCGGTGGTTTCCGGTGATACGGAGTAAAGTTCTCCATCTACTGTAATACAGACGCCGTTTACGCAGTTCCCGGTGCAGAAAGCTCCGTTCAGATCCACTTTGCTCTCCAGATGGTTTTCCGCTACCAGCTGCTGAAGTTTCTGGATGATCTCTCTGGAGCCTTTCAGGTGACATGCACTTCCGATACAGATTTTTACTTTCATTATAAATCCCCTCCGAATTATGTAAGTTTTCCCGTAGACGGCAGTATAAACCCCCCTGCCTTTTGCGGAATAAGACGCAGACCTTTTCTGCGTGTGAAGTATGGCCGCAATTGCCATTTATATTGGTATTATCGCATATTGTCAACTTTTTATCAATAGCAATTTGTCTGCCTTTTTCACTTTCCAAAGCAGCCTTGAGGCAGCTTTTTTCAGACTGGAACGGTGATTGCCAAATCCACTGGATGGGAGTATAATTTAGGCTGTGCTTAAAACAGCCGGCCTGCAGCAAATGGCCGGCGGAGAGGAGAATATTATGAAAAAAACATTATCGTATCTTTTAGCAGGCGTAATGGCCACCATGATGCTGGGAGGATGCGGCGCATCCTCCTCCGGCTCTTCTTCCGCTGCAGAAACCACGGCGGAAACTGCCGCAGAGACAGAGGCGGCATCGTCCGAAACCAATGCTCCAGAAACAGAAGCGGAAACAGAAAATCCGGCCGCAGAGACAGAAGGCCAGGGTGAAGACAGCGCCGAAGCGGTTTCTGTCCGGGTAGGATCTTTAAAGGGACCTACATCCATGGGGCTGGTCTACTTAATGGACATGGATGAAAAGGGAACCGCTTCCAATGACTATGAATTCACCATGGTAACGGCTGCCGATGAACTGCTGCCCCAGGTAATCAACGGAAACCTGGACATCGCTCTGGTTCCTGCCAATGTGGCCAGCACCCTTTATAATAAGACCCAGGGACAGATTTCCGTAATCGATATTAACACCCTGGGTGTTCTTTATGCAGTATCCGGAGATTCTTCCATCAAAAGCTTTTCGGATCTGAAGGGAAAGACCGTCTACATGACCGGAAAAGGAACCACGCCAGATTATGTGTTCCGCTATCTGCTGAACGCAAATGGAATGGCCGATGGCGATCTGACTCTGGAATATAAATCGGAAGCCGCCGAAGTGGCAGCTCTCTTAAAAGAACAGCCTGACGCAGTGGGCATTCTGCCCCAGCCTTTTGTGACTGTGGCCTGCACACAGAATGAAAATTTAGGCATCGTCCTGGACCTGACCAAAGAGTGGGATGCCATTCAGACGGAATCCGGAAGCCAGCTGGTAACCGGTGTAACTGTTGTTCGGAACGAGTTCCTTTCCCAGCATCCGGAAGCAGTGGACTCTTTCCTTACCGAACATGCCGAGTCTGTCGCTTACGTAAATGAAAATCCGGCTCAGGCTGCTGAACTGGTGGTAAAAACAGGCATCATAGAAAAAGCTCCCATTGCAGAAAAGGCATTGCCTTACTGCAATATCACCTGCATTACAGGCAGCGAAATGCAGGCGGCATTAAGCGGCTATCTGGAAGTTCTCTTCGACCAGGACCCTGCATCTGTAGGCGGCGCTCTTCCCGGCGACGACTTTTATTATGCGGAAAAAGCCATATTGCTCCAGGAATAGCAGACAAGCCTTTAACCATTCCAGCGAAAGGAGAAAGCTTTCATGAAGCGTCCCTCTCACCGGCAGCTTCGCTCCTGCCTGATCGTCCTGTTCTGGCTGATCCTCTGGCAGAGCGGAGCCTGGATAATCAACAACAATATACTTCTGGTGGGACCTTTTGAGGTAATCCATGGGCTGGCCGCCCTCCTTCGGGAGAGCGGCTTCTGGCTTTCGGTGTTTACCTCTTTTGCCAAGATCAGCCTTGGTTTTCTGGCTGCCTTTGTACTTGGGATCCTCCTTGGATGGCTGGCCTTTCAGATTCCATTCCTGCAGGAATTTCTGGCGCCGGTCATAGCATTCTTAAAGTCGGTTCCAGTAGCCTCTTTCGTAATTCTGGCATTGATCTGGGCCGGTTCCAAAAACCTCTCTGTGCTGATTGCCTTTCTGGTAGTGATCCCCATCATCTATGTTAATACCATCGCCGGTTTAAACAGCACAGATCCACAGCTTTTGGAAATGGCCGAAGTCTTTTCGGTTACCGGCTGGCGGAAAATCCGATTTCTTTACTGGCCGGCTCTTCTCCCCTATCTGTCCAGCGCCTGCCGCACCGCCCTGGGGATGAGCTGGAAATCCGGTGTTGCCGCTGAAGTCATCGGTGTCCCGGACAATACCATCGGCGAAGGCCTTTACATGTCAAAGATTTACCTTGATACTGCCGGTCTTTTTGCCTGGACCCTGGTGATCATCCTGGCAAGCGGACTTTTTGAACGGCTTTTTCTTCTGCTTTTGGAACAGACGGAAAAACATTTCCTTTTGTTTCCTTCCTTCTCTGCAAAAAGCCGGCCCCGGAATCCCCAAAAGCTTTTGATCCGAAACCTGTGCAAATCATTTCAGGGAACAGAAGTTTTAAATAAACTCTCTCTTACTCTCTCCCCAGACAAACCCTGGTGCATCATGGCTCCTTCCGGCTACGGAAAAACTACGCTTTTCCGAATCCTTCTGGGACTGGAAACGGCAGATTCCGGCAGCATCCAGTGGACCGGTTCCAAAGAAGAACCGCCGGAAAAGAAAGGCGGAAAAGAATCACCGGGGCCCCGTATTTTGGCTGTCTTTCAGGAAAACCGTCTCTGTGAAACGTTCTCACCCATAGACAACATCCGTCTGGCAGTTCCCTCTCTTTCCCGGCAGGCAGCTGCCCGGGAACTTAAACGCGTGCTGCCGGAAGACTGCCTGCACCGCCCCGTCTCATCCTTAAGCGGCGGCATGAAAAGACGGACGGCCATTCTCCGCGCCATGGCCGCTCCGTCTGATGCCATTATTATGGATGAGCCATTTACCGGCCTGGACGAAGAAACAAAGGAAATGGTAATCCAATATATTCTTGAAAAGTCATGTGGAAAACTCCTGATTCTCTCTACCCACCAGGAGGAGGATGCTTTGCTTTTAGGCGGGGAAACCATACATCTGGAATAGGCAGCCGCAGCAGTTTTTTCGCGGCTGCTGTCCTTTGCTTCCATATGTTAAATTATTGACAAAATTTGCGTCCGATGATACGCTAATACTGCACTAAAATTCGAAACAACAAAATTGTTAATGTGAAGGGGAGGGCAACATATGAACAATAAAAGCAACCTGGTGGGCCTGGGTGTCATGGCTGCGTCGGCAGTTATTCTGATCGCAGTTTCCAATCCGCTTTACAATGCCATCAAAGATGCGCAGCTTAAGAATGCGGCAGGCGGCGAAGAAGTCACGGTTGTGACCGGTGAGGCGGAAGGCTACGGCGGCACCATCACGGCACAGGTAACGTTAGCCGGCAGCCGGATCATCGGCCTGGAACTTACGGGAAATCAGGAAACGCCGGAGATCGGCGGTGAAGCCATGACCGCTCTGAAAAACAGCATTCTGGAAAATGAAAGTCTGGACGGCATCGATGTGGTTTCCGGCGCCACCTGGACTTCAAACGGTGTATTCAACGCCATCCGCACCGCCATGGGTGAAGAGACCGGCAGCGGAACCGAAGAAAGCGCCGCGCAGGAGGAAATCCAGGCAGCAGGCATCACCCACGGTCTGGGATTCTATTCCAACGGACGGCTTGGCCCGGGATCCGATGATCAGGATACCGGTGTCTACAGCTTTAATGAAGTGGTGGCTTACGTACTCTTTGATGATGCCGGAAAGATCCTTGATCTGGAGGTAGATCAGCTGGAGGTGGCCACGCCCAATTACGATGGCGAATCCATGCCGGATTTCACCGGTTTCCCCGGGCAGAGCTATAATGCAGATGAGGATCATGACGGAACTGTAGATACCGTATGGGAACAGACCGATGACTCATTCCTTTCTCAGGTGGAATCCTGGCAGACCAAGAGAGAACGCGGTTCCTCCTACAAGCTGAATTCCGGTACCTGGGAAGATGAAATGGATGCTTTTGAGGAATTCTTCAAAGGCATGACCGTAGAAGAAGTACAGACCTGGTATGACAAATATTGTTCCGACGTTAACGGCAGACCTCTTTTCGGCACTTCGGAAAATGAAGAAGACATCGCAAAATACGATGCGCTGACAGAAGACGAGAAAGCTTCTCTGGATGCCATTTCCGGCGCCACCATGTCCTTAAATGACGCACACGGAAACATCCTGGGCGCCATTGTAAAAGCTTACGAAAACCGCCGTCCGGTAAACGCCGATAAAATCGCAAAAATCGGCCTTGGCTTTACCAATACCGGCCGTCTGGGACCGGGAAGCGATGATCAGGACACCGGCGTTTACAGCTTCAATACCCAGGCTGCCGGCGTCTGCTATGATGAGGAAGGGAAAATTGCCGCCATTTACACCGACGTAATGGAAGTATCCACGCCCAATTATGACGGTGAGTCCATGCCGAATTTCACCGGCTTCCCCGGACACAGCTATAACGCAGATGAGGATCATGACGGAACTGTAGATGCAGTACTGGAACAGACAGAGGATACTTTCCTTTCTCAGATCGAGGGCTGGCAGACCAAGCGGGAGCGCGGTTCTTCCTACAAACTGAATTCCGGCACCTGGACTGATGAAATGAATATCTTTGAAGAATTCTTTGCAGGGATGACCACCGAAGAAGTATCTGCCTGGTTTGCCGACTATTGCTCCGATGTAAATGGACGTCCTCTTTTCGGGACCTCGGAAAATGAAGAGGATATCGCAAAATACGATGCCCTCAGCCAGGAAGAAAAGGATGCCATGGACGCGGTATCCGGCGCTACCATGAGTCTGCGGGACGCCCACGGCGATATCCTTGGAGCCATCGAGAAAGCATGGGCCTGTGCAAAGGATACCAATATTACGGCGGCACAGTAATCGATCCTGTGCCGGCTGCAGGACTTTCCATGGATTCATCTTTCACCGGCCGCTGCTTTTCGGGATTTCTTGACTTGTTCCCGGCAGCGTGCTAAAATATTTTCAGCAGCTTTATGCTGCATCACAATCAAAACGGGGAGCTTGCAAAAAGCAGGCTGAGAGTAAGCTGTATTGCTTTGACCCATAACCTGATTTGGATAATGCCAACGTAGGGAACACAGAGCTTTTTTAACTGCGATATGCGTGTACGTACCGGCATATCGCAGTTTTTTTGTTCCGCAAAGCAGACTGATTTGCGAAAGGATGCATTATCCCGCACATGGCTTTGGCAGATTGAGGGCACCGCCTTCTGCCGCAAAAAGCACGTAATTTTAAGGAGGAAAAGGGAATGTCTGAGTACACAACACAGATGGGCGCCGCCCGAAACGGCATCATTACGCCGCAGATGAAGATCGTGGCTGAAAAGGAACATATGGATGCGGAGGAAATCCGTCAGCTGGTGGCAAAGGGGCAGGTCATTATCCCCTGCAACAAAAAGCACACTTCCATTCATCCCAATGGAGTGGGGTCCCGGCTGACCACAAAAATAAATGTAAATCTTGGCGTCTCCAGAGACTGGAAAGATGTAGATATGGAATATGAGAAAGTCCGTTCCGCCGTGGAAATGGGCGCAGAATCCATTATGGATTTAAGTTCCTACGGCGATACCAGAACCTTCCGCAGAAAGCTTACCCAGGACTGTCCCGCCATGATCGGTACTGTCCCCATCTACGATGCCGTGGTTTATTACCATAAGCCCCTGGGACAGATTACCTCCGAAGAATGGCTGGATATCGTGCGGATGCATGCAGAGGACGGCGTGGATTTCATGACCATCCACTGCGGCATGAACCGTGCCACGGCTGCCCGCTTTAAGGAAAACAAACGGTTAATGAATATCGTATCCCGGGGCGGCTCCATCATGTTTGCCTGGATGGAAATGACCGGAAAGGAAAATCCCTTCTACGAACATTTTGATGAGATCCTGGAAGTATGCCAGGAGTATGACGTAACTTTAAGCCTTGGCGATGCCTGCCGTCCCGGCTGCATTGCAGATGCCACCGACACAGCCCAGATCGAGGAGCTGATCACCCTGGGCGAGCTGACGAAACGTGCCTGGGCGAAAGATGTGCAGGTAATGATCGAGGGTCCCGGCCACATGCCCATGAACCAGATCGCCGCCAATATGGAGATCCAGAAGACCCTGTGCCACGGTGCGCCGTTCTACGTTTTAGGCCCTCTGGTAACGGATGTGGCCCCCGGCTATGACCACATTACCTCTGCCATCGGCGGAGCCATTGCTGCCGCTGCCGGCGCATCCTTCCTCTGCTACGTAACGCCTGCCGAGCATCTGCGTCTGCCCAATGCAGCCGATGTAAAAGAAGGCATCGTTGCTGCAAAGATCGCAGCCCATGCAGCCGATATCGCCAAGGGAATCCCCCATGCAGCTGACTGGGATTACAAGATGAGCGAAGCCAGAAAACGTCTGGACTGGGAGGCTATGTTTGAGCTGAGCATGGATCCGGAGAAAGCCCGCCGCTACCGTGCGGAGGCCAAGCCGGAGAAGGAAGATACCTGCAGCATGTGCGGAAATTTCTGTGCGGTAAAGAACACCAACCGGATCCTGGACGGGGAGATCGTCAGCATTTTTGATGAATAAACCGCAGCCCTTTGAGGCGGCTGCAGTTAACTTTAAAAGAGGGGCGGAGTTATCTCCGTCCCTCTCTTATAAATGGCTCATGTACTTCTTTTTCCAGAAGAAGCCCGTATTTTTCCGGTCTGCGGAAAGTATTGCCCATCATTTCCTCCCTGCGGTATGTGCGCAGCTTATCCAGATCAAAAACAGCCGTAAAAATCCCTTCCCTGCCGTCTGCTTCCAGGATGCAGGTGTCTCTGGATTCCGGAAGTTCAGGCAGGTAAGCCATGCCGTCAAAGGCATTGGAATGGCCGTTGCAGTCCGGAACGGTCTCCGGATAATTGCAGGTGGCAATTCCCATCATATTCTCAAAAGCTCTGGCCCGAAGCTGGGAAAGGCGGTTAATCTCCATAGGACAGGCATTGGGCACCAGAACGATCTCCGCCCCCTGCAGCATCAGGATCCGGGCGCTTTCCGGGAATTCCCTGTCATAGCAGATCATAGCCCCCACCTTTACGATTCCCGCCTCCGTATCCAGATCCGCCACATAAAAATCATCCCCGGGAGTAAGGGCCCGCTCCACATCAAAATCACAGGTGTGAACCTTGGCATAGGTCATCACCCGCTTTCCATGCCGGTCAAATAACACAAGACTGTTCCGCGGTCCTGTGGGACAGGTTTCCAGGAAGGTAATCCCCACCGCCATATCAAGCTCTCCGGCAAGGTTTCCAAAGGCCCGAAGAAAATCGCTTTCACCGGAAATGGCTTCTGCCGTCCATTCTTCCTTGGGCCGCCCATAAATCCGGTAACCGTTGCTCCACATTTCCGGAAACAGGGCAATGTCTGCCCCCATGGCCTTTGCCCGGCGGCAGGCCCGGATTCCTTTTTCCTGATTTTCTTCCAGACTGTTTCCAGGCGCAATCTGAAGAAGAGCCACCGTCAGCGTCTTCCTGCCTTCGAAGGCTTTTTCCTTAATATACCGGCATCCAATGGCCCGCACCTCTTCCATATCCTGTCTGGTCCGGGAATTTTCATAGGCAATCCGGTCAATGTTCCGGTTCAGGTAATCCCGCTCCAGAATCCAGCGGAAGCTGGAAGGAAAGTTCAGGTCAAAGATAAAAGCAAGGTAGGAAACCCAGCAGTCCATATGGGTAACCCGATCGGGAGAATATACGCACTGTCTCTTTCTCACCGTATCCATGATCACCGGCGTGATGGGCTCCCTGGCCACAGCCTCCTCCGGAACATCAAATAAAGTCTCTATGGCCTCCGTATCCTTCACCCGGAAATTATCCAGCTTATCCGCATCCCGAATCAGCCTGCAGTGGAGGGCCTCTTTCTCCGTCAGCGGACCGGCCTGGTCAAGGGAAAATACAGAATGAAAGGCAATGGCCTTGCGGATCACCGAATCATACCGGTCATCCTTTACAAAGCGGCGGATCATCCCATCCTCAAAAAGCACCTTCACCCCAAACTGCGCATGGTCGAAAAGTGCATCGTTGAAACTGTGGAATTCCTTCAGCTGCTCAAACCTTCCGATATCATGAAGAAGTGCAATAAGAAGGGCCAGCTGATGATCCTCCTCAGAAAGCCCCTCGCCCCGGCAGATAGCGTCTGCCGCATCCACTACGCAGAAGGTGTGGACTTCCTTTAGATGGATCTTGTCATCGGTGCGGTCATAGCCGTTTAAGTATTCCTCAAACTGATTTCTGGCGTAATTGATATCAATCATCAAAGATACCTCCTTACTTTTTTCTGTATGTTTTGTAATCCTCCCCGAATTTCTTTTCGCACCACCGCTCCTCTGCAAGGATAATCCGATGAGCAGATATCTGGAAGAGCAGGATGATGCAAGCAGAAGCCGCGACTGTGTCAGGAAAGCCATTCTCGTAAAACAGATAAAGTAAGCCACGTACATCGGATTCCGCAATAATTACGCAAACTTTAAGGGTTTTGCAAATAATATGCATC
>DVKS01000193.1 GCA_018715905.1 Candidatus Caccovicinus merdipullorum | reverse complement strand
AATGTGCTGCAGGTCCTGGATCTGTCGGGAATTCCCCTTCATGCTGCAGACCGTGGAGAAGAATGTCCCATCGTTATTGGCGGCGGTCCTTGTGCCTATAATCCGGAACCGCTGGCTGATTTTTTTGATTTGGTTTATATCGGTGAAGGGGAAACGGTTTATTACGACCTCTTTGACCGGTATCTGGAGAATAAGCGGGCCGGCGGCTCAAGGAAAGATTTCCTGGAACTGGCGGCGGAAATCCCGGGCATTTATGTGCCTTCTTTTTATGAGACGGAGTATCACCCCGATGGCACCATAAAGAGTTTCCGCCCCATTAATCCCCACGCAAAGGAGACCATCACCAAAGAACTGGTGATGGATATGGATTCCGTTCCCTATCTGGAAAAACCCCTGGTACCATACATTAAGGTAACCCAGGACCGGATCGTGCTGGAGATCATGCGCGGATGTATCCGTGGATGCAGGTTCTGTCAGGCAGGAAATGTATACCGTCCCCTTCGTGAGCGTGGTCTGGAATACTTAAAGGAACATGCCGCTCAGATGTTAAAATCCACCGGCCATGAGGAAATTTCTTTAAGTTCCTTAAGTTCCAGCGATTATACCCAGCTGGAAGAGCTGATCCGTTTCCTGATCGAGGAATTTAAGGGAAAAGGAGTAAATATTTCTCTTCCCTCCCTGCGGATTGATGCCTTTTCTCTGGATGTGATGAGTAAGGTCCAGGATGTGAAAAAGAGCAGCCTGACCTTCGCACCGGAGGCCGGCTCCCAGAGACTGCGGGATGTGATCAACAAGGGCCTTACCGAGGAAGATATTTTAAAGGGAGCGGCACAGGCCTTCCACGGCGGATGGAACCGGGTAAAGCTTTACTTTATGCTTGGCCTGCCCACAGAGACTGTAGAAGATATGGAAGGCATCGCTCTCTTATCGGAGAAAGTGGCAGAGACTTATTACGATGAAATTCCCAAGGAAAAGCGGCAGGGGAAGGTGCAGGTAGTAGCCAGCTCTTCCTTCTTTGTACCGAAACCTTTCACTCCCTTCCAGTGGGCAAGGATGTGTACGAAAGATGAGTTTATTGAACGTGCCAATATCGTACGTCATAAGTTTCGGGAGATGTTAAACTATAAGAGTTTAAAATATAACTGGCACGAGGCGGAACTTACGGTGCTGGAAGGCGTCCTTGCCAGGGGAGACAGGAGAGTAGGTGCTGTAATTGAAACGGCCTACCGCAATGGCGCTCTTTTCGATTCCTGGTCCGAATATTTTAACAATGATATCTGGATGAAGGCTTTTGAAGAATGCGGCGTTTCCATCGATTTTTATACCACCCGCGAGAGAAGTCTCGATGAGATCTTCCCCTGGGACTTCATCGATGCCGGCGTGTCCAAGGAATTTTTAAAGCGGGAATGGCAAAGAGCTCTGAAGGGAGAAGTAACTCCCAACTGCCGCCAGAAATGTGCCGGCTGCGGTGCGCTTCATTTCGGAGGAGGTGTCTGCTATGAAAGTAAGAATTAAGTTTTCCAAACACGGCTCCATGAAATTTATCGGCCACCTGGATATCATGCGTTATTTCCAGAAGGCCATGCGCCGGGCGGATGTGGCGATCTGCTACAGCGGCGGATTCAGTCCGCATCAGATCATGTCCTTTGCAGCCCCCCTTGGCGTAGGCATTACCAGCAACGGCGAATATATGGATATTGAAACAGAAGATACCGAAGATCTTTCCACCATGAAGGAACGGTTAAACAGCGTTATGGCTGAGGGCATTCAGATCCGGCGTGTCATAAAGCTTCCGGATTCGGCAGCCAATGCCATGTCCATCGTAGCCGCTGCCGATTATACGCTGACTTTCCGTGCCGGTTACCAGCCGGAGTCGCCGGCCCAGTGGATGAAGTCCATAGAAGAGTTTTTCCGTCAGGACCAGATCCTGATCACGAAAAAGACGAAAAAAGGCCAAAAGGAACTGGATTTAAAACCGCTTGTGTATGAAATCCGGGCAGAAGGGGAGACGCTGTTTCTTAAGATCTCCACCGGCAGCAGTGAAAACATCAAACCGGAGCTGGTGCTGGACGCTTACTACGGGCATCTGGGACAGGAACGGCCCCCGTTTGCCTTCCAGGTACAGAGAGAAGAGGTCTACGCGAAAGCGCCGGAAAATGCCTCCGTTCCCTTCCTTACCCTGGAGGAATTAGGAGAAAGCATTGAATAAACTGATTATCACCCAAAAAGACCAGGTCATCTGCACCGCTCTGGCAGAGGGCCAGAAAATCCTGCAGCTGAGCCTTGAACCGGTCCGCAGGAAGGCAGCCTTAAACAGTATTTATATTGGAAGAGTCCAAAACATAAAGAAAAACATTAATTCTGCTTTTATCGATATCGGCGAAGGCATAACCGGCTATTACAGCTTATCGGACAATCCCCGCCACCTTCACGCAGATGGAACCCGCACCACAGATTTAAAGCAGGGGGATGAGATTCTGGTGCAGGTAGCCCGGGATGCAGTAAAGACAAAGGCCTTGGTCCTCACCGGCCGTCTGTCCTTTACCGGAAGGCTTGCCGTTCTTACTGCCGGAAAAAACGGAATCGGGTTTTCCAGCAAGATTTCCGATCAGGCTTTTAAAAAGCGCATTCGTGAACGGCTGAGTCAGGAAGATATGGAAGGCTTCGGCCTGATTATCCGCACTAACGCAAAGGATGCAGACGAAGAAACCCTTATGGAAGAAATCTACAGTTTAAAAGGAGAATATGAAAGGATCATCCAGAAGGCTCCTTTCCGAAACTGCTGCAGCCTTCTTTACCAGGGACCGGCATCTTTTCTTGCAGGCGTCCGGGACAGCTACTCTTCACAGCTTGAGGAAATCATTACCGATGAACCGAATCTGTATGAGCAGATTGCCGCGTATCTTGAAAAGGAACAGCCGGAAGACAAAAGGAAGCTGCGCCTTTACCAGGATCCCCTCCTTTCCCTTAAAAGTCTTTATAATCTGGACCGCGCCCTGGAAGATGCTGTGTCCAGAAAGGTATGGCTGAAATCCGGAGGCTATCTGGTTGTTGAACCAACAGAAGCGCTGGTGGTTATTGACGTAAATACCGGAAAATATTCCGAAAAAAAGACACTGCGGGAGACGATCCTTAAAATCAATCTGGAAGCAGCAGAGGAGATCGGGCGGCAGCTGCGGCTGAGAAATCTTTCCGGCATTATTCTGATTGATTTCATCGATATGGCAGAAGAGGCAGATCGAAAGGCCCTTCTTTCGTATCTGGAAGAGGTTGTAAAAAAAGACCCGATTAAGACAACGGTAGTGGAAATGACCAAACTGAATTTAGTTGAACTTACCCGAAAGAAGATTCACAAACCGCTTCACGAACAGCTGGCCGCACTACGTGGGCGGGAAGAAGAAGCAAAGGAGAATTGGGTATGAAAATTATTATTGTGGGCTGCGGCAAGGTAGGGGTTACCCTGGCAGAAAAGCTGAACCGTGAAAATCATGACATTATACTGGTTGACCGGAATTCCGACATCCTCCGGACAGTCACAGACAGCATCGATGTGATGTCTGTGACCGGAAACGGAGCAATCTTCCAGACACAGATCGAAGCAGGTATTCAGGAGGCTGATCTTTTGATTGCCACCACAAACTCCGATGAGCTGAATATGCTCTGCTGCCTGATTGCCAAAAAGGCTGGAAACTGCCATACCATCGCCAGGATCCGGAATCCGGAGTATTCTTCGGAAATTCACTATTTCCGCGAGGAACTGAACCTTTCCCTGGCCATTAACCCGGAACTGGCAGCTGCCCATGAAATTTCCAAGCTGCTGCGTTTTCCCTCTGCCATAAAAATTGACACCTTCGCCAAAGGAAGGCTTGAGCTTTTAAAGTTCATTATTCCGAAAAATTCACCGCTGAATCACATGCAGATTATGGAAGTGGGGCAAAAACTTAAGTGCAATGTACTGATCTGTATTGTAGAGCGGGGAAAAGATGTGGTCATCCCTGACGGAAGTTTTGTCCTGCAGGAGGGAGATAAAATCTCGTTCATCGCCTCCCAGAAAGATTCCATGGAATTTTTCCGCAAAGTAGGTATCGAAAACAACAGCGCAAAATCCATCATGATCGTAGGCGGCGGCCGTCTTACTTATTATCTGGCCAAGCTGCTTAAGGACACCAAAATAAAAATAAAAATCATCGAACAGAATCTGGACCGGTGTACAGAATTAAGCGAACTTCTTCCTTCTGCCATGATCATTCATGGAGACGGTTCCGATCAGCAGCTTCTGCTGGAGGAAGGAATCAGCCAGACAGAGGCTTTTGCATCCCTGACTGGATTTGATGAAGAAAACATCATGCTTTCTCTTTATGCGGCCAGCAAATCCCATGCAAAGCTGATTACAAAGGTGAACCGCATCGCCTTTGAGGATGTTATTGAATCCCTGAATCTGGGAAGTATCATATATCCCAAGCTGATTACTGCCGACTCCATTCTTCAGTACGTCCGTGCCATGCAGAATTCTCTTGGCAGCAATGTGGAGACTCTGTATAAAATCGCAGATGACCGGGCCGAAGCTCTGGAATTCCGGGTAGGAAAAGATGCCTCCTCTATAACGGGAATTCCTCTGGAAAAGCTGCAGCTAAAAAGTAACCTTCTGGTAGCCGGTATCAGCCGGAATCGGCGCATCATCACCCCCCGCGGAAAGGATACGCTGGAAGTGGGAGATACCGTTATCATCGTAACAACCAACCGGGGATTGAAAGATCTGAAGGATATCCTAAAGTAAACCTTCATGCGCCGGCGGGCGGCACTTGAGCCATCCTGCAAAAATCTGGCGGCGCATTAGGCATCCCTGAATTAATACCGCCTAATCGGCGGCGGACTTTCAAAGCAAAGGCGGCACAGGAAGAAAATGAACATTTCAATTATCAGATATATTCTGGGATGGGTGCTGAACATCGAAGCAGTGCTGATGCTGTTTCCCTGCCTGACGGCTGCGATCTATCAGGAAAGAAGCGGAATCTATTTTCTGATCACCATGGTTCTATGCGGCGGAATCGGCATTCTATCCACATTCCGAAAACCGAAAAACACCGTTTTTTATGCGAAAGAAGGGCTGGTAGTCGTAGCACTCAGCTGGATCTTCCTCAGTATTTTCGGAGCTTTTCCTTTTTACATAAGCAGGGAAATTCCTCTCTTTGAAGATGCGCTTTTTGAGGTGATTTCCGGCTTTACTACCACCGGTTCCAGTATACTTTCGGATGTGGAGGCGTTGAGCCACTGCATGCTTCTATGGCGAAGTTTTACCCATTGGATCGGCGGAATGGGCGTTATTGTATTTATACTTGCCATTCTTCCCAACATAGGAGGAGGCGCCACCATGCATATTATGCGTGCAGAAAGTCCCGGTCCCTCTGTTGGGAAACTGGTTCCCAAGGTCCGCGTTACGGCAAAAATCCTGTATCAGCTTTACCTTGGCATTACGCTGATCCAGATCGTGCTTCTTCTTTTGTTTAAGATGCCGCTTTTTGATGCCCTCTGCATTACCTTCGGAACAGCCGGAACCGGCGGATTCGGGATCCTGAACAGCAGCTGCGGCGATTACACCCATGCCCAGCAGCTGATCATCACCATCTTCATGATCCTGTTTGGGATAAACTTTAATGTATATTACCTGCTGCGGATCCGCAAGCCAAAAGAAGCTTTTCGGTGCGAGGAGGCCAGAGCCTATCTGGGAATCGTCGCTGTTTCCATTATTCTGATCGCAGTCAATATCCGGCACATGTTCCCAAGCCTCCTGGAATCCTTCCATCAGGCTGCTTTTCAGGTGGCATCCATCATCACTACCACTGGATACGCTACTGCTGATTTCGATCAGTGGCCGGAATTTTCCAAGACTATCCTGGTGATTCTGATGTTTATCGGCGCCTGTGCCGGCAGCACCGGCGGCGGTCTTAAGGTATCCCGTGTATTGATCGGAGTAAAGGAAATGGGGCGAGAGATGAGGAGCCTTTTTCATCCCCAGTGTGTAAAAGTACTTCGGCTGGAGGGAAAGAAGCTTGAAAATACCATTCTGCGTTCCGTAAACGCCTTTTTTGTCACCTATGCGCTGTTCTTCTTCGCTTCTGTGCTGATTGTAAGTCTGGATAATTTTGATTTTACCACGAACTTTACGGCAGTAGCAGCTACCTTCAATAATATCGGTCCCGGTCTTTCTAAAGTAGGGCCCGTATGCAACTGGAGCGGGTTTTCCCCTCTGTCCAAGTATGTACTGATGTTTGACATGCTTGCAGGCCGTCTGGAACTGTTCCCCCTGCTTCTTTTATTCACACCGTCAACCTGGAGAAAAAATTTCT
Source organism: Candidatus Caccovicinus merdipullorum (assembly GCA_018715905.1). Classification (GTDB taxonomy): domain Bacteria; phylum Bacillota; class Clostridia; order Lachnospirales; family Lachnospiraceae; genus Caccovicinus; species Caccovicinus merdipullorum. Next base: position 427 of record DVKS01000193.1, on the reverse strand, counting down.
AAAAGAACCAGTCTCTGCAGCAATAAGCGCTGCAGAGACTGGTTCTTTATTCCACCGTTACGGATTTTGCCAGATTCCGCGGCTGGTCCACATCCAGATTCTTTCCTACAGAAGCATAGTAAGCAATCAGCTGCAGTGCCACCGCAATGGGAAACACGGTAAAGATGTCCCGGACTGCCGGAATGGTAATATGCAGATTTGCCAGACTTTCATCCAGTGATGCGCCTTCCTTTGTCAAAAGGACCACAAAAGCGCCTCTGGCCTTTACTTCACGCACATTAGATATTGCCTTGGAATAAATCCTGTCCTGGGTCGCAATGGCGATAACAGGCACATCCTGGGAGATCAGAGCAATGGTTCCGTGTTTTAATTCTCCGGCTGCATAGGCTTCCGCATGAATATAGGAAATCTCCTTTAATTTCAGAGC
>DVKS01000023.1 GCA_018715905.1 Candidatus Caccovicinus merdipullorum | reverse complement strand
CGATGCCGGAATGACGGGCAAGGCCGTGCCCGGGGTTCAGGCAGAATGCCGCTTGATCAGATGGGTGGAGACTTCGATTTTTACCGGTGCGGCCTTCTTTTTTTCCAGCCGCGAGACCAGACGCTCCACAGCCAGGATGCCCATTTCCTTTTTCGGCACATGGATGGTGGTCAGGCTGGGTTCGACAATATTGCTGAAGGGAATGTTGTCAAAGCCTACGATGGAAATATCCTCAGGGATGCGGTATCCCCTGGTTTTCAGGGCACGCATGGCGCCTACGGCGATCAGGTCATTGTCGGCAAAGTAGCATCCCGCAAGCTCATCGCCCCGCTCTAAAATTTCCATCATATCGGAAAATGCCCCTTCCACCGAGGGGGTCAGGCGGTGGACGATGGATTTGGAGGCGGACATGCCGCCGGCCCGCACCGCATTGTAGAATCCGGAAGCACGTTCTTCAAAATTCCCGATGGAGTAGGAGGAGCGCAGGTAGCCGGGCTGTTTCTGGGTGCGCTTAATCAGGTAAGAAGTGGCCAGAAAGGCGCCCTGTACATTATTAATGAGGACGTAATCGGCCTCCACGGTTTCAAAATACGTATCCAGAAGCACGATGGGAATGGGGAGTTTCTGGAAGAGTTTGAAGTCGCTGACGGTCATCTCCGTGCCAAGAAGGATGATGCCGCAGCAGTCGGAATACTGGATGTCTTCGATCTGCTTTGACAGTGTCGGTTCATCATCATAAATATAGCGGGTGTTCATCTTATACCCTGTATCTTTGCAGCCCTCGCTGATCCCGTCGGACAGCTGGGAGAAGAACGGCGTGTCTGCCACGATGGCGCCGTGCTTTTTGAACAGGACAAAATACAGGCTTCCGGACACCTGCTTTTTTGCTGCCACTCTGGAAAAATCATACCCTTCTCTCTCTGCAGTGTCAAAAACAAGCTGGCGTGTCTCACGGCTGACACCGGGCTTATTATTCAGTGCCATGGATACGGCAGCTTCGGAAAGGCCGAGCTTTTTGGCCAGTTCTTTTGCAGTAATGCTCATATGCGTCCTCCTGACATATTCTGAATCTTTCTGCTGTCAGTATATCGCGGATACGTCTTATATGCAAGAGGCGTATTAAAATATTCAGTTTAAATTAAGAAAAATATACTTAATTATATAAAGAAATTCAGAACAATGCAGGATATAATGCAAGACAAAGATGAAAAACAAGCAGGAGGATGATCAGGATGAAAAAAGTAAAGCTTGGTTTTGCACCCACCAGACGCAGTATTTTCAGTGCGCCCGATGCGTTAAAGTACAGGGCTCTGACGGCGGAGCGCCTTAAGGAACTGGGAATTGATTTTGTTGATATTAAGGATATCAATCCGGAGGGACTTCTTTATGATGACCGGGATGTGGAGAAGATCGCGGAAAAATTCCAGGCAGAAGGCGTAGACGGACTGATGCTTCCCCACTGTAATTTCGGGACGGAGTATGTGTGCGCAAGACTTGCCAAAAAGCTGGGGGTGCCGGTGCTTTTGTGGGGACCGCTGGATGAACGGCCGGAACCGGACGGCAGGCGGCTTCGGGATACCCAGTGCGGTCTGTTTGCTACGGGAAAGGTGCTGCGCCGCTTCCAGATTCCCTTTACCTACCTGACCAACTGCCGTCTGCAGGATCCGGTGTTTGAGGAAGGGGTTCGGGATTTCCTTGCAGTCTGCAATGTGGTGAAAACCTTTAAAAACATCCGGATACTTCAGATATCCACCAGACCCTTTGATTTCTGGACCACCATGTGCAACGAAGGGGAACTTCTGGAAAAATTCAATATTCAGCTGGCGCCCATCCCCATGACCGAACTGATGGAAGAGGTCCGCAAGGTAAAAGCGGAAGGCCATAAGCTTCAGGAAATGCTTTCTTACATCCACAGTACCATGGAGATCCAGATCGGCCATCAGGAGGTAGAGAATGTGGCGGCCCTGGCGGCAGCCATGGAGCAGCTGACAAAACGGTACGGATGCAGTGCGGCAGCCATCCAGTGCTGGAATGCGCTTCAGACAGAGATCGGCATCATGCCCTGTGCGGCAAACGCCATTTTAAATGAAAAGGGGATTCCGGTGGTCTGCGAGACGGATATCCACGGCGCAGTTACCGCGCTTTTGGCAGAGGCGGCTGTCCTGGATGACACCAGAAGCTTTTTTGCCGACTGGACCATCCGCCACCCGGACCTGGAAAACGGGGAGCTTCTGCAGCACTGCGGTCCCTGGCCGGCATCGGTGGCGAAGGAGAAACCGAAGCTTACCTATCCGCTGGCTTTTGATTATCCGGGAAGCATTACGGCAGAAGCAAAGCATGGAGATGTAACCCTCTGCCGGTTTGACGGGGACAATGGAGAGTATTCTCTTCTTCTGGGCCGGGCAAAGGGTGTGGACGGACCGAAAGGAATGGGAACGTATCTGTGGGTAGAGGTGGAAAACATCCGCCGTCTGGAAGCAAAGATCGTGGAAGGACCTTACATTCATCACTGTGTCGGCATTCATCGGGATGTGGTGCCGGTGCTTTATGAGGCCTGCAAGTATATTGGCGTAAAGCCGGATTTTTACGATCCCATTGAAGAAGAGGTAAAAGCTTATCTGAGAGGCGAACGCTGACCGGCTGCCTGATTTCCCTTCTCCCTCTGCCGGATGGGGAAGGGAAGAATGAGAAGGGGAAAGGACAGGAAAGCAGAAAGGACAGGAGCATATGAATTTAAGTGCATTGGCATACCGGCTGCGCCGGGATACGGTTGATATCATCCGGGCAGGGAAGGCCGGACATATCGGCGGCGACATGAGTGTAATGGAGATTCTGACGGAACTTTACTTCCGCCAGATGCAGGTCAGTCCGGACCGGGTGAAGGATCCGGACCGGGATCGTTTTATCCTGAGCAAGGGCCATTCCATGGAAGCGTATTATGCGGTGCTGGCCCAGAAGGGATTTCTGGATAAAGAGGATATTTTAAAGGGGATCGGACAGTTCGGAACCTCTTACATCGGCCATCCCAATAATAAGCTTCCGGGAATCGAGATGAATTCCGGTTCTCTGGGACACGGCCTTCCCGTAAGTGTGGGGATGGCCAGGGCCGGAAAGATGGACGGCCGGGATTACCGGGTATATGTGGTCATGGGAGACGGGGAACTGGCAGAAGGTTCTGTCTGGGAAGGAGCCATGGCTGCAAGCCAGTACCGGCTGGATAATCTCTGCGCTGTGGTAGACCGGAACCGTCTTCAGATTTCCGGAAATACGGAGGAGATCATGGGATTAGATGATCTTCATGAACGATTCCGAAGCTTTGGCTGGCACGTAATCGACGTGGCTGACGGAAATGATGTGGACCAGCTGCATGAGGCCTTTGAGGAGGCGAAAACGGTGAAGGGGAAGCCGACGGTGCTGATTGCCAATACCGTGAAGGGGAAGGGATCTTCCATCATGGAGAACCAGGCCGGGTGGCACCATCATGTTCCGTCAGAAGAAGAGTATGCGGTGATCATGGAGGACCTAAAGAAGGAGGAGGCAGAGCGGGATGAAAAAGACGGCGAATAAGCAGGTGATCTGTCAGGTACTTATGGAAGCGGCAAAGACGGACCGGAATATTGTGGCCCTGTGCAGCGATTCCAGAGGGAGCGGTTCTTTCGGACCATTTGCCGATGCCTTTCCGGAACAGTTTGTGGAGACCGGGATCGCAGAGCAGAATCTGGTAAGCATAGCGGCCGGCCTGGCAAGGTGCGGAAAGAAATCCTATGCAGTGTCTCCGGCCTGTTTCCTTTCCACCAGAAGCTATGAACAGTGCAAGGTGGATGTGGCGTATTCCAACACCAATGTAAAGCT
>DVKS01000192.1 GCA_018715905.1 Candidatus Caccovicinus merdipullorum | reverse complement strand
AGAAGAAGCCGTCATCCTGTACGGAAGTGATCTTTCACGCTTCGGCATACGGGAAGGGGCTCCTCTTGATGAGACCGTTTTTGCAGAGCTTTTGGAGACGGTTTTAAAGCCAAGGGCCAGAGAACGGATTCTGAAAGCTCTGCAGGTTTCTGATAAGACGGAGCAGGAACTCCGGCGGCTTCTTGCCAGGGAAGGATATCCGAAAGATGCGGTGGAGGATGCCCTGGCCATGGTCCAAAGATATCATTATATTGATGATGAGGCGTATGCACTCCGCTATCTTGAGCAGGAAGGAAAGAAAAAGAGCAGAAGACAGCTGGCAGTACAGATGCAGAGGAAAGGCTTTTCCAGAGATCTGATTCAGCAGCTTTTAGAGGACTATCCGCTGGACGAGAGAGGGCAGATCCGAGAGCTTTTGGAAAAGAAGGGCTTTCGGCCGGGTGAACCCCCTGACGGGAAGCAGTATGCCCGTCTGACGGCTATGCTTGCCAGACGAGGATATTCCTATGAACAGATTTCGGAAGCCATGGAGGAATTAGGGGCACAGGTGCAGTATTCCTGAGGACGTGTTCTCTGGCTGGCGGCAGATTTTTGCTGCGAGATGTGCTTTCTCTTCTTGTCGAAACACAGAATTTCCTGAGAGTTTCTCCTGTATTGTTCAAATTGTCCGAATAGAACGGAAAACTTGTTTATATACTTGACATAATACCGAAAAACGTTTAAACTTATACTGTTGTATTCGTACAATGAAAATTAAATAAGGAGGTGCTCCTGTGTCACCGTTAATAGTATTGGTTGCTTGCATTATCGTTGCAGCTATTACCTGGGTTGTGGCCACTTCTTATCAGAAAAAATCCTACGAAAGTAAGGTTGGTTCTGCAGAAGAAAAATCCAGGGAGATAATAGACGAAGCGTTAAAGGTAGCAGAGACAAAGAAGCGAGAAGCTCTCCTGGAAGCAAAAGAAGAGTCATTGAAGACTAAGAATGAGCTGGAAAAAGAAACGAAGGAAAGAAGAGCAGAACTTCAGCGTTATGAACGCCGCGTACTGAGCAAGGAAGAAAACGTAGAAAAGAAGGCAGAGTCCCTTGAGAAGAGGGAAGCCGGTTTACAGCAGAGAGAGGATGCCCTGAATAAGAGAAGTGCAGAAGTAGATGCACTTTATGACAAGGGGATACAGGAACTGGAGAAAATTTCAGGACTGACCTCCGAACAGGCAAAAGAATATCTTTTAAAATCTGTTGAAGACGATGTAAAACACGATACTGCAAAATTAGTTAAGGAACTGGAAAACAAAGCCAAGGAAGAAGCTGACCGAAAGGCAAAAGACTTTATTGTAACCGCCATTCAGCGGTGTGCGGCTGATCATGTGGCAGAGACCACGGTATCCGTCGTACAGCTTCCAAACGATGAGATGAAAGGACGGATTATCGGACGTGAGGGCCGGAATATTCGTACATTAGAGACAATGACCGGCGTAGAGCTGATCATTGATGACACGCCTGAAGCTGTCGTATTATCGGGATTTGATCCAATTCGAAGAGAAGTAGCAAGAATTGCATTAGAGAGATTGATCGTGGACGGACGAATCCACCCGGCCAGGATCGAGGAAATGGTAGAAAAGGCACAGAAGGAAGTAGAAACCATGATGCGGGAAGAAGGAGAGACTGCGACACTGGAAGCCGGTGTACACGGCATTCATCCCGAACTGGTAAAGCTTCTGGGAAAAATGAAATTCAGGACCAGTTATGGTCAGAACGCACTGAAGCATTCCATAGAAGTAGCTCAGCTTTCCGGTTTGCTGGCCAGCGAGCTGGGATTGGACGTGCGTGTGGCTAAGCGGGCCGGCTTATTACATGACATTGGGAAATCCGTTGACCATGAACAGGAAGGCACTCACGTGCAGCTGGGCGTTGAGTTATGCCGGAAGTATCGGGAATCTGCTGTTGTGATCAATGCAGTGGAAGCCCATCATGGTGACGTTGAACCCCAGAGTCTGATTGCCTGTATTGTGCAGGCGGCGGATACCATATCTGCTGCCAGACCAGGCGCCAGAAGGGAGACTCTGGAAACATATACCAACAGATTAAAGCAGTTAGAAGATATTGCAAACTCCTTTAAGGGAGTGGATAAGTCTTTTGCCATTCAGGCGGGACGCGAGGTCCGCGTTATGGTGGTTCCGGAACAGATCAGCGATGACGATATGGTTCTGTTAGCAAGGGACATTTCCAAGCGGATTGAAAATGATCTTGAATATCCAGGTCAGATCAAAGTAAACGTAATCCGGGAATCCAGGGTTACCGACTATGCAAAGTAATACATCTGGTAAATGAAAAAAGGGAGGCTGCAGGAATGATTTCTGCGGTCTCTTTTGTTTTTTTTGAACAATCCTTCATGGGCCGGCGGGAGGCGCTCCAGCTATCCCGTGAAAATTTGGCGGCGCATTTGGAAAGAGGAGGACAATATGGCGACAATTGGTTTTATTGGTATGGGAAATATGGGATCGGCAATTATGAAAGGGCTTTTGGGCCATGGCTTTTCGCCGGAGGAGCTTTTGTTTACGGATGCGGACCCGAGGGTGTGTGAGCGTGTGAGCCAGGAGACGGGAGTTGCCTGCACATCGAATAATGCAGAGTGTGCAGGAAAAGTTAAATATCTGGTTTTGGCTGTGAAGCCGCAGTATTACAGCGCTGTGATAAAGGAGATCCGGACGGTGGTATGTTCCGGACAGATTGTGATTTCCATCGCTCCGGGAAAGTCTCTTGATTATCTGCGGGAAATGCTTGGAGACGAACGGAGATATGTGCGGGCCATGCCCAATACCCCTGCTCTTTTGGGGGAGGGGATGACAGGTGTCAGCTATGATGCATCCGCTTTTTCAGATGAGGAGAAAGCGATGCTTGTCGGCTTCTTTGGTTCTTTTGGAAAAATGAAGCTGGTGGAGGAGCGGCTGATGGATGCCGTGGCATGTGCCAGCGGAAGTTCACCAGCCTATGTTTATATGTTTATTGAAGCACTGGCTGACGGAGCGGTAAAATGCGGCCTCTCCAGAAAGGATGCCTATGAGATGGTAGCCCAGACGGTTTTGGGAAGTGCCAAAATGGTTTTGGAGACCGGAAAGCATCCGGGAGAACTGAAAGACATGGTTTGCTCTCCCGGAGGAACTACCATTGCAGCTGTAGAAGCGCTGGAACAGTGGGGATTCCGCAATGCCATCATGAAGGCTACGGATGCCTGCTATGACCGGTGCCGGTCTTTATAAAAGGCAGGACGGAAGGAGAATGGAGTATGGAACGGAAAGCAGAGGAGGAAAAGATGGGGAAAGAAATGGAAACAAAAACGGATCACACTGCTGGTATTGAGAACGGAAAACCGCCGGTAGTACGCATTGGCCGGGAACTGAAGTATCAGGGAACGATTCTGAAGATTTATGAAGATCGGGTGATTTCCAACGGACATGAGTGCCGGTGGGACTTTATCCATCATGATGGAGCAGCGGCAGTGATTCCGGTGACGGAGGAAGGGAAGATCCTTATGGTCCGCCAGTATCGGAATGCGCTGGACCGTTTTACTCTGGAAATTCCGGCAGGGAAGCTGGACAGCCCGGATGAGCCTACTCTGGACTGTGCAGCCAGAGAACTGGAGGAAGAGACCGGATATCGGGCTGAATCCATGGAGTTTTTAATCAGTGTGAATACTACAATCGCTTTCTGCGACGAGCATATTGATATTTATCTTGCCAGGGATCTGAAGCCGTCTCATCAGCATCTGGATGAAGATGAAGTGATTCAGGTAGAAGAATGGGAACTGAAAGACCTGGAAGAGATGATCTTTTCCGGAAAGATTACAGATGCAAAGACCATGGCTGCCATACTGGCCTATGCCAGAAAGTACCGCAGCTGACAAAAAGAAAAGGCAGGCCGGGAAAGAACTGCCTTTGGGAGGTCCTGTCTGCCGCCATCATGAAATAAAAGCCCGCTGCATAGATTGTTTCAGAAAACGATCTTGCAGGGGCTTTTTTATGTGGAATATCGGAAACGCGGTAAGACGAGCAAAACCGGGGCCGGACAGAGAGGCTAGATGGAACTTCCGGCTTTGTCTGATCTGTTTTTTTGTGGGACTGGCAGCGGGGACAGTGGCAGGAAACTGGATGTATGGCAGGAACTGGCTGCCATTTTCACCAGAAGGGCCAAACAGCAGGACGATCGGCTTGGAAGAAGGATGGATCAGCTGGGGAGTCGGGGAGAGTGCGTGGAGACAGATGCCGGGAAACGGAGAAAAGTTTTTTTATCTTCTGCGGCGCAGGCTGGGGGAAGGGATGCTGGGCTGGATACTGGGACTCACAGTCTGTGCTGTTCCGGCTTTTTGTGTACTGGCGCTTTACGGAGGATTTTCCATGGGATGGGTTATTACCATGTGTACGCTGGAAAACGGAATGTTTGGACTGCCGGTGTTTTTGCTGTCCTGTTTTCCGCAGTTCCTTTTTTATATTCCGGTCTGGAGTCTGCTTGCCTGGTGGGGACTGTCGGGAAACCGCAGGCTGAGGGTGCTTCCCACTTTTCTGGCAGCCGGATTTTTAGGACTGGGGGCGGCGGCCGAGGCCTTCTGGAACCCGTTTTTCCTTAAAATCCTTTAAGGATGCAAAAAAAATATTTACAACATATTGAGAAGAAAAACAGCGGCTCTGCAACATCTTGTATTTTTTATGTAAATCAGAAAAAAATGAGGCAAAAGTGGGAAAAATGTGTTTGATTTTATCGGATTTTGTATATATAATGTATGTTACCAGTCTGATTTTGCCTGTTTTGTGATGAAAAAGAGGAGCATAGGTCTTTTCCGCATGAGCGGAGAATTCCTATGCTTTCAGCTGTCCGGAGAAGGGTCAAGAAAGGCAGGCGGGAATGATGTAATGAGGGATGGATTATGGTAGGGGAAATAGCAAACTTTGTGGAATATTTAAAGGATGTTAAGAAGACATCCAGAAATACGCAGGTGTCTTATCAACGTGATCTGCTGCAGCTGTGTGAATATCTGGAAGGTCAGGGGATTTACGAGGTGCCAAAAGTGACCAGAACCAGTCTGAATTCTTACATACTGTATCTGGAGCGGGAAGGCAAGGCCACAACTACCATATCCCGGGTCCTGGCATCGATAAAAGCCTTTTTTCATTACGAATTCAGCATGGGGAACATTAAAAGAGACCCGGCAGAATTATTAAAGGCGCCGAAGATCGAAAAGAAAGCGCCGGTTATCCTGACCGTAGAGGAGATCGAGGCACTGATGGCCCAGCCCTGCGGCAGGAATGCCAAGGAGATCCGGGATAAGGCTATGCTGGAACTTTTGTATGCTACGGGAATACGGGTATCGGAGCTGGTTCATCTGAAGCTTGAGGATGTAAATCTGAACGTGGGATTTATTACCTGCAGGGATCAGCAGAAAGAGCGGATGGTTCCCTTCGGCAAAGTCGCCAGAAAGGCACTTCAGGAGTACCTGATGAACAGCCGCGGCATCCTTTTAAAGGGACGGGAGTCGGAGTGGCTTTTTACTAACTGCAGCGGCCTGCCTATGAGCCGGCAGGGATTCTGGAAAATTATTAAATTTTATGGGGACAAGGCCGGCATCAAGAGCGACATTACTCCTCACAGTCTGCGTCATTCCTTTGCAGCCCATCTTCTGCGCAACGGCGCCGACATTCACGCGGTTCAGGCAATGCTGGGCCATTCGGATACGTCCACAACCCAGGCTTACACGGCATATTTCGGAAAGCTGGAACAGGCCAGAGACAAGATCCGGTGAGGGAAATGGACCGGAGGTATCATAAAACAAAACGGAACAGCTATCAGAATAGATAAAAAGGTGAGGCAGCGCCGGAAAACGGTTTTGCCTCACCTTTTTTTGAAAAGTTAATGCTATTTGCCATTATGGAACATGATCTCGATGTAGGCCAGAATCAGGGGAGCTACGCCCTTGGCTTCATTCTTTACGATCGGTTCTCTCATGTAGTAATCGAAGGTACCTTCCCGCATTTCCTTATTTCCAAGGCCGGCTACCAGGCAGATGCCGCCTAACTGCAGTTCGCCGTTTTCTTCGGAAAGATAGGTTCTGCAGATGCCGCTGAATGCTTTTTCACCGTACTGGAAATAGCTTTCATCCAGGAATCCTAAGCGTACGCTCTTCATGATCGCGTAAGCGAAGATGGCGGAACCGGAGGTTTCCAGATAATTTGGCTTAATGCCGCCGCGGTTTACTACCTGATACCACATGCCGGTTTCTTCATCCTGGTAAGGAAGCATGGAATCGATGAGTTCCTTGTAGATGGCATTCAGCCGGGCCTTCTCTTTGGAAAGAGACTCCGGCATGATCTCCATGGTGTCGATCAGAGCCATGGCATACCAGCCAAGGGCGCGGAGCCAGAAATTCGAAGACAGACCGGTTACCTTATCGCACCAGAACATCTGGCGGGAGTCATCATAGGCGTGGTAGTACAGGCCGTTGCGGGTGTCACGCATGAGATTATATACATTCTCAAACTGGTTAAAGGAATCGGCGCAGTTTTTGCAGTCATTGTAGGTGACTTCGTACTGCATGTAGAAAGGCTGGGCCATGTAAAGGCCGTCCAGCCAGATCTGGTTGGGATAGATCATCTTATGCCAGAAATTTCCGGTGGAGGTGCGGGGCTGTCCCTGCAGCTGGCTGTATACGGTGTCAATGGCTTTCCGGTATTTCTCTTTACCGGTAAGCTGATACAGGTCAAATAATGTCTTTCCGGCATTTACATTATCCAGATTGTACTCTTTGGGGTCATAAGACTGAATGGAGCCGTCATCATTTACGAAGTAATCGATAAAATCATCTGCAAACTGCAGGTACTTTTCGTTCTTTGTAATATGATACAGCTCGATGATCGCCTTGATCATACAGCCATCCATATAGTTCCAGGAAGGCTTCTTTCCGGCGCGGATCTTTTCCAGGTTCCATACGGGGGCCTGGGGGGTGCTTTTTTCCAGAAGCTGGTCAATATAGCGGTCTAAAATATCCATGATATAGCGCTCCTTCTCGTATTTTTCCGCGGGACAGGATACAATGCCTGGCCTGCAAATTTAGCTTATCATAAATGGAAACGGAAAGGAATTGGACATTGTGGACAAAATATTAAAAGAAACCTATGCATAATGCATAATTGACGCCGGGATTTTACTATGGTATGATAAAAATACGAAAAAAGGACATGCATATTTGCTCATAAAAACCTTCATGTAAGAGATTACAAATGGCGAATGTGCATAATTTTTTTTGCGGGCATGCAAACCTTTGCATCCTGCGGGGCACCGGCAGTGCAGAGGTGCATTCTGACTGTGCCCCGGAGGGGCGTGTGCATGCGGCTTATGATGTTTCCCGGTGAATCCGGGGCAGCGAGGGAAGGAGGAGCAAAGCTGTGAGCGATTTGTCACAGATGACTCTGGCAGAGATGCCTGCTTACACGGAACAGGATACGAAGGTGGAAAAGAAGGCCCACTATGCTCAGATCGTGGAGAAGTTCCGGAACGCAGACTGTTCTCAGATCCAGGATCTGATGTACCTGATTGATACCATTAACCAGATGAGTCCGGAAATTTATGAACATTACCGGGGGCTTCAGGATATATTCCGGGCGAATATGCACAGACTCCTGGAGAAGATCCGTGAGCAGGGGGATGTTTACCGGGTAAAGGATGAAGAGGAGAAGGCGCTGCTTGCCGCCTGCCTTGAGAAGGCGTGCGCCAACAAGACACTTCTTAAAGAAAAGTATCAGAATCTGCATATTGAGGCATGAAAAAAGATAAAGCGGCTGTAAGATATGAAATAGCTGGTTTTGCCGATTTCGGCAGTCACAGGCTGAAATCATATTTTGCAGTCTTTTCTTTTGTTGAGAGCAAACCATGAAAGGGATTTCGATCATGAAATTAAATATTATTTATAAGAACGCAAGATGCGCCGTGGCTGAGTGCATCGATGGAAGCATTTTCCAGCTGGGAAAGAAATACGATGTCTATGTAAACGGTGTGAAGACGAAGGAGACGGACCGCGTGATCTTCAGTCTGTATGGATTGAAGCCGCAGACTATGTATACCGTAGAGATAAAGGACGGAGAAGAGACGGCGGCTTGGGCGGTATTTACCACGGATTATGAGTTTGTTACCCTGAATGTCAGAGATTTCGGCGCAAAGGGCGATGGCGTGAACAATGACACCTCCTTTATCCAGGCGGCAATTATGGCCTGCCCCAAGGACAGCCGGGTGCTGATTCCGGAAGGCGTTTACAAGGTAACCTCCCTGTTTTTAAAGGATGATGTAAAAATTGAACTGGAGAAGGGTGCTGTACTGGAAGCTTATACGGACCGGACCATGTTCCCCATCTTCCCGGAGGCGGTTCAGAGTTACGATGAGGAGAAAGAATATATCCTGGGAACTTGGGAAGGAAATCCACTTCCCATGTTTTCTGCCATTATCACCGGTGTAAATGTAAAGAATGCAGTGCTTTACGGCGAGGGTATTCTGGATGGAAAAGCCGGAAAAGAAGAAGGAAACTGGTGGAACAATCCCAAAGTGATGAACATCGCCTTCCGGCCAAGGATGATTTTCTTAAATCAGTGTGAGAATATTGTGGTTCAGGGAATTACGGTGCAGAACAGTCCTTCCTGGAACATCCATCCGTTTTTCTCAAATCATCTGCGCTTCCTGGATCTGTCTGTATTGAATCCCAAGGATTCGCCCAATACTGACGGACTGGATCCGGAGTCCTGCAGGGATCTGGAGATTGCAGGTGTGTATTTCTCTCTGGGAGATGACTGCATTGCCGTAAAATCCGGAAAGATTTACATGGGAGCCAAGTACCGTACGCCTTCCGAGGATATTACCATTCGTCAGTGCTGCATGCGGGACGGCCATGGTTCCGTTACGATCGGAAGCGAGATGGCAGGCGGCGTAAAGAATCTGATCGTAAAAGACTGCCTTTTCCTGCATACCGACCGTGGACTGCGGATTAAAACCCGAAGAGGAAGAGGAAAAGACGCCATCATCGAGGGAGTGCTTTTTGACAATATTCACATGGACCATGTAATGACGCCCTTTGTTGCCAACAGCTTTTATTTCTGCGATCCGGACGGACATACCGAGTATGTAAGGACCAAGGAAGCACTTCCGGTAGATGACCGGACTCCGGATATCCGTTCCCTGGCTTTCCGCAATATCCAGGCGGACAACTGCCATGTGGCAGCAGCATTTTTCTACGGTCTCCCGGAGCAGAAGATCGGCAGAGTAGAGATGAGCAACGTCCGGGTAAACTATGCTGCGGAGACCCAGACCGGTGTTCCGGCAATGATGGAGGGCGTAGAGCCCATGACCAGATCCGGACTTTTTGCTGCCAATATAAAAACCCTTGTACTGCATAATGTAGAGATTCAGGGACAGGACGGCGAGGCGATGGTATTAGAGCACATCGACCAGATTGAGTCATAGGAGACGGTATCGGGACAAAGACGCTGCGCTGGCGCAGCAGATAAAGGAGAAGGTATGGCTGTTACCATCAAGGATATTGCAAAGGCAGCCGGTGTGTCCTATTCCACAGTGTCCCGGGCTTTAAACGGCATTGGGGCGGCAGACAGCGAGAAACGGCAGCGGATTCTGCAGATTGCGGAGGAAATGGGCTATATGCCCAATCGGGCGGCCATAAGTTTAAAAAAATCCCGTTCGTACAATATCGGCCTTTATTTTTCCACCATTGGAAAGATGTCATCGCCTTTTGTCCTTCATGATGTACTTACGGGAATTTACAGTGTGACGGGAAGCAAATATAATGTAATGGTAAAGGGAATCGATATGTATGAAACCGGGACATTGAATCCAAGTTACTGTGACGGGGTTATCGTGCTTTCCCAGAAAAATGAGGACCTTCTCTTCATGGAGGAGGTCCACGAAAAGGGGATTCCCATGGTAATCATCTGCCGGACTGTGTTTTTTGACGCGCCGAATGTGACTACCGACGAGGCAGAGGCCATGACAAAGATCATGGATTACCTGATTGAGAACGGTCATCGGGACATTTGCGTGATTGAAGGAAGCCGCGGCCTGGATTCTACCAGGGAGCGCCGCCGGGGATGGCGGGCTTCTGCCATCCGTCATGGGCTGGATCCGGACAGGATTCCTTCCTATGAGGGAAATTACCGGTATGACAGCGGATATAAGGCAGCACGCAGGATTCTGGAAGATCACAGTCCTACAGCGATTCTTTGCTTTAATGATGAGATGGCTTTCGGAGCAAGAAATGCCATATATGAAAAGGGGCTGACGGTGCCGGGAGATATCTCTCTTACCGGTTTTGACAACTGGGATATGTCCGGTTATGCCAATATGCAGCTGACCACCGTAGAGCGGAATATGGGGGAGATTGCGCGGACGGGAACACGCATTTTGCTGCGGAGGCTGGATGAAGGCATTGTAGATAACCGGCGGATTTATCTGGACAATCGTCTGGTGGTGCGCGAAACGGTAAAGCGGATCGGCGGATAGCCGGGATTCCAGGCCCCAAAGGCCGGCAGGTTCCGGAGATTTAGAAAGGTCAGACAAGATATGAAAAAATTAGAAGATTATGTAACAAGCATTCCGGATTTCCCGGAGCCGGGAATTATCTTCCGGGACATTACCACCATCCTCCAGGATGGGGAAGGGCTCCATCAGGCTGTGGACCAGCTGATCGCCATGACAGACGGACTGGATTTTGATCTGGTGGTGGGACCGGAATCCAGAGGATTTATTTTCGGCGTTCCCGTGGCTTATGCCCTTCGCAAGGGGTTCGTTCCGGTGCGCAAGAAGGGGAAACTTCCCAGGGAGACTATTTCTGCTTCTTACGAACTGGAATATGGCACAGCTGAGATTGAGATCCACAAGGATGCCATAAAGCCAGGACAGAAGGTAGTTATCGTAGATGATCTGATTGCCACCGGCGGCACCACCGAGGCAATTATCCGGTTAATTAATGAACTGGGAGGACAGGTGGTAAAGATCTGCTTTGTGATGGAATTAGCCGGTCTTAAGGGGAGAGAGCGGTTAAAGGACTATCCGGTGGATTCGGCTATTATTTATGAAGGAAAGTAACCGCTGCACAAAAAATGCAGCACAAGAAAGCGCTGCGGCAGAAACCAGACTGCCGCGGCGTTTTTTGTCCTGCAGTCCCTGAAACCGCCGAACATCACATAATACTTGCAATTTTTGACGAAAAAAACTATAATGTGTATTAATTATGTAGAAAAACAGGCAGGTGTTTGAATGGCGAACGAGGGAATGAAGGAAAAACTGGATATTGAACTGGAAGCGCCGGCATCGTTTACCAGCCCGGAAGAGCTGTATGCGGACCTGATCCGCAGCATCCGCAGGTACCACCCTTCCGATGATATCAGCATGATCGAGAAGGCCTACCGGATCGCGGACAAAGCACATGCGAACCAGAAGCGCAAGTCAGGCGAGCCTTACATCATCCATCCGCTTTGCGTGGCGATCATTCTGGCGGATCTGGAGATGGATAAGGAGACCCTTGCGGCGGCCATTCTTCACGATGTGGTGGAGGATACGGTGATGACCCTGGATGAGCTTAAGGGCGAATTCGGGGATGAAGTGGCTCTTTTAGTGGATGGAGTAACCAAGCTGACCCAGCTTTCCTGGTCTGCAGATAAGGTAGAGCTGCAGGCGGAGAACCTGCGGAAGATGTTTCTTGCTATGGCAAAGGACATCCGGGTGATCCTGATCAAACTTGCGGACCGGCTCCACAATATGCGTACGCTTCAGTACCAGACGCCGGAGAAGCAGAAAGAAAAGGCCAGAGAGACGCTGGACATCTATTCGCCCATTGCTCATCGCCTTGGTATTTCCAAGATTAAAGTAGAGCTGGATGATTTATCTTTAAAATATCTGGAACCGGAGGTTTATTATGACCTTGCGGAGAAAATTTCTCTCCGCAAGGAGGCAAGGGAAGCGTTTGTGGATGGCATTGTCCAGGAAGTGAAGAGCCACATGGAAGCTTCCGGCATCAAGGCCAAGGTGGACGGACGTGTAAAGCACTTTTTCAGTATCTACCGGAAGATGGTCAATCAAAACAAGACGCTGGATCAGATTTACGATCTTTTTGCTGTGCGGATTATTGTGGAGACGGTGAAGGACTGCTACGCGGCCCTGGGTGTGATCCATGAACTTTATAAGCCCATACCAGGACGGTTCAAGGATTACATTGCCATGCCGAAACCCAATATGTACCAGTCCCTTCATACTACCCTGATCAGCAGCAACGGACAGCCCTTCGAGATTCAGATCCGAACCTTTGAGATGCACCGGACGGCAGAGTATGGTATTGCCGCCCACTGGAAATATAAAGAGAGCGGAAGCGGCCAGGTGGCAGCGGGAAGTGAGGAAGCCAAGTTAAGCTGGCTGCGACAGATTCTGGAGTGGCAGCGGGATACGGACGATTCCAAGGAATTTTTAAGTCTGATCAAGAGCGATCTGAACCTGTTTTCCGACACGGTGTACTGCTTTACCCCGTCCGGCGATGTGAAGAACCTTCCCAGCGGTTCCACGCCCATTGACTTTGCCTACTCCATTCACAGTGCGGTGGGAAATAAGATGGTAGGCGCCCGGGTAAATGGAAAGCTGGTAAATATTGATTATGAGATCCAGAACGGCGACCGGATCGAGATCATTACTTCTCAGAATTCCAAGGGCCCCAGCCGGGACTGGCTTTCTCTGGTAAAGAGCACCCAGGCAAAAAATAAGATCAACCAGTGGTTTAAGAATGAACTGAAGGAAGATAATATCCTCCGGGGCAAGGAGATGATCGATCGTTACTGCAAAGCCAAGGGGATCAATTATTCCGAGATCAGCAAGCCGGAGTATATGGAAAAAGTTATGACCCGGTATGCGTTCCGCGACTGGGATTCGGTCCTTGCCTCCATCGGCCACGGCGGCCTGAAAGAAGGCCAGGTCATCAACAAGATGCTGGAGGAGAAGGAAAAGAAGCAGAAGAAGGAGATCACCGATGCTACCATATTAAACGAACTGACGGATATGACCGGCAAAGCTCCGGAGATTGCGAAAAAGTCAAAGAGCGGCATCGTGGTAAAGGGAATCCACGATCTGGCTGTCCGCTTCTCCCGGTGCTGCAATCCGGTTCCCGGCGATGAGATCGTAGGATTCGTCACCAGAGGCCGGGGAATCTCCATTCACCGGACGGACTGCATCAATATGATCAATCTGCCGGAAGATGAGCGGGCCAGGCTGATCGATGCCGAGTGGCAGAAGCCGGAGATGGACAGCGGAAGCACCACCTATTCTACGGAGATCAAAGTATATGCCAATAACCGGATCGGCCTTTTCGTGGATATTTCCAAGGTCTTTACCGAGCGGCAGATCGATATTAAGTCCATGAATGTGCGGACTACCAAGCAGGGAATGGCCACCATTATCATGACTTTCGACATTCACGGAGTAGAGGAGTTAAACCGGCTGACGGATAAGATCCGTCAGATTGAGAGCGTGCTGGATATCGAGCGTTCCACAGGCTGATGCCGGCAGACATACTTATAGAGACAAGACACAGGAAGGACTGCTGCGGGGTTTCCGCGGCAGCCCTTTTCCATCATAGGATGCCTGGAGCGGATTTCCTGACCGTCTGCCTCCGGCATCATCATATTGCAGGAAAAGGAGAGGACTATGGGGAAATTTGTAATTAAAAATAACGTAATCGGAATGATCGGCACAAATTGCTATCTGGTCTATGATTCAGAAAAGCGGGGAGCGGTACTGATTGATCCGGCTGATAATGCAGGCTTTCTTCTGAACCAGTGCAGGGAACTGGGACTTGTGCCGGAGGCGGTGCTTTTGACCCACGGACATTTTGACCACATCGGGGCGGTGCGTGAACTGGTCCGTTCATTTCCCATGCCGGTGTATGCAGGACGCCAGGAGGAAAAACTTCTTTCCGATCCGCAGCTTAACCTGTCTGCCGCTTACGGCGCGCCTGTGACGGTGAAGGCGCCTCACCTGTTAGATGACGGACAGGAGATTTCTCTTCTGGGACGGAAATGGAAGGTGATCGCCACCCCGGGCCATACGGAGGGCAGCGTCTGCTACTACGTGGAGCAGGAAAAGGCGCTTTTTTCCGGAGATACGCTGTTTTGCGAATCTTACGGAAGAACGGATTTTCCAACGGGAAGCGGAAGGGCGCTGCGGGATTCGGTAACGGAGAAGCTTTTTGTGCTGCCGGAGGATACCATAGTATATCCGGGACATGAAGCGCAGACGGACATTGGCCATGAGAAGCGGTACAATCCCCTGGCAGTTTAGTAAAAGAAACAAAGTGAAAGAGACTGGAAGATAGGAGTTACGGATTCATGATAATCGGTCTGGATTTGGAGGAAAATGCGTTTGAGCAGGATGTGCGGGAACTTTTGATGGCTTTTTATCCAGGCTGCCGTTTTGTTTACGGCACCAGAGAAGAGGCAGAGAGCCGGTGTCTGGAGGACGGCGGGCTGGATCTGATGGTTTCCGGACATTTTCTGGAGGAAGCGGGAGAACGCCGGTATCAGCTGACGGTGGAACGGCAGAAAGCCGATGAGACGAAGGCGGATTCCGGGGCAGACAGAGAAAAGGACGGGACAAAAGAGAGGGAAGAGCAAAGCCAGGTTATCCAAAAGGGCCTTATGGAAGCGCGGGAAAATCAGCCCTTTGCTGTAACGGAGGGTGACCGGGCAGAGACCAAGAACCGGATCAAGCGGCGGCTTTATTTTCTGCTGATGTTGGATACCGGGCGGCAGCTTCCCTGGGGGGCGCTTACCGGCATCCGTCCGGTAAAGATTCCCGAGGCAAAACTTGCAGAAGGATGGGATCCGGACAAAATCCTGCATTTTATGGAAGAAAATTACCTGACAGGGCCGAAAAAGCGGCAGCTGAGTCTGGAAATTGCCAGGGAGGAGCGCCGTCTTTTATCGGGACTGGATTACCGGAACGGGTGCAGCCTGTATGTGGGAATTCCTTTCTGCCCCACCACCTGCCTTTACTGCTCCTTTACTTCTTATCCGATTGCCAAATGGAGCGGGCGTCTGGATGAATACCTGGATGCCCTTGAGCAGGAGCTGATGCTTACCAGAGAGTACCTGGGAGAAAAGGAGCTGCAGACCATTTATGTAGGAGGCGGCACGCCGACTTCGCTGCCGGAAGATAAGCTGGAGCGGCTTATGGAAATGATCTGCCGGATCTTTGACAGAAAGGATCTTCGGGAATTCACGGTGGAGGCCGGGCGGCCGGACAGCATTACCAGGGAAAAGCTTGCGATCTTAAAGGATCACGGGGTAGGACGGATTTCCATTAATCCTCAGTCTATGAATCAGAAAACGCTGGATCTGATCGGCAGACGGCATACGGTGGAGCAGGTGGAGGCGGTATTTTCCATGGCACGGGAGATGGGATTTGACAATATCAACATGGATCTGATCCTGGGCCTTCCTGGTGAGTTAAAAGATGAGGTGCTGGCCACCCTTTCGAAAATCCGCACCATGGCGCCGGAGAGCCTTACGGTTCATTGCCTGGCCCTTAAGCGTGCGGCACGCCTGAACCTGGAAAAGGACCGGTACGCCGGTTATCCCATGGCTTCGGGACCGGCTATGGATGAGCTGGTGGAGCTGGCGGCGGATGCGGCCCGGGAACTGGGAATGAAGCCGTATTACCTGTACCGGCAGAAGAATATGGCGGGCAACCTGGAAAATGTAGGATACGCCCAGGGCGATAAGGCCTGTCTTTACAATATCCTGATGATGGAAGAAAAGCATACGGTCTTCGGGTGCGGCGCGGGAACTACCACCAAGGTGGTGATTCCTGAGGCAAACCGGGTGGAACGTCAGGAAAACATAAAAAATATTCAGGAATATCTGCCCCGTTTTCCGGAGGTGCTGGAGAAAAAACGGCATTTTTTCCAGGAAATGAGGGCGCTCTGGTAGAAAATGCTTGCAAATTCGCGCAGGTAGGGTAAACTAAAGATGGTCTAAGAAATCAAAGATTTTGGAGAAATAAGATATGGCATTGAAAAAGAAGCCGGTTACCGGCATGAAGGATGTCCTGCCTGCAGAGATGCAGATCCGGGAATACGTGATGAATCAGATTAAAGAAACTTATACAAAATTCGGCTTTTCGCAGATCGAGACACCCTGTGTGGAACATATTGAAAACCTCACCAGCAAACAGGGCGGAGACAATGAAAAGCTGATTTTCAAGATTTTAAAGAGAGGGGATAAGCTGGATGTGGCCGGCGCCCAGACAGAGGCCGAAGTAGTAGACGGCGGCCTGCGCTATGACCTGACCCTTCCTCTTTCCCGCTATTATTCCAACAATGCGGCAAACCTGCCGTCTCCCTTTAAGGCTCTTCAGATGGGAAGTGTGTGGAGAGCAGACCGTCCCCAGAAGGGGCGTTTCCGCCAGTTTGTACAGTGCGATATTGATATTTTAGGCGATCCCACCAGCCTGGCGGAGATCGAGCTGATCCTGGCCACTACGGCGGCCCTTGGGAAGATCTGTCCGGAAAATTCCTTTACGGTCCGGATCAATGACCGCAGGATCCTGCGGGGCATGGCGGCCAGCTGCGGATTTGCGGAAGAAGATTTCGACCAGATCTTCATTATCCTGGATAAGATGGATAAGATCGGCATGGACGGCGTGAAGGCGGAACTGATTGAGTCCGGCTTTGGCGGGGATCAGGTGGAGCAGTATCTGGGACTTTTCTCCGGCGCCGGGGCAGACGCAGAGGGCGTGCGCAGAATGGGACAGCTCCTTTCGGAAAAGAGCCAAGAGGCAGAGGAAGCCTGCGAAAACCTGTCCTACATTATGGATACGGTGACCGAAGCATCAGAGACGGAATTTGCCCTTTGCTTTGACCCCACTCTGGTTCGGGGCATGTCTTACTATACCGGAACCATTTTTGAGGTGTCCATGGAAGGTTTCGGCGGTTCGGTGGCCGGAGGCGGCCGGTATGATAAGATGATCGGCAAGTTCACTGGAAATGAGACGCCGGCCTGCGGATTTTCCATCGGCTTTGAGCGGATCGTTACCATCCTTCTGGATCGGGGCTTCGTGGTGCCCAGCCAGGCGGCAAAGAAGGCGTATCTCTTTGAAAAGGGCGTAAGCCAGCAGGTATTAAGCCAGGTGATCCGGGAGGCCAATGCAGAGCGCAAGGCAGGCGTGCAGGTACTGGTGGCCCAGATGAATAAGAACAAGAAGTTCCAGAAGGAACAGCTTCAGAAGGAAGGCTACACGGAATTCCGTGAATTCTATAAAGACGCATTAAAGAAATAATGACGGCAGATGATGAAAAAACAACCATGACAGATGGAAAAGGAGAATAAGAAAATGGCAGAATCAATGGCAGGACTTAAGCGTTCTCATCGCTGCGCCGAGGTGTCGGAGGCCAATATCGGCCAGGATGTAACGGTGATGGGATGGGTACAGAAGAGCAGAAACAAAGGCGGAATTATCTTTGTGGATCTGCGCGACCGTTCCGGCATTTTACAGATTATCTTTGAGGAAAGCGACTGCGGTGCAGAAAGCTTTGAAAAGGCGGAGAAGCTGCGCAGCGAATTTGTGATTGCAGTCTGCGGCCGGGTGGAGACCCGTTCCGGAGCTGCAAATCCGAATCTTAAGACGGGAACCATCGAGGTGCGCGCAAAATCTCTGCGCATCCTGGCAGAGTCTGAGACGCCGCCCTTCCCCATCGAGGAGAATTCCAAGACCAAGGAAGAGCTGCGGTTAAAATACCGGTATCTGGATCTGCGCAGACCGGACATTCAGCGGAATATCATGACCAGAAGCCAGGTGGCGATCCTGGTACGGAAGTTTTTGGCAGAGGAAGGATTCCTGGAGATCGAGACGCCGACTCTGATCAAGAGTACGCCGGAGGGGGCCAGAGATTACCTGGTTCCCAGCCGTGTTCATCCGGGTTCTTTCTATGCTCTGCCCCAGTCTCCCCAGCTGTTTAAGCAGCTGTTAATGTGTTCCGGCTATGACCGGTATTTCCAGCTGGCCAGATGCTATCGGGATGAGGATCTGCGTGCGGACCGTCAGCCTGAGTTTACCCAGATCGATATGGAGCTGTCCTTTGTGGATGTGGACGATGTGCTGGATGTGAACGAGCGTCTGTTAAAGGAGCTGTTCGGCCAGATCTGCGGTGTTGAACTGTCTCTGCCTCTTCCACGGATTACCTGGAAGGAAGCCATGGACCGGTTCGGATCCGATAAGCCGGATATGCGTTTCGGCATGGAGCTTACGGATGTGTCCCAGGCGGTGGCCGACTGTGACTTTGTGGTATTTAAGAGCGCTCTGGAAAACGGCGGCACGGTAAGAGGCCTTAAGGCAGAGGGACAGGCCGGCATGCCCAGAAAGAAGATCGATGCCCTGGTAGAGTTTGCCAAGGGATACGGCGCAAAGGGCCTTGCTTATCTGGCGATTCACCAGGACGGCACCTACAAATCCTCTTTTGCCAAGTTTATGACGGAAGAGCAGCTTACCAGACTGGTGGAAGCTATGGACGGAAAGCCGGGAGATCTGCTTTTGTTTGCGGCAGATAAGACGCCGGTGGTATGGAATGTGCTGGGCGCCCTTCGTCTGGAACTGGCAAAACAGCTGAATCTGATTCCGGAAAATACCTGGAAGTTTGTATGGGTAACGGAGTTCCCGCTTTTGGAGTACTCAGAGGAGGAGAACCGGTACGTGGCCATGCACCATCCCTTTACCATGCCCATGGAAGAGGATCTTCCCCTTCTGGATACGGATCCCGGCGCTGTCCGGGCAAAGGCCTACGATATCGTGTTAAACGGCACCGAGTTAGGCGGCGGTTCTGTCCGTATCCATCAGGCAGATATCCAGGAAAAGATGTTCCGTGTGCTTGGCTTTTCTCAGGAGCAGGCTCATGAGCAGTTCGGCTTCCTGTTAGAGGCCTTTAAGTACGGCGTTCCGCCTCATGCAGGTCTGGCTTACGGTCTGGACCGTGTGGTTATGTGGATGGTAGGAGCAGACAGCATCCGCGATGTTATCGCCTTCCCGAAGGTAAAAGATGCTTCCTGCCTGATGAGCGAGGCTCCCTCCACGGTAGATCCCAGGCAGCTGGAAGAGCTGGGAATTGCCATTGTGGCGGAGAATGCGGAAGAAAATACGGCAGAAAATACAGCAGAAAATACAGCAGAATAATGTTTTAACGTCTGCGTTTGTGATGCCGGTCTGCTCTTGATTGGGCGCCGCCGGCATCAGTCGTTATGTAAATTGTTTGCAGCAGCAACAGGAAAGCCTGCAGCACCGGAAGGGGCGGCAGGCTTTCCCTGCGCACAGAGGAAACCATCATGCGCCGGCGGCCGACGCACCGGCCATCCCGCAAAAGTCTGGCGGCGCATTTGGCATCCCTGAATTAACGCCGCCTATTCGGCGGCAGGACTATCAGAATAAATTTAAGAATACAGGAAATCAGGATAAAAACGGAGGGCATCAGGATGGAAAGAAATGTAGATCTGCTTCATGGAAGGATACTCCCTTCCCTGACTTCTCTGGCGGTGCCGATTATGGCTACCGCCATGGTGCAGACGGCCTATAATCTGACGGATATGGCCTGGGTGGGCCGTCTGGGAAGCAGCGCGGTGGCGGCGGTAGGAGCAGCGGGAATGTACACCTGGCTGTCTTCCGGACTGGTGGCTGTTGCAAGAATGGGCGGACAGGTGAAGACTTCCCATGCCATTGGGGAAGGGAAACTTAAGGAAGCTGGTTTGTTTGGCGCAGGGGCCATTCAGCTGACCATGGTGCTGGCTCTGCTTTTTGCTGCAGCCATGAATATCTGGGCACAACCGTTGATCCGCTTTTTCGCTCTTCAGGACGAAAAAACGGTGGCAGATGCAGTAAGCTATCTGCGGATCGCCTGCGGACTGATCTTTTTTTCCTTTTTAAATCAGACGCTGACGGGGCTTTACACGGCGGCAGGAGACAGCCGGACGCCTTTTCTGGCAAACTGCGTGGGAATGGGAGCCAACATGATCCTGGATCCTCTGATGATCTTCGGCCTGGGGCCGGTGCCCAGAATGGAAGCGGCGGGAGCTGCCATCGCCACTGTGACGGCTCAGGCTATCGTGACGGCGGTGCTGGTTTTTTCGGCAGGGCGGGAGCGGGTTTTGTTTCCCCATATTAAGGTGTTTCGCCCGGCTCCGTGGAAATTCTGGAAGACCATTATCCGGATCGGCGTGCCTGCCGGAGTGCAGAGCATGATTTACTGCATGATTTCCATGGTGCTGACCCGGTTCGTGTCCGCCTGGGGCGATCAGGCTGTGGCTGTCCAGCGGGTGGGAAGCCAGATTGAATCCATTTCCTGGACTACGGCAGACGGCTTCGGGACGGCCATCAATGCCTTTGTGGGGCAGAATTACGGCGGCCGGAAGTTTGACCGGGTGAAAAAAGGATATATGACCGCATCTGTGATTGTCTGTATCTGGGGATGCATTACCACGGCAGCATTGGTATTCGGTTCTGTCCCGATCTTCCGGCTTTTTATCCAGGAGGCAGAGGTGATTCCTCTGGGAGCAGATTATCTGCGGATCTTGGGGTACGGCCAGATGTTCATGTGCGTGGAACTGATGACCAATGGGGCTCTGTCCGGGCTTGGAAAGACATTTTCCTGTTCGGTGATCAGCGTAATCCTTACTTCCGCCCGGATTCCGCTGGCTTTGGTCCTCGGCGGCCTTATGGGATTAAATGGAATATGGTGGGCATTCACCATATCTTCGGTGGTGAAGGGGATCGTGTTTTTCTTCTTTTACCTGGCTGTGCTTGGGCGGCTTCAGAAAGAGAATGCCGTGCCGGCCCGGGATTCATTTTGACAGACGTATGGGAAAGACTACCTGCAGACCAAGCTTTGGCCGCCTGCGGACCAAGCTGTAAGGCCGCCTGCGGACCAAGCCGTAACCGCAGCCGTAAACCCGCCGGGAAAGAATCGGCAGATTCATGGCATCGGGCCTGTATTTTATTTAACGATTTATTGAAAAAAGGTATAGACGAAAGTCTGATTTTATGAGAAAATATCATCAAGTATGATGTGATATCTTTAACAAACTGCCGGGAACAGGCGGCGCATATCACTGCCATACAAAAAGAAATCTAACTACATATTTGAAAGGAGTTTTCACACATGATTTATTCAAAAGAAGTTGAAGAAATGTGTACCGTAGCACAGGGCGTACATCATGGCTGTGCTCCGATCCCAGAAGAAGCAAAATGGGTTCAGGCCAAAGAAGTAAAAGACATTTCCGGTCTGACTCACGGCGTAGGCTGGTGTGCTCCTCAGCAGGGTGCATGTAAACTGACCCTGAACGTGAAGGAAGGTATCATTCAGGAAGCGCTGGTTGAGACCATTGGATGTTCTGGTATGACCCACTCCGCAGCTATGGCAGCTGAAATTCTTCCTGGCTTAACGGTTATGGAAGCTTTAAATACCGACCTGGTTTGTGACGCCATCAACACCGCTATGAGAGAGCTGTTCTTACAGATCGTTTACGGACGTACCCAGAGTGCATTCTCTGAGGACGGTCTGCCGGTAGGCGCTGGTCTGGAAGACTTAGGAAAGGGCTTAAGAAGCCAGGTAGGAACCATGTATGGTACCTTGAAGAAAGGTCCTCGTTATCTGGAAATGGCAGAAGGCTATGTAACCGGCATCGCTCTGGACAAGGACGATCAGATCATCGGTTACCAGTTCGTAAACCTTGGAAAGATGACTGATTTCATCAAGAAGGGTGACGATCCCAACACTGCTTACGAGAAGTCCTGCGGACAGTATGGCCGCGTAGCTGACGCTGTTAAGATCATTGACCCACGGAAAGAATGATAAAGGAGGACGTTTAAGATGGCTTTATTTGAATCATATGAGAGACGTATTGATAAAATCAATAGCGTATTAAACAGCTATGGCATCGCTTCCATCGAAGAAGCTGAGAAAATTACCAAGGATGCCGGCCTGGACGTTTACGATCAGGTAAAGAAAATTCAGCCGATCTGCTTTGAAAACGCCTGCTGGGCATACACCGTAGGCGCTGCCATCGCCATCAAAAAGGGCTGCCGCAGAGCAGCAGACGCTGCTGCCGCTATCGGCGAGGGTCTGCAGGCATTCTGTATTCCCGGTTCTGTAGCGGATACCCGTAAGGTAGGTTTAGGCCACGGCAACCTGGGCAAGATGCTTCTGGAAGAGGAGACCGACTGCTTCTGCTTCCTGGCAGGTCATGAGTCCTTCGCAGCAGCTGAGGGCGCTATCGGTATCGCCGAGAAGGCAAACAAGGTTCGTCAGAAACCGCTGCGCGTTATCTTAAACGGTTTAGGCAAGGATGCAGCCAAGATCATTTCCCGCATCAACGGCTTCACCTTCGTTGAGACCGAGTACGATCCCTACACCAACACCGTAACCGAGGTTGAGCGTATCGCTTACTCCGAGGGCTTACGTGCAAAGGTTAACTGCTACGGCGCAAACAGCGTTCCGGAAGGCGTTGCTATCATGTGGAAGGAGAACGTAGACGTTTCCATCACCGGAAACTCCACCAATCCTACCCGTTTCCAGCATCCGGTAGCAGGTACATACAAGAAGGAAAGACTGGAAGCCGGCAAGAAGTACTTCTCCG
>DVKS01000191.1 GCA_018715905.1 Candidatus Caccovicinus merdipullorum | reverse complement strand
AACTTCATGAAGATTGGATGCTACGATTTTTTCGCTCATAATTACCTCTCTTAGTAGTAGATTTCACAGAGATCAAGGATGTCCATCAGCAGTCCATATTGTTTTTGTGCCTTTTCATTCATCTGATAATCTTCTGGTGCATTTTGAGAGTACACGGCATCTATGGTTTGAGGAGTTCTCTCAAAAAGAAGCAGTCCGTCTACGGATAGCTCTAAAACGGACAATATCTTCTGGAGATGTTTATCAAAAGTACTCTTATTATCGATGTATCCGTTTAAAAGCTTATCCAATGTGGGACGGGAGATATCAGCTTTCTTGGCAAAGGAGACTTTTGTATATCCGCGATCTCTGATACATTCTTTCAGTTTAGCTGCAACAAGGCTTCTTTGTTCAAACAAATCGTCAAATTTCATTTAAATGCCCCCTTTCATACTTTTATTATATGGCAGATCATTTAGAAAATCAATGAATGTGTAAAAAAAGAATTTACATTTTTGCTCTAAAGACATGTCGTCGGATAGATGGTGTTAATTCAGAGATACCAAATGCGCTGCCAGACTTTCATGGGGGCTGGAGTGTCGTTTGCCGGCACATGGGGGTATTCTATACTTTGCGCCGATTCGTTGGAAATATGAAGGCCTATATTATTGTGGATTGCCTCTATGTTTTCTGCACAATTAACCTTTACAACCCCGCCCCAATTTGCTATACTACTGAAAGTTTCATTTCACCATGCACCGCCCGCCCGGCGGTACAATTTCATAACAACTGGTTCGAAATCCTCCCAGTATAAAAAACTAGGCTTACACGGCGCCTTCTGTTCGGAGACGCCTTTTTCCCGGGGGATTTTTTACCCCTGGAAAGGGGCGGACCGGCAGGAGGATTTTTTTATGCAGAAAGTGAATCATCATGCGGCGGAAGCCGTTACATCAACCATCTCGCAAAAGTCTGGCGGCGCATCTGGCATCCCTGAATGCATGCCGCCTATTCGGCGGCGGACTTTCAAGGTAATTATTGACTGTGATCCGGGAATTGACGACGCGCTGGCGTTGATGCTGGCGGCAGCTTCTCCGGAACTGGAAATACTGGGGATTACCATCGTATCGGGAAACGTCCCGGCAAGGATGGGAGCGGGAAATGCCAGGAAGGTGTTAAAACAGCTGAACCGGCTGGACATTCCCATTTACATCGGGGAGGAGAAGCCGCTTAAGGTAAAATATGTGGATGCTTCCGATACCCATGGCCGGGACGGGCTGGGAGAAAGTTTTCTGCCTGAAGTGCCGGGAGATTTCCCCCAAAAACACGCGGTGGAATTTCTGGAGGAGATGCTTGAGAAGGAGAAACTTTCTATCATTGCCCTGGGCCCCATGACAAATCTTGCCAGACTTTTCCAAAAAAGGCCGGATCTCATTGGCCGGGTGGAGCGGCTGGTCTCTATGGGCGGAAGCTTTAAGAGCCACGGGAACTGCTCGCCGGTGGCTGAGTATAATTACTGGTGCGATCCGGATGCGGCGGCCGTATGCTTTGAGAAGTTTGCCGAAGCGGGAAGAAAGATTGAGATGGTGGGGCTGGACGTGACCAGAAAGATCGTCCTGACGCCGGATATCCTTTCCTATATGAAAAGGCTGGATCCGGAGACGGGAGAATTTATCCGGAAGATCACCGGGTTCTATCTGGATTTTCACTGGGAATATGAGAAGATCATCGGCTGCGTGATCAATGATCCCCTTGCGGTGGCATATTTTATCGACGGCACGCTCTGCAGCGGCTTTGACTGCTTTACGGTGGTGGAAACGGAAGGAATCTGCAGGGGACAAACGGTAGCGGATGCCATGAACTTTTGGAAGAAAGAGCCAAACAGCCATATCCTGACGGAAACGGACACGAAGGCATTTATGTATTTCTTCCTGAGCCGTGTGCTTTGCAGGAAGGGCGGAGGGAAATGGCGGCGGGAAGAGCTTTCCTGGCTGGAGAATTTATCCCGGGGATAACCTGCGCCGAAGGAAGCCTGTCCCGGGGATAAACCGGCATGCAGCTGCGGAAAGCAGCCATGCCGTCTGCATATGGAGGTAAAGATGAAAGAAACGAAAAAAATGAACGCCTATCAGCTGTGCTTTCTGGCTATGGCGGTGGGAATTAACCTGGTGGGAGGGCAGATCGCGCTGGCCCTGCGGCTCCCCGTATATCTGGACAGCATCGGCACGATTCTGGCCGGCGCGGTTCTCGGTCCCTGGCTGGGGATGCTGCCCAATCTGTTAAGCGGCATCATCATGGGGATGACGGTGGATGTGTATTCCCTTTACTTTGCACCGGTGGGAATGATCACCGGAATGATGAGCGGGCTTTTCTTTGGCCGCCATTCCATGAAGGCCGGGATCAGCAGGGCAGGAAGGGGAAGCCGGCTCTTTTTGACGGCTGCCGGGATCACCATCCCGGGGACAGCGGTCAGCTCGCTGATCAACGCGCTGCTGTTCGGCGGGGTGACCTCATCCGGTTCCATGCTTCTGGTGCAGCTTCTGGCCAGAACGCCTTTGGGACTTACGGGCAGCATTTTCGCTGTGCAGATTTTGACGGATTACGCGGACCGGTGCATTTCCGTATTTGCGGTCAGCGTGTTCGTGTCACTTATGGGAAGCGAACTGCGGCTGCGGCTTAAGGGAGGAGTAGGAAACAATGGAACGCTACAGCAGGATCACTGATAAGAATCAGAGGGAAATCGTCCTTCTGCGGGCCTTTCCCTGTGCCTGGGGAAAATGCGCCTTCTGCGATTATATTGCGGATAACGGGCGGGATGAAGCGGAGATGGTGGGCGTAAACCGGGAGGTTTTGTCGCGGGTTACGGGAGAGTTCGGCGTGCTGGAAGCGATTAATTCCGGCAGCTGCTTTGAGCTTCCGCAGGAGACGCTTGCGGATATCAAAAGGACAGTGGAGGCAAGGAAGATTGGCCGCCTGATTTTCGAGAGCCACTGGATTTACCGGAAAAGGCTCTGGCAGATGCGGGAGTATTTCGGGATACCGGTTACCTATAAGATCGGGGTGGAAACCTTCGACTATGATTTTCGTGAAAAGGTGCTGAATAAGCATGCAGATTTTGGCACGCCTCAGGAGGTGGCGGCGTATTTTGATTCCATCTGCCTGATGGTAGGGATAAAAGGGCAGACCAGGGATATGATCCGGAATGACATTTCTATCCTGAAGAAGTATTTTCACCACGGAACGGTCAATGTGTATAATGACAATTCCACTCCCATCCGCCGGGATGAGGAGCTGGTCCGGTGGTTCATGGAGGAGTACCGGTGGCTTTTGGACGATCCGGATGTGGAAGTGCTTTACCAGATCACGGATTTCGGCGTTGGATGAAAACCGGAATAGAAACCAGAAAAGACGGCTGCTTCCCGAAAGGACCATGGTACTGCGCGCCATGGTTCAGGCTTGGGAAACAGCCGCCTTTTGTCATGCCGTCCGGATTTTCAGCGCTTCTTCGCGCCGGCGCTGGGCATCCAGGGTTTTTTCGCGGCGACAGCGTCATTGTAGGCTTCCAGATTCCGGATCTGTTCCACCACATGGGGCATGTCCATACGCTGCACCAGGGAATTGATTAATTTCTCCCCTTCCGCGGCCAGGGCATTTCTCGTCTCTTCGTCCGGAATGGCGGTGGTGGACATGTGGTCCTTCTGCTCGGCAAAGCAATAGCCGATGGCAGCGCTCTGGTAAGCCAGGCCGAAGATATCGTTAAAGGGCGCGCAGCTCTGGGGTTCGCTGTGGGCATAGGCCGCAGTCAGGGGGATATCCTCCAGGCGTCCCATGATTTTATAGGCGCCCACCGTGATGGCGTGGAAGCTGTCCAGGTTTGCAAACAGGTCGGCAGCATTCTTGGTCATCTGCATGGTCAGGTCCATATACAGGATGGGCACGCCGGTTTCGTCAAAGAAATCCCGGACCATGGGGCTGCAGGTCATGTGGGCAGGGCCGTGGAAGCTGATGTAGATCTGGCGTTTGAAGCCCTGGCGCAGCAGGCTGTGGGCAATGGCGGAAAGATAGTCGATGCCCTGACGGATGCTGACCTGCACGGTTCCCCGGCCGGAGGCGGTGGCGCCGGCATAGAAGTAAGGCAGGCCGGTCAGCACAAGGCCGTCGCAGGCCTCCGCCATCCGCAGGGCATAGGCCTCACTGATGACCGTCTCGCTGTCTAAGGGGAAGCCGCCGTGCATTTCCACAGTTCCCACGGGAACGATGATGATATCGTTGTGCTGCAGGTATTCTTCTACTTCACTGTTTAATAATTTCGGTAATATACGGGTACGCATTTCCATAAAGACGTCACTCCTTTGTGTTACGTGAAAGATAAGATTTATTTTGTGCTTCTGCGGGCAGCCATCTGGGCGCGGATTTCCGGGGTAATGTTCCAGATGAACTTAAAGGAGATCCAGGAGCCAAGGACAAAGACTGCAGGAATCAGAACGCAGAGAGCCTTGATGCCGGTGATGGCGCCGGATGTCTGTACAGCTGCGCCGGCCTGATAGCCGATCCAGCCCAGGGCCAGAACTGCGGCAGAGTTTCCTACGGTCTGGCCGAAACGGCGGGCCAGATTAAAGGTGCCGTAGATGGTGCCTTCGGTGCGTTTTCCGGTAACCATCTCATTGTAATCGGTAACGGTAGCTACCAGTCCCCACTGCATGTAGATGGAAACGCTGGTGAAGCTGGAGGCGATGGTACTCCATACCATGTAAACCACGGCGCTGACCTCAGCTGCCATCATAAAGGCGAACAGTCCCACATAGCAGGCGGCTGCGCACAGAAGGCAGATACGGACCATCTTTTCCAGGCCGATCTTCTTGCTGATCAGGGGGCAGAGGGCCAGGGCTACTACGCCAAGGATCATGGAAAAGCTGCTCTGGATGGACATCATGCCGATGTTGCCCAAAACATCGCCGTACATGTAGCTTCCCAGGGTCTGGCCTACGTACTGCTGGGTGCAGATGCAGATGCCGTGGATGATCAGGGCCACATAGGCGCGGTTTTTGCGGAAGTTATTGAAAATATCACTGACCTTTACCCCGTCTCCGGAAGAAACAGCCTCGGCTGCGGCGGCATTGCGCTCTTCTGTCCAGAAGTAGTGGAGCAGGCAGCAGACAAAACCGATCAGAGCACAGATGGCAGCGCCGGCCCCGAAGGCGAAGGATGTGTCGCCGTAGGCAGCCAGAAGCTGGGGCAGGATCATCATGGGCAGCACGTTTCCGATCAGAGAGCCGAACCCGCGGGCGCTGGAAAGGGTGGAACGCTCCGCATCATTATTTGCCATGGCGCCCAGGAGAGAACCCATGGGGATGTTGAACATGGTATAACAACCTTCATACAGGATCTTGCAGAAGAACAGCACCACCAGCATGGCGGTTCCCTGGAAGAAGGTGGGTACGGTCCAGAATACGATGGCGGTAATGCACAAAAGCGGGGCAATGCGGATCAGCCAGGGACGGAATTTACCCTTGGGATTTTTGCTTTTCGCGTACATCCGGTCCATTAAAATTCCCATCAGCGGGTCATTGACCGCATCCCAGATGTTCCAGATAAAAAGCAGGGCGGCCAGAACGGCGGTGTTTACATGCAGTACATTGGTGTAGTAGCGGGTAACCATGGAACCCATTAATGCAAAAGTCATGCAGCCGCCCAGATCGCCCATGGCGTAGCCGATTTTGTGTCTGAGTGTAAGGCTGCTGGATGTGGTTTTTGATGCCATAAAAATCCTCCTTCATCATGCCCTGACCAGGCAGGGCGAAAGCGAACTGAAGAAGCGGGCCCGGGCTTCTTTCGTCAGATACGAAATATCCGTGAGAACACGCCGGCAGCGTGCCTGGTGGATTTATCTGTATTGTACCTGCCGAAAGATGCAAAGTGAATTGCAATATTGACAAAAAATATTGCAGATCCGGCAAACGTATGA
>DVKS01000190.1 GCA_018715905.1 Candidatus Caccovicinus merdipullorum | reverse complement strand
GATTCAGGATGCCCAGCAGAAATACGACCTTAACCGGGCTGCAGAGCTGCAGTACGGAAAGCTTCCCCAGCTGCAGAAGGAACTGGCTGCCGAGGAAGAGAAAGTCAGGGGCGAGGATCTGAGCCTGGTGCATGAAAGCGTTACCGAAGATGAGATTGCCCGGATCATCTCCAAGTGGACCGGCATTCCGGTGGCAAAGCTTACAGAGAGTGAGAGGAGCAAAACCCTTCATCTGGATGAGATCCTGCATAAACGGGTGATCGGTCAGGATGAAGGCGTGGAGCTGGTGACGGAGGCCATTATCCGGTCCAAGGCCGGCATCAAGGATCCCTCCAAGCCTATCGGTTCCTTCCTGTTCCTTGGCCCCACCGGCGTAGGAAAGACGGAGCTTGCCAAGGCTCTTGCCGAGGCGTTGTTTGACGATGAGTCCAATATGGTCCGTATCGATATGAGCGAGTACATGGAGAAACATTCCGTGTCCCGTCTGATCGGAGCGCCGCCAGGATATGTAGGCTATGACGAAGGCGGACAGCTGACGGAGGCCGTGCGCCGCAAACCTTACTCTGTAGTTCTGTTTGATGAGGTGGAGAAGGCACATCCCGATGTGTTTAATGTACTTCTTCAGGTTCTGGATGACGGGCGGATCACCGATTCCCAGGGCCGTACAGTAGACTTTAAGAATACCATCCTGATCATGACTTCCAATATTGGCTCTCAGTACCTGCTGGAAGGCATTGACGACAAGGGAAATATCAAGCCGGAGGCGGCCCAGATGGTAATGAATGATCTTCGGGCACACTTCCGTCCGGAATTTTTAAACCGTCTGGATGAAACCATTCTCTTTAAGCCGCTGACCAGAGAAAACATCGGCGGAATTGTGGATCTGCTGGTGGCAGATGTGAACCGCCGTCTGGCTGACAGAGAGCTGTCCATCCGCCTTACCGATGAAGCGAAAACTTATGTGGCGGACAATGGCTACGATCCGGTATACGGTGCACGTCCCTTAAAGCGGTATCTCCAGAAGAATGTGGAGACGCTGGCGGCCCGTCTGATCTTAAATGACGGTGTGCGTGCGGGAAATACCATTGTAATCGATGTAAAGCCGGACGGAAACGGCCTGACTGCCCGGGCGGAAGAATAAACAGGACCGGCCGGAAAGAAAGATTTCAGACAAAGACGCTCTGCACTTGCTGCAGGGCGTCTTTTGTTACGGAATGCCGAAAAAATATACTGCAGGCACCTTTCGCTGGATTTCTTTTTAAAAGTAACGAAACCCTCATTATCGGGTATGCCCCAGGAATATTTATTTTCTCGTCCCAGGCGCCAATTTCCAACTGCCTGTTGCGAATCAGGTGGAAATTCGCTATAATTGGGTGTAAATATAAATGATGGATTAGGGAAAGGAAGACCTGTATGATACCAAAAGACCCGGTCATGCTGCTCAGTTACGTGAATACCCAGCTCAGGGATCATTATTCCAGTCTGGATGATCTTTGCCGTTCTCTGGACCTGGATCCGCAGCAGATCATCTCTTCGCTGGCGGCTATCCAGTATCAGTACGATGCAGATAGAAACCAGTTTGTATAGCGGCCGATGAAACGGGCTTTCCGGAACAGACAGGCTCACAGGGAGACCGATGAAAAAGACAGGGAAAGCAGAGGAGTCTCTGGGAAAGAAAGGCTTTACGCTTATTGAACTGATTGTGGTTCTTGCCATACTGGCAGTGCTGGCCGGAATCATGGTGCCGTCCATGATCGGATGGGTAGACAAAGCCAGAGACAGTCAGGTGCTTTTGGAAGCCAGGACGGCGTATATTTCACTGGAGACGCTGGTGGCAGAGGCATCTATTCAGGAAGATGTTTCGCAGATCGATAACGAGGATATTGATGAAGATGTTCTTTGGGATATGGCCGGGATCCAGGATGATCAGGTAATCCTGGAATTTCAGGTGGAAGAAGGAGCGATAACCGACTTTCGTTATGAAAAGGATGGACGGGCAGCAGTCCTCAAGGATGGCGGAGGCCTGGAGATCGAGACAGAAGAATAAGAATGCGATTGAAAAAGGCAGGTGCTTTGATGCTGAAAATGACAGAGATAATTTTGCTTTTGTTCATTTGGCTGACAGGCTCCTGCGTTTTTTCATTTGCGGACGCAGCTGCCTGGCGGATGAGCAGAGGAATGGATTTTATAAAAGACCGCTCGCGCTGTGATTCCTGCGGCCATGTGCTGGCGTTCTGGGAAACGATCCCAGTGGTCGGATGGATCTTGTGCCGTGGAAAATGCCGCTGCTGCGGCAGGCCCGTTTCCCTCCGGCACATGGCAGCGGAGCTTATAGGAGGCGGCGCGGCGCTTTTATGTGCAGACCGTATGGGAATTTCCCTGGAAAGTGTTTGGATGCTGACCTTTCTCGGTATTTTGATGACGGCGGCGCTGGTGGATCTGGACACAATGGAGATTCCCGAGGGGATTCATTGTGTGATCCTTGTTCTGACGGCGCTTTCGTTTCTTTCCCGGTATATCGGCCTGGGGAATCCGGAAATTTTGGCAGCGGACAGTTTTGAACTTTCCCTTCTTTCCAGGGCAGCAGGAGCACTTTGCGTCAGCGTTCCCATGCTGCTTCTTACTGCGGCAGTTCCCGGCGCATTCGGCGGCGGTGATATTAAACTTTCTGCTGTCTGCGGCCTGTTTCTGGGATGGAAGGGAATTCTTATGTCTATGATTTTTGCAGTTTTGAGTGCAGGAGCCTGGGGAGGGATCCTTCTGGCAGGCAGGAAAGCCGGGAGGAAGGATCATTTTGCCTTCGCTCCTTTTCTCTGTGCGGGAGTATTCGTGTCCGTTTTCTGGGGAGAGGAGATCTGGAACTGGTACAGGACAATCCTGATGATTTAGGAGCCGGAGAGGTTGGCAGATGGAGAAATATGGTTACATTGGGGCAGAAGGCCGGAAACATAGAATTTTGAGAATGGGACCGGCTCTGCCGGAAGGCGTACTGTCAGAAATTACCAGAGAACTGGGAACCATGCTTGCAGCTGGAGTTCCTCTTTCGAAAGCGCTTCTTGTCTTTTCTGACAAAGAGCAGGCAAAGCCGGCTGTCAGAAAAGCATTCCGCAAAGTTTATTCCCTTGTATGTCAGGGAATGAGTCTGTGGCAGGCCATGGAAGAACAGTCTCCGGCCTTTCCGCCTGTGATGATCCAGTGTGTGCGGGCTGCCGAGCAGTCGGGATGCCTCGGGCAGACCCTTCTGGAGCTTTCTGAGGATTATCGCCGGGAACATGAACTGAAGAGCCAGATGCGTGCTGCACTTCTTTATCCTAAAATCCTGATGGTGCTTCTGGCAGGAATGCTATGGCTTATGGTGTATATAATTCTTCCACAGTTTGCACCGCTGTTTTCCTACATGGAAGAACTGCCATGGCCTACAAAAATTCTCTATGGTCTGACAGATGGAATCCGCAGATGCTGGCCGATGCTGATTGCTGCAGTTTTTGCAGCAGTGATTCTGGAGAGAACGGCAGGAAGGATGGGATGGATCGGGCTTCAGAGAGACCGGATCCGTCTGAAAATTCCGATTCTG
Organism: Candidatus Caccovicinus merdipullorum; assembly: GCA_018715905.1. GTDB lineage: Bacteria > Bacillota > Clostridia > Lachnospirales > Lachnospiraceae > Caccovicinus > Caccovicinus merdipullorum. Next base: position 15,195 of record DVKS01000190.1, on the reverse strand, counting down.
GGACCTTTAAGGAAAATGATATGCACGGCGCGGTTTGCAAGGGTTCTCTGTTCTCTTTACGAGGCCGGGATCCCCCTTCCGGAGGCTCTTCGGATCGCCGGCGGCGCTGCCGGCAATGCCTGGCTGGAGAGAAAGGCGCAGGAGACAGCTTATTTGGTGGAACAGGGATTTCGTTTAAGTGATGCCCTGGAGCAGGAAACGGTCTTTTTAAAGAAACTTATTTTTATCGTGCAGGCAGGGGAGGAATCCGGACAGCTGAGCCCTATGCTGCGGTCTGCTTCACAGTCCATGGAATATGACGGCCGGCAGGCTCTGCGGCGGCTGGCCTCTTATTTGGAGCCGGGGATGATTCTTGTCATGGCGGTGCTCATCGGCTTTGTTATGGCTGCAGTGCTGATGCCGGTTTATGCATCTTATGAGGGCATCGGCCAGATGATTTACTGAAGTACCGGAGGGTGCCGAGTCAGGATAACGTTTGCTTTTGTGTACCGGTTAAACGGACTGGAACAGGGAGAGGTCAAAGACGGGAGGCGGCAGATGAACGGAAGAAAAAATCGGGACATGATATCGCAGAAAAGAAAAATCGGAACGATACGCAGACTTGGAGGAGGCGCTTTCTCCCAGGAAAACGGAGAGGGGAAAGCCGTACAGCTTGTGGAGAAAATGATAGCTTATGCCAGGAAGAGCCATGCCAGCGATATTCATATTGAACCCTTTGACGATATGGTAAGGATCCGGATGCGGATGGACGGAAGCCTTACGGAATATGCACGCCTGGAGAAAGGTCTTCATCCTGCGGTAACGGCCAGAGTCAAAATCCTGGCGGGTATGGATATTGCCGAACACAGAATTCCACAGGATGGCCATTTTCAGATAGAACTGGAGGGGTGTCTGATTAATATGAGGGTGTCCGCGGTACCAACGGTATTTGGAGAAAAAGTGGTGATCCGCCTTCTGACTTCGGAAAATACCATCGATCACGCGGATACATTCGGCATGGAAGAGCAGAATTACCAGGTCATAAGGCATCTTCTGGATGCTCCAAATGGTCTGCTGTACCTGACCGGACCTACTGGTTCGGGAAAGACTACGACTTTGTACATGATTTTGGAATTTCTGGCAGGAAGGCCGGTTAATATTGCAACCATTGAGGATCCGGTAGAGAAATATCTGCCGGGGGTCTGTCAGTGCCAGGTGAATTATCCGGCCGGATTCGGATTTGAGACGGGACTCAGGGCTCTTTTGAGACAGGATCCGGACATTATTATGGTGGGAGAGACCAGAGACCGGGAGACGGCGGCCATTTCCATGCGGGCAGCGATTACCGGGCATCTGGTCCTTTCTACTCTTCACACAAATGATGCGGTGGCTGCCATTCCCAGGCTCCGGGATATTGGGATGGAATCATATCAGATTGCCGGGGCGCTTTTGGGGATTGCCGCGCAGCGCCTGCTGCGGAAGCTTTGCCCTTTCTGTGCCAGAGAAGAAGAGACCACAAAAGAGGAGCGGCGCATTCTGGGGGCCGGGACGGTAAAGATACGGCGGCCTGTGGGCTGCCCCAGATGCAGTGATACAGGATATCGGGGAAGGACTGCGATTCATCAGATCCTGCCCATGGACCGGAATCTGCGCGCCATGATCAGCCGGGACGCCGGAGAAGAGGAAATCCGGAAATATGCGGAAGAAGAATTGGGAATGCCTTCACTGAAGGAGCAGGCAGCAAAGCTTGTCAGGGAAGGGATCACTTCCTTTGAGGAGTACAGGAATGCGGTTTACCATGAATAAGCATAAAGACGGGAAAGATACAAGCCGTGCCGGTTCATCCCTGGTGTTGGTGATGTGCCTGATGGCCGGTATAACGGTGCTGTGTCTGGCGGTTCTTCTGGCTGCGTATTCTCTGAACCGCCGCATTCATCTCAGGGAGGATAATGAGATTGCCCGGAGCCTGGCAGAGTCTGCCGGAGGCTGGTTTTCGGAAGAACTGACCGGTTCCGTATACCAGGGCCGCCCGGGCAATCCGGAAAAGTCAGTCTTTGATTATGTGGGATACTGGATTTTAGACCCGGAGAACGGCTGGCCGGACTATGATGCAGAAGGCGGTGCAAATCACAGTCAGGAATCCGCCCGAAGGACCTTTCAGGCAGAGGCAGAAAACAGGAACTGGCTGGAAGAAGCAGGAATGCTGCAGATCATTTTGTACTGGACCATGGAAGAAGGAGACTCATTTGAGGACATGCAGATACGTCTGGTCATGGAGGTCACCTGCTTTTATGGGGAGCGGTCTGCTGATGTAACAAAGGTGTTTGAAAAGATTGTGTGCGAAGAGGGGTCTCCGTCTGAGGCTGGGAGAGAGGACCGGGCAGCTTCTGATTCAGAGGGCCGGAGGCGGCCCTCTTACGCCTCAGAAAGCAGCGCTGCTTCGGATTCCGGCCTGGGAAATGACAGTTTGCTGGCAGAGGACTGGAAAGCGGAAGGAAGACGGAGTTTATGGAAGTGGGCGGAGGTTGGCAGTGAGGAGACCGATGAAATCTCGAAAAGGGATGAAAGGAAGAATCAGGAACCGGGCGGGAAGCACCATGACAGAGGTTATGGTGAGTTTTGCCGTGCTTATGCTTCTGGCCGTGATGGTATCCCGGTCTTTCCTTGGAGCATGGCAGGTTACGCTTGGGGCTGTGGGGCGGGTTCAGGATCTGGAGAGTCTTCAGAATGCGGTTATTCTGGATGAACCTCTGGACAAAACCTGCCTTAACACAGGCGTTCCTTTTTATTTTGCGCCGGTAAAAGAAAAGGGTGAAGAGGAAACCGGCGGATTTTTTGCGGAAGGGATGGAACTGCATCGATATGAAAAAGAGGGCAATGCCGCCGCGCTTTACCGTATTGAACAGGAAGATACGGAATAAAAAGGGATATACTCTGGCAGAAGTGACAGTTACTCTGGCGTTAACTATGGTGCTGGCAGGGGCCGCATTCTTTTTTCTGGAGAGAGGTCTGGCATTGTATGGCCGGATCCAGGCGGCTGCAGATGCCGTTTCCGTAAGTGATATGGTGCTGTCGCGGATTTCCGGTGAAATAAAACGGGCCGGGACGGACAGCGAAGCAGAGATCGGCGGCGGTGAAAATGGCTGCCAGTATCTTGTGCTGTCCGGCCCGGCCAGGACCGTTCGTATAGAAGCATCTGCCGACAGAGAGGGCCTGCTGATAGGATGGCCGCCTCAGGAGCAGAAACGGTGGTCATTTGATTCTGTTATATCCGGCGGCTGCCGGATCCAGAATCTTTCCTTTTCTGTTCTGGAAAAGGAAGAGGGAAAACGGATCATTCAGATCTGCCTTGTCATCCGGCATCCGGAAACGGGATTTTCTTTCCGCAGGGTCCGGAACGTGGAACTGGGGCAGAACTGACCGGCGGCCGATTACTGAACGCGGCCTATTTTATTTAAAGGCCAGTAGCGGAAAAGAACCTTGGCAATGATCTTATCCCGGGCTACATAGGTGTTGGTCCAGTACCGGGCGTCATAGGAATAATTCCGGTTGTCGCCCATCATAAAGTAGCTGTCTTCAGGAACTTCAAAATGCATATCCTCTTCCGGAATCATGGCTTCCTTTAAGTATGGTTCATCCAGCGGCGTTTCCGATCCATTAATATAGACGGCGCCGTTGATGATATCGACAGTTTCGCCGGGCAGACCAATGATCCGCTTTACATAGAAAAGAGATTCGTCATCCGGAAAACGGAAGATGGCAATGTCGCCCCGCTCCGGGTCGGAAAACTTATAGCTTAACCGGGAACCGATTACCCGGTCATTGGTCATAATGGTATTTTCCATGGAGCCGCTGGGGACTCTGCTGTTGGCGATGATAAAGGTATTTAACACGAATGCGATACATGCGGCGGCAAGAAGAATCTGAAGCCAGCTGATGATCTCGCTTCGAAGGGGGTGGTTCCCTTTTGAGCTTTTCTCTTTTCTGGACTTCCCTGTTTCATGATGGACGGGGGTGCCTAACCTGCGATTTTCAGTACTCATATGCTTTGCCTCGATTTCTGGAATTTCTGTCAGATGTTCCGGACACAGCCCGCTGCAGGCCGAGAACTCTGCACAGTGGGACTTTTTCCCGAAACAGTTACAGTATATTTTAGTTTGTGATTTTCTGCAAGGGATTTTAGAAAATCATAAGAATTTCTTTCTGCAAAAGAGTATTCCAGTATTTTCCGCAAGAAAAGGCTGGAAAAGTCTGGGGAACTGCGGTAAACTGGAACAAACAGAAACGGCCATGGGGGAGTGCAGAGGAGGCTTTTGGGCTTAAACAGACCAGGAGGAAAGACATGACATTTGACAGCTGGAAAAAAAGAGAAGACGGGAAAGCAGGAAAGAATAGGCGGCGTTATCCAGCGGGAAGGAGAGTTTTTGCAGGGGCTGTTCTTTTGACTGGGGCCTTTGTTCTGCAGACAGCAGCCAGAAATCTGGAAGGTTTCGGCCAGTGGTACGCGGTTACGGTTTATCCGGTACTGGTGGGAACGTTTGGCCGGTTCTTTGGCATTTTCCCTTTTTCTGCCTCGGAACTGGGGCTGTACCTTCTGCTTCTGGGAATTCTGTGGTACGGCATCCGGCATATCCGGCGCCCGGCAGAGATCGTAAAGAGCGGATTTTTTGCAGCCTCTCTTTTATTTTTTCTCTATACCGTAAACTGTGGGGTCAATTATTACAGGGATCCATTTTCTTCTTATTTGGAAATTGAACTGCGGGAATCATCGGTGGAAGAACTGGACAGTCTTTGCCGCCTGCTGGAAGATAAGGCAGCGCAGGCTGCAGAGCTTCTCCTTGAAGACGGCAGCCTTTCGCCGGATAAGGAAGAGAGGAAAACCTTCCCGGCCCTGGCAAAACAGGCCATGGAGGGGCTGTGGGAGAAATATCCTCAGCTGAAGGGCTATTATCCGAGACCGAAACCGCTCCTGCTGTCAGAGATCCTTTCTGTGCAGTCGCTGGCCGGAATCTATTCTCCTTTTACGGTTGAAGCAAATTATAACGAAGATATGATGGCGTATAATATTCCTCATACAGCATGCCATGAACTGTCCCACCTGCGCGGCTTTATGCGGGAAGACGAGGCGAATTTTATCGGATTTCTGGCATGTATCAATTCGGATTCACCGTACTTTTGCTACAGCGGATATCTGACTGCTTATGTGTATGCCCACAATGCCCTGTACCGCCAGGATGCAGAGGGAGCTTTGGAGATCTATTACAGCCTTCCGGAAGAGGTCCTTTCGGATTTGTCTGCGAATAATGCATTCTGGCAGCAGTACGAAGGAAAGATTTCCGAGGCTTCATCCAGAGTAAATGACACCTATCTGAAAGCCAACAGCCAGACCGATGGAATCCAGAGTTACGGCCGTATGGTAGACCTGCTTCTGGGATATTACCGCAGCCAGCTTGCCGTTTAATACACAAGAAAAATGATTGATATTCAGATACTGAAATGGTAAAATGGAGATAATTAGTAACAGTTTTTCAACTGTTTGCGATGCAGCGGGAAAGATGCAGTAAGCTGCATACGGATTATAAAAAAGGAGCAAGGGGGCACGTAAATGGAAAAAACATTGTATGATATGTTGGATTGGGCAGGGATTGAAGAGCTGGTATATTCCGAGTCATCGGACCCCCACCGGCTGCTGGGACCTCATGTGACGGAGCAAGGTATTTTTGTTCAGGCTCTTATGCCCGGAGCCAGATCCGTGACGATCTGCCTGGCTAATGGAAAACGCTATGAGATGGAAGATGTGGATCCAGGCGGCATGTATCAGGGCGTTTTTGCGGCACTGATTCCCAGAAAGACCATCCCGGATTATACTTATGAGGTGGTTTATGACAATGGGGCCACGGAAGAACGGAAAGATCCGTATGCTTTTGAGCCTCTGTTTACCGAAAACGATTTAAAGAAGTTCGGGGCAGGCATCCATTACAGTATTTATGAGAAGCTGGGTGCACATCTGACCAAGATCCATAATGTGGAAGGCGTTTATTTTGCTGTGTGGGCGCCCTGTGCCATGCGTGTCAGCGTTGTAGGCGACTTTAATCTCTGGGATGGACGCCGTCACCAGATGCGCCGTCTGGGAGATTCCGGTATTTTCGAACTGTTTGTGCCGGGCATTAAGGAAGGCGCTATTTACAAATATGAGATCAAGACCCAGAAGGGCGAGCCGATGCTGAAGGCCGACCCCTATGGAAATTACTGCGAACTGCGGCCTAACAATGCTTCTGTTGTATGGGATCTGAACCAGTACCAGTGGAACGATAAGGACTGGATGGAGAAACGGGCAAAACTGGATACCAAGGACAAGCCGGTGAATATTTACGAAGTGCATTTAGGATCCTGGATCCGCAAGCCTACGGCAGTAAATGAAGACGGCAGCGATGTGGTAGGCTCCGAATTTTATAATTACCGGGAGATTGCTGTAAGACTGGCAGAGTATGTAAAGCAGATGGGGTATACTCATATAGAGCTGCTCCCCGTTATGGAGCATCCCCTTGACGCCTCCTGGGGTTATCAGGTAACCGGCTATTACGCGCCTACCAGCCGCTACGGAACGCCGGATGATTTTATGTACTTTATGGATTATATGCATGAGCAGGGCATCAGCGTGATCCTGGACTGGGTTCCCGCCCACTTCCCCAGAGATGCCCATGGTCTGGCCTGTTTTGACGGAACCTGCGTTTACGAGCATGCCGACCCGCGCCAGGGTTCACATCCTCACTGGGGCACGCTGATTTATAATTATGGACGTCCCCAGGTAAGCAACTTCCTGATTGCCAATGCCATCTTCTGGGCCGATAAGTTCCATGCCGACGGCATCCGTATGGACGCAGTGGCATCCATGCTGTATTTGGATTACGGGAAGAATGACGGCGAATGGGTTGCCAATATGTACGGCGGCAATGAGAATCTGGAAGCCGTGGAATTTTTAAAGCACTTAAATACCGTCTTTAAAGGCAGAAAGGACGGAGCTGTGCTGATTGCCGAGGAATCTACTGCATGGCCGCAGATTACCGGCGATGTAAAGGACGGCGGTCTTGGATTTGACTATAAGTGGAATATGGGATGGATGAATGATTTCTTAAGCTACATGAAGTGCGATCCCTATTTCAGAAAGAATAATTACGGCTCCCTGACCTTCAGTATGCTGTATGCTTACAGCGAAGACTTTATCCTGGTATTCTCCCATGATGAAGTGGTTCATGGAAAGGGTTCCATGTTAGGAAAAATGCCCGGCGAATCCCTGGAGGTAAAGGCCAGAAATCTTCGGGCTGCATACGGCTTTTATATGGGACATCCCGGAAAGAAGCTTCTGTTTATGGGCCAGGAGTTCGGGCAGGTTCATGAATGGAATGAAAATGATGATCTGGACTGGGATATCCTTCAGTTCCCGGTACATCGCCAGATGCAGGATTACGTGAAGGCACTGAATGGATTCTACACCAGTCATCCGGCCATGTATCAGGAGGATTATTATCCTGACGGCTTCCAGTGGATCAACTGCACCTATCATGAAGAGAGCCTGGCTATGTTCATCCGCCGGACGAAGAAGCCGGAAGAGACGCTGCTTTTTGTCTGCAACTTTGACAATATGACCCACGAAGGATTCCGCGTAGGCGTTCCCTTCTACGGAAAATATAAAGAAGTATTAAGCAGTGAAGATGAGAAATTCGGCGGTGAGGGTTCGGCAAATCCCAGAGTAAAGACGGCTAAGGCCATTGAATGGGACGGCAGAGACTACTCCATCGAGATCAACATCCCCGCCATGAGCACCATGATCTTTACCTGCACGCCTCTGGAAGAGGAGAAGCCGAAAAAGACCGTCAGAAAGACGGAAAAAGCCCCCGGAAAGAAAGCGGTCAAGACCGCGGAAAAGACAGAAGCACCGAAGACGCAGGCACAGAAAGAAGCACCTGCAAAGAAAGGCGCTTCCGGAAAAACCGGCGCCAAAAAGCGGACCGGAAAAGAAGAGAAGTAATCGATAAATAGGCTGCTGCAAAGACGGGAATGCCTGCTTTTGCAGCAGCTTTTTACAGGCTGCAGTTTCAAGCAGCCGGAAGGAGATTTATGACACCGATTTTTAGCCAGATGATTTTAAGTCAGGCGGAAACGCAGGTCGAGTCTGCAGCAGAAACCGCAGCAGAGATTCTGCAGGAAACACTGCCTGTGGCCCAGGAAGTAGCAGAAGATATCAGCAATTTAAAACCAAATGCCATTCTGGAGACGCTGAAAAACATGATCCCGGGGCTGATGAGTCTGGGATACCGGCTTTTGGTGGTGGCATTCATTATAATCATTGGAATGCGGATCATCAGCTCGGTGAAAAAGATGTTTTCCAGAAGCTTTGAACGGATGGAAATGGAGATCAGCCTGAGAAAATTCCTGATGTCAGTTCTGTCTGTTGCCATGTATCTGCTGCTTGCGTTGATTGCAGCAGATAAGCTGGGCTTTAATCCGGCTTCGCTGATTGCAGTGGTAGGTTCTGCCGGTGTGGCAGTAGCACTCTCTCTCCAGGAAAGTCTTTCGAACTTTGCCGGAGGGATCATCATTATGGTCATGAAGCCCTTCCGGGTTGGGGATTATATTGTTACCACTACAACAGGCATCGAAGGCACGGTAAAGATCATCGGCTTAATTTACACCAGCCTGCTGACGCCGGATAACCGGATGGTGGTGATCCCAAACGGCGGCCTTGCCAATTCATCCATTACCAATGTAACTGCCGAGGACAAACGCCGGATCGAAATACAGGTGGGGATCAGCTATGAGTCGGATCTTCGGAGGGCAAAGGAGCTGCTTTTACAGATTCTGGACACCCATCCCATGGCCCTTCATGAGGAGGACCGTATGCCCCAGGTCTTTGTATGGGAACTGGGTTCCAATTCCGTGGTTTTAGGCGGACGGGTGTGGTCGAAAATGGAAGATTACTGGACGGTAAAATTTGAAATAACAGAACAGATCAAACTGACTTTTGACCGGGAGGGAATCGAGATTCCGTACCAGAGAGTGGATATAAAAGTGGCCGGGCTGGAGACCGGAGAAAAGAAATAAGAGCCGGGCCGGAGCGGAAATACAGATCTGCTGCAGCAGGAAAAGAGGCATCGCAAAATCATCAGGATCTTCGATGAAGCGATGCCTCTTTTCTTATGGACCATCCGCCGAAACGCACTGGTGATGCATTTTGACGGACAGAATTGTCATTGAGAAAATTAATTCAGCTTCCAGATGTCACGGTTATATTCTGCGATGGTCCGGTCAGAGGAGAAGAAACCGGCCTGGCTGATATTCTTTAACATCTTCTTTGCCCAATTCTTCCGATCCATCCAGTCTGTGATGGCCTGATTCTTCACCTTTACGTACTCCTTGAAATCCGGGAAAGTCATGAACCAGTCTTTGTTCAGAAGCTCATTGGAAAGCCGTTCCAGATGTTCTTTGGAACCCACCTTCATCATCTCTTCGCCGGTGATGAAATCCACTGCTTCCTTCAGCTCCGGATCGGCCTCGTAGTAAGCTTTTGCCTGGTAGGAACCGTCAGCGTAGCGGCTGATTACCGTGTCGCTGGAGGCGCCGAATACGTAGATATTTTCGTCGCCTACCAGCTGGTGGATCTCTACGTTTGCACCATCTTCCGTGCCCAGCGTAACTGCTCCGTTTAACATGAACTTCATATTTCCCGTTCCGCTTGCTTCCTTGGAAGCCAGGGAGATCTGCTCAGAAATATCGCAGGCCGGGATCAGCTTTTCAGCCAGGGTTACGTTATAGTTTTCTACCATGACTACCCGCAGCCAGGGACTTACTTCCGGATCGGAGGCGGTCAGTTCCTGGAGGCAGAGAATCAGATGGATAATGTCCTTGGCGATTACGTAAGCCGGAGCTGCCTTGGCGCCGAAAATGGCGGTAATGGGAGCCGGCGGCAGGATGCCTTTTTTGATATTCAGATACTGGTGGATCAGGTAAAGAGCATTTAACTGCTGCCTCTTGTACTCGTGGAGACGCTTGATCTGGATATCAAAGACAGAAGCGGGATCAATGGTCAGATTCTGGGTGTCTTTCAGGTAATCTGCCAGGATCTTTTTATTGTCCTCTTTGATTTCCATAAGCTGATCCAGCACCTTCTCATCATCTGCAGAGTTCCAGAGTTTTTCCAGGCAGGCGGCGTCCTTTTTGTAATCCTCACCGATGAGAGAAGAAATCATCTGGGACAGACGGGGATTGCAGTGGAGCAGCCAACGGCGGAAGGTAATGCCGTTAGTCTTATTGGAGAATTTCTCCGGATACAGCTCATAGAAATTATGCAGTTCATTGTTCTTTAAGATCTCTGTGTGCAGGGCTGCCACACCGTTTACGGCAAAGCCATAATGAATGTCAATGTGAGCCATGTGGACGGTATCATTCCGGTCAATAATGGCCACGGACTCGTCGGCAAAGCGGCGGCGCACCTTATCATCCAGCACCTCGATAATGGGAACCAGCTGCGGCACGCATTTCTTCAGATAAGACACCGGCCATTTCTCCAGAGCCTCAGCCAGAATGGTGTGGTTGGTGTAGGCGCAGGTCCGGGATACCACATCAATGGCTTCATCCATATCCATTCCCCGTTCCATCAGAAGACGGATCAGCTCCGGAATGATCATGGTGGGATGGGTGTCATTGATCTGGATTACTGCGTAATCCGGCAGATCAGAAAGAACGCAGCCTTTGGCGGTACACTCATCCAGAATCAGGCGGGCGGCATTGCTTACCATAAAATACTGCTGGTAAATGCGCAGCTGGCGACCGGCCTCATCGCTGTCATCAGGATAGAGAAACAGCGTCAGGTTCCTGGGTATATCCTGCTTGTCAAAGGTGATGGAATCTTCCCCAACCAGAGACTCATCGATGCTTTCCACATCAAAAAGATGGAGCTTATTTGTGCGGTTCTGATAGCCGGTCACCTGGATGTCATAAAGACGGGAGGTGAGGGTAAAACCGTTGAAGGGAATCTGGTAGGAAACATCGGTCTTCTGGAGCCAGGAAGGATTTTCCATCCAGGGATTGGGTGTTTCCTGCTGCAGGTTATCTTTAAATACCTGCTTAAAAAGACCGAAATGATAATTTAAGCCGATTCCGTCTCCGTTTAAGCCAAGAGTGGCGATGGAGTCTAAAAAGCAGGCGGCCAGACGTCCCAGTCCGCCATTTCCAAGGGAAGGCTCCGGCTCCACTTCTTCTATTTTGCTTAGGGATTTTCCGCAGCTATCCAGAATCTCCTTTACATCGTCATAGATGCCTAAATTGATTAAATTGTTGGAGAGAAGCTTTCCAATCAGGAATTCTGCGGAAATATAATACAGCTTCTTTTTTCCTTCTTTGGATTCTTTTCCTGCAGCCATGGACTGGGTCAGGCAGAGCAGGCCGGTATACAGTTCCTCGTCTGTGCAAAGGATTAAATCTTTTCCACAGGCATCGGTAAGTTTTTCTTTTAAATTCAGATTCATATTGTGTTATCTCCTTTCGGCAGAATGGAAATCTGCTTGCCCCCGGTTGGGAACGCTTACGGCAGACTAATACGTTACCTGCATTATAAAAGCTTAAATCGCTGAAAGCTTGCAAAATACTGGGCATTCATAGTACAATACGATCATGAATCGTAAAATTTCTGTGAAAAGAGGGAAAATATGGATATCCGGCAGTATGAAAGCCAGTATGAGAATCGAAAAGAGGAAAAGCATCACGCAGACAGCCGCTTTCCCTATAATATCTATCTATGTTCCATTCCCCAGGACTTTCGGGTGGTTCCCATCCACTGGCACGAGGAGATGGAACTGATCTCCGTAAAAAAGGGATCCGGGCAGGTGATTCTGGATCTGCAGCCGTTTCCCGTAAAAACGGGTGATCTGGTGATCGTTTTTCCCGGAAAGCTCCACGGTATCCGCCAGAAGGCAGGCTGCGCCATGGAGTACGAAAATATTATTTTCCGACTGGACATGCTGATTCCGGCTCTTCCGGACCGGTGCAGTTCGGAATTTCTGATGCCCCTTCTTTCCGGCAACGGGCCTTCCTCTTATGTATGCAGCCAGGGGTGTCGGGAATTCTTGCCGGTTCAGCAGCTGATTGCCCGTCTGGATGCCATATCCGACAGCCGGCCTGCAGGGTATGAACTGGCAGTAAAAGGAATTTTCTTTGAGCTTCTGTTTCAGATTCTTCCCCAACGGCAGGGCAGCGGGGATGAGACGGCCGGCAGCCGGTTCCAGGGAAAGATGAAACTGGTATTAAAGGAGGTAGAGAACCGGTATGCCGAGCCGCTGACGGTAAAGGAGATGGCGGATATGTGCGGCTACAGCGCTTCCCATTTTATGAAATTTTTCCGCCGTCAGATGGGAATGTCCTTTGTGGAATATTTAAATGATTACCGCCTCCTGATGGCTGCGCGGATGCTTGCTTCTACTGAGGAAACGGTGACGGAGATCGCGCGCCTTTCCGGTTTTGACCAGCCATCCTATTTTAACCGGCTCTTCCGCCGCAAGTATGGCATGACGCCTTCGGAATACCGAAAGGAAGGAGAAGGGTTTCTTGTGGGGGAAGAAAAAGAATGATATAATGATGACACCGGGGTCAAAGCACCTTTTGACTCCGGCACCATTATATTATATGACACAGGAGGGTATGTATATGAGAAGCTGCGGAATGCTGCTGCCGGTGGCCAGCCTGCCTTCACCTTACGGTATCGGCGCATTTTCAAAGGAGGCCTATGATTTTATAGATGATCTGGTTCGGGCGGGACAGAGATACTGGCAGATCCTTCCGTTAGGCCCTACCAGCTACGGAGATTCTCCTTATCAGTCGTTTTCTGCTTTTGCCGGGAACCCGTATTTTATCGATCTGGAGACATTGACGGAAGAAGGACTGCTGACAAAAAAAGAATGCAGTTTGGCAGATTTCGGTTCTGATGAGGGATATATTGCTTACGATAAGCTCTATGAAAACCGTTTTCCCCTTTTAAGGAAGGCTTTCGGCCGCTGGAGGGCGAAACAGGGAGAGGGAAGGACTCTTGAAAAAGAACTTCGTCCGGAAACAAGGGAATACTGCTTTTATATGGCTGTAAAAAATTATTTTAAGGGAAAGTCCTGGAATTTATGGGATGAGGATATCCGCCTGCGCCGTCCGGATGCGGTGGAACGGTATGAAAAGCTTCTGGAAGAGGAGGTCTTATTTTATCAGTTTCTGCAGTATAAGTTTCAGGAACAGTGGAAGAAATTAAAGGCTTATGCCAATGAAAAAGGAATCCAGATCATCGGAGACATTCCTATTTACGTGGCCTTTGACAGTGCCGATGCCTGGATGCACCCGGAACTGTTCCAGTTTGATGAGGAGAATCTTCCCAGTGCGGTGGCGGGATGCCCGCCGGATGATTTTTCTGCTGACGGCCAGCTTTGGGGGAATCCTCTTTACCGCTGGGATTATCATGAAAAGACGGGGTTTGCCTGGTGGATGAGGCGGATGGAGTACAGTCTGCAGCTTTACGATGTAGTACGTGTCGATCATTTCCGGGGGTTTGATGAGTATTATTCCATTCCTTACGGAAGCAGAACGGCCCAGAAGGGAACCTGGGAAAAAGGACCGGGAATCGCCATTTTTCAGGAGATGAAAAAACATTTTGGAACGGAAGATCTTCCCATTATTGCAGAAGATCTTGGCTTCCTTACGCCAAGTGTCCTGAAGCTGGTGGAAGACACCGGATTCCCCGGGATGAAGGTGCTGGAATTTGCCTTTGAAGCAGGAAAAGACAGTGAATATCTTCCTCATAACTATGTGGAAAACTGTGTGGTATATACAGGAACTCATGACAATGATACGGCTCAGGGATGGTTTGGAACGCTGTCGCCGGCGGACCGAGAGATGGTGCTGGAATATATGAACGGCCCTGATGCCTGCACCAATGCAAAAGAAGAGAACCAGAAGATCCATTGGGATTTTATCCGGCTGGCGCTGGCAAGCGTTGCCAGGCTTGCGGTAATTCCCGTTCAGGATTATCTCGGACTGGGATCCGAAGCGCGGATCAATATTCCTTCCACTTTAGGGAAAAACTGGAAATGGCGGATGAAGAAGGGGCAGCTTGACGAAACGGTCATCAGAAAGGCAAGAAAGATGGCGGAGTTATACGGGAGAGCAGAAAGAGAGGCGCAGCTCCAGCGGGATTCGGAAGAGTTGCCTGGGAAATAAAAAGCCCGGCAGGCTGCAGATTTCTGCAGACTGCCGGATTCTTGTATCTTACGGTGTGTCTGTGTCAATGTAGATGCTGGCCGCATCCTGGCTGTTTTCAGATTCATCCTGGGCATCGCTGCTGTTTTCAGCTTCATCTGGGGCATCGCTGCTGCTTTCGGAATCTGCGTCAGTTTCACTGTTCGGATCTGCCGTTTCAGTATGGGTGCTGAAGGTGGCCTGCATGGTATTTCCTACCAGATCGGAGGCATGAATGTACAGGGTCTGGGCAGCCATCTCAAAAGTAAAAGTTCCGGTCTGGGTATCAGAAGAAGCAGGCTGAATGATGGTTCCATCGTCAGCGGAGGCGTAAACAGAGGAGAAATCCAGGCCGGACTGACTGTCCTCAAGGGTCAGTGTCAGGATATTGTTTTCAATGGAATACGTTTCGCCCACCAGCGGCGCGGTGTCATCCAGAATATTAATATGTTCATACTGGCGTGCAGTCATGCCGTTAAGACTTTTTACATAGATTTCAATAACACCATTCTGCGTGATCTCTGTCTCATACTCTCCTCTTCCGGTCTGGGTAAGTTCCAGGGCAGCGCCTTCCTGAGAAGAAGTAAATTCCGTTATGGGAAGAAGGGAACGGACCGTGACAGATACAGTTGTGGTCTTATAATCGGATGTGCCTTCTGCATATATAGTAATATGGGGTCTGGCGGCTACCAGAATAAATAAGATTCCATTCACTAGAATAAAGGGAAGAACATAAAAGCATAAAACGGTTACCCATTCGGGCCTCTTTTTTGGTGTTTTGCTCCGACTGCGGGCGGCACGGGAGCGTGACTGGCTGGGTCTGTCCATAAGAACCTCCTTAAGCTGCGGTATTTTAAGTCGTAAGCCCTCATGCGCCGGCGGGCGGCGCTCCAGCCATCCCGCAAAAGTCTGGCGGCGCATTTGGCATCCCTGAATACATGCCGCCTA
>DVKS01000189.1 GCA_018715905.1 Candidatus Caccovicinus merdipullorum | reverse complement strand
TCAATGCAGTAAAGAATGGAAGGAAGGCGGTATCTCAGAAAGATCTGTTTGAGGCTGTAGAAGTCGTGCTGGTGGGCAAGGAGAAAAAAGACAGGATCTTAAGCCAGGAGGAACGGCGGATCGTATCCTATCACGAGGTAGGACACGCGCTGGTGAGCGCTCTGCAGAAGGATGCTGAGCCTGTGCAGAAGATCACCATCGTACCCCGCACCATGGGCGCTTTGGGTTACGTAATGCAGGTCCCCGAAGAAGAAAAGTACTTAAATACCAAAAAAGAAATTCATGCCATGCTGGTAGGATATCTGGCAGGACGCGCTGCAGAGGAGCTGGTGTTTGATACTGTTACCACAGGAGCAGCAAATGATATCGAACAGGCTACCCGCGTGGCCAGAGCCATGGTAACGCAGTACGGTATGTCAGAGAAATTTGGCCTGATCGGCCTGGAAACCCAGGAGAACCAGTACCTTAACGGACGCACGGTCATGAACTGCAGTGACGCCACAGAGGCCGAAGTGGACAATGAGGTAATGAGGATCCTGAAAGAGGCCTACGAAGAGGCTAAGCGTCTTCTTTCCGAAAACCGGGAAGCCATGGATCGGATCGCAGAATTCCTTATCGAACGCGAGACCATCACCGGAAAGGAATTTATGCAGATTTTCCGTCAGGTAACTGGACGGAATACGGCACAGCAGGCAGATGACAGAAGCCGTGCTGTGGCAGAACCCGGCTATACGGGAAATCCTGCCCCTTCCGAATCTGGATATGCCGGAAACAATATGGCTCCGGGCTCTGGATGGAATAATCAATAAAAATATCCCCTGATTTTTCGTTTTCATGATTGGCTCTGATGATGTACAGGCTAATGGGAAAAATGAAAAAATCGGGGGATTTTTGTTACTTTAAATACCGCCGGATAGGCGGCATGGATTCAGGGATGCCAAATGCGCCGCCAGACTTTTGTGGGACGGCTGGTGCGTCGTCCGCCGGCGGATGAAGGGGGTTCTCTGTGAGGTTGAACCGAACGTTATTTTTGGACAGGCTGGGAGAGCCAGCGCTTTACGGTACCGCTGTTTACTTTAACGACAGCCGCGATTTTCTGAGGTGAAAATCCCAGAGAATGGAGTTCACGGGCCACATCCCGGGCTTTCTGTTCGCTGCCTTTGCGCTTTCCTTCGCGTACTCCCTCGCGTTTTCCTTCGCGCCGTCCTTCGCGTTTTCCCTCCTGGAACCATTTTTCTGTCATTTCGCACATAATACGGAGACCTCCTTCTTCACATTTCAGATAATGAACCCGTTTTGATAAGGCACCCTGACTCATATCTTCGGGATCAGCAGTTTTAAAGTAGTTCATCATTCTGGCAGTTTCGCTTCCGTCATCAACAGCAGCATTTACATACAGAATATATATACCGTCATCATAGAAAGCATCAGGCGTTTTAAACGACGACGATGGGGCGGCAAGGCAGTGATTTACTGCATATCGAGCCTTGTTTCCATGCCACAGGTCCGTTTTGCTGATATATAAAATATGAATATCCGGAACTTCATGGAAATGCCTTCCTTTCTGGAGATATTCACTGTCAAGAAGAGAACCGTAAAAGCGAACTCGTCTGCAAATGGCGAAATATCGTCCTGATGATTTGATTTTATCATATCATATTGTACTTTGCAAGCAGGAAATGTAAAAATATTACAAAATCACAAAGAACCTTTTCCCTCATGGAAAGCGCAAAAAAGAGCAGGTTTGTTTTATTTTTCAGGTGTGGTATAGTGTAGATAATAAGCCTGCATAAGCCGCCGCCGGGCTGCCTGCGAGCATGTCCGCCCAGCTGGCTGCCTGCGGAAAGAAAGAGACAGAGGAGGAGAAGATGATGAGATATCCAAATCCCTTAAAAGAAAATGGAACCATAGGTTTTGTTGCGCCGTCCTTCGGATGCGGTATTGAACCTTATCGGACGAAGTTTGTGTATGCCCAGAAGGTTTTTGCAGCCAGGGGGCATGGACTGGATCTGGGACCCAACTGCTATGAGGAAAAAGGCATCGGCATCAGCAATACACCTGAGGCCTGCGGAAGCGAGCTGACGGAGTGGTACTGCAGAAAAGAAAATGATGTTCTGATTTCCTGCGGGGGCGGAGAACTGATGTGTGAGATCCTGGATTTTGTGGATTTTGACCGGATCCGGGCTGCCGCGCCGAAGTGGTACATGGGATTTTCCGATAATACGAATTTTACATTCCTATTGCCTACACTCTGCGACACGGCATCGATCTACGGTCCCTGCGCCGCAGCATTCGGCATGGAGCCATGGGATACGTCTCTGGAAGATGCTTACCAGATGCTCCGGGGAAAAAAGGACCGGGTAAAGGGATATCCTCTGTGGGAAAAGGCAGAAATGAGCATCCGGGAGTCTGAAAATCCGCTGGCCCCTTACCGGCTCACAGAACCTAAGACTCTTAAGACTTATATAGGGCAGCGCCCGGCAGAAAAAACAGAAGAAATCACCTTCCAGGGAAGACTGATCGGCGGCTGTATGGACTGTTTGGTTAATCTGGCGGGGACCTGTTATGACAAAGTTGTTCCCTTTGCAGAGCGCTATCGGGATGACGGACTGATCTGGTTTCTGGAATCCTGTGATTTAACGGTTATGGAGATGCGCAGAGCTATATGGGAGATGAAGCATGCGGGATGGTTCTCTCACATAAAAGGTGTTCTTGTGGGACGGCCTCTTCATTTTGGTGAGGAGATGATGGGGCTGGATCAGTACCGGGCGGTGACGGATCTTCTGGCAGAATACCAGATTCCAATGGTTATGGATGTGGATTTCGGACACCTGCCGCCCATGATGCCGCTTATGTGCGGGGCGGCAGGAAAAGTCCGGGTAAAAGGAAACGATATTGAAATCCAGTATTTAAAGAAATAACTTCCGGATTTTCTGTGCCTGGCTTTAACGGGCTGTATTTCCTTTTTCATCCAGGCGTCTGGAGAGCATCTGGCAGAGCAGGGGAATCTGGGATTCAAATTCTACGCCGTACCATCTGGCGCTGTCGGAAGCGGCAGTCGCCTCAATACAGGCAACCACGAAATCCGCAGCCAGGGCCAGCGCATCTCCCAGTTCCAGACCGCGCATCAGACCGCCCAGGACGGCAGAAGAGTACAGGTCTCCGGTTCCGTGATAGCTCTGAGTGCAGCGGCGGGTAAAATAGGAAAAGGATTTTCCGCTGCGGTCCAGATAGGCCACGCCAAGGCGGTCCGGTTCATAGCTTACGCCGGTAAGAACTGCCGTACGGCATCCAAGGTCAAGAAGCTTTTCCAGAAGCGACCGGATGTAATCTTCATTGTATTCCGTCTGGTAAGGTGTGTTGGTCAGCAGACAGGCTTCGGTGATATTGGGAAGGATGATGTCCGCTTTCGCGCAGACCCTGGCCATTTCCGCGGGAAAGGCCTCATTAAAAGCGGCGTAGAGTTTCCCGTTATCTGCCATGGCCGGATCCACCAGCACCAGGTTATTTTCCGAAGAAAAGCGGTCAAAAAAATGGCAGATCTGGCGGCACTGATCGGCTGAGGCCAGGTATCCGGTATAGATTCCATCAAAGGTGATGTGCTCCTTTTCCCAGGCATCGGAAATCGGCTCAATCTGATCCGAAAGATCTTTGCATGTAAAGGTTTTAAACATGGTGTGGGTGGACAATACTGCTGTGGGAAGGATGCCGCACTCTACGCCCATGGCGGAAAGGACCGGCAGGGCTACGGTGATGGAGCAGCGTCCTACACAGGATATATCCTGCAAAGTAATAATTCGCTTCATTTATGTGAAGACCTCCTGCATGTATTCTCGTTTTATTAGGTGAAAGACGGATGAAAGAAAGCATTTTGCGCCGGTTTTTGCACGGCGTTAATGCTGTCCTGATATGCAGAGAAGTATAACAGAAAATGGACTGGTTAAAAATAGCCAGAAGCATATAAATTAACCAGTCCAGTCAGGAAGGGGGAAAGATTATGGGATGTCTTGGAAATTTACTGTGGTTTATCTTCGGCGGAGCGCTGAGCGGTCTCAGCTGGTGCCTGGCCGGCTGTTTGTGGTGCATCAGCATCGTTGGAATTCCGGTGGGAGTGCAGTGCTTTAAGCTGGCTTCGCTTAGTTTCTTTCCTTTTGGAAAGGAAGTGCAGTACGGCGGCGGTGCAGGCTCGCTCCTTTTGAATATCCTGTGGCTGATTTTATCCGGTCTGCCATTGGCGGTGGAACATGCGGCGTTAGGGGTACTGCTTTGTGTGACGATTGTGGGAATTCCCTTTGGCCTGCAGCATTTTAAGCTGGCAAAACTGGCCCTGATGCCCTTTGGCGCCGAGGTTTTATGAGTCCAGAGTGCGGACTGCGCCCATAAACAGAGGGATCCGGTTCTGCGTATCGATTATCATGCACAGGAAAGGCCGGTTCAGGCAGACGGTTTTGAATTCTTCCTGTTTTGGAAAACCGGTCAGGAGTATTGTGGCAGAGGCGGCAGCTGCTTTTGTGCCCCGTTCATCTACGATCATGCGGGTTTTGTGAAGCACTCCGCTGATGCCAAAATCGCCCTTTGTGAAGGTGCCGATCCCGGAAAAATCCGCCTCTGAGGTCAGCGGAAGCTCCATTCCCATATTTTTCAGCTCATCGGAAAAAGTCGCTGAAAAAACGATATCGAATTTGGGAACAGAAGCATTTACCTTTATGTCAGCAGGGCTGGATAAAAGATTTTGCAGATCCTGGCCTGTGAGGGAGGA
This sequence comes from Candidatus Caccovicinus merdipullorum, assembly GCA_018715905.1. GTDB lineage: Bacteria > Bacillota > Clostridia > Lachnospirales > Lachnospiraceae > Caccovicinus > Caccovicinus merdipullorum. The sequence continues at coordinate 12,577 of DVKS01000189.1, read as the reverse complement.
AATGTACTGATCTAAGGAGATTCCTTCTTTTGGGAGAAGAGCGGCAAATGCGTATGCGCCTCCTTCTTCTGCAGCGTATGTCCGGAGAAGGAAAGACGAAAATGGAGAATCTTTCTCTTGAAAGGGCGGAAAGCACAGAGATAAGGCTTCCGGCAGGCATCCGGAAGAAATGCATCCGGCAAGTGCGGCCGTCAAGAGAAAATGACGGAAAAATGGTTTCTTTTTCATATCATGATACATAAAATCCCTCCCATCTTTTTTACTGCATTATAAAAAATATTTATGATACCAGGGTCAAAAGGTCGGAAATCCGATGCAAGCTTGCTTGCGAGAGGATTTTTGACCTTGGGACCCGCCAAAAACATGAATAAGCAGCCATTTTTCGAAGAAAAATGAGCGGATTATGAATGTTTTTGAGGATTGTGAGAGTACGAAGTACGGAACAATCCGGTATCATAGGGGTCAAAACACCTTTTGACCCCAACATTGTATTTATAATATTATTGTATCATTTATAATTTCTGAAAACCGAACTTTTTTATTACAGATTCCATAAGACTTTCGCAGGAAGGGGACAGAGGGAAACAGCAGCTTGCAAATACAGACCCGGCAGGATATAATCAAGGCAGATAAAAGAAAATGAATGCCGGGATGGCGAGAGCGGCAGCTTGGGACTGTCTGCAGGCATTGCGAAGGAAAGGGAAGGTGTCAGTATGTTAAAGGATCTGGTATATTGCTGCCGGTCTTACCGCCGATTTTATCAGGAAGACCGGATTGAAGAGGGAACGCTTCGGGAACTGGTGGATCTGGCTAGGATGACCGCGTCGACGGCCAACTCCCAGGCATTAAAATTCCGCCTGGTGTACGAGGAAGAAGAGTGCGGAAAACTTTTCCCCTGCATCGCCTGGGCCGGCGCTCTGCCGGACTGGCCGGGACCGGCGGAGGGAGAACGGCCGTCTGCTTATATCGTGATCTGCTGTGATCTGTCGCTGGGAAAGAATAAGATGTGGGATGAGGGTATTGCCGCTCAGACCATCATGCTGGGCGCGGTAGAAAAAGGATTCGGCGGCTGTATGATCGGAAGCTTCCAGCGAAGTCAGGCGGCCGAAGTGCTGGGAATCGATACGGAGCGCTTCAGTCTTGGACTGATCCTGGCTTTGGGGCGGCCCAAGGAAGAGGTAGTAGTAGTCCCTGTAAAAGAAGATGGAGATGTGCGTTACTATCGGGACGAGAAACAGGTGCATTACGTGCCGAAGCGGGCTTTGGAAGATATTATTTTGTAGAGAAAAGAGGCTTTCGTCTGCCGGGAATCATCGGCAGCGGAAGCCTTTCCATAACACAGAAACGGAGTGACACAAATTGCACAGAAAACACAGACGCCTTCTGGGGATAATCGCGGCCGTCTGCATTGTCACAGGCGGCGTGTGGATGGGGGCAGACTTTGTGATCCGGCAGCAGCGGGCAGAACAGGATGCAGGCCCTTCCAAGGAAGTTAAGGAGACAGAGCCCATCACCATTACAAATCCGGAACCGGAGCCTGCGGAGACGGAAGGGTACATTTCTCCCATCGATTTTGATGCGCTTCAGGAGCGGAATCCCGATGTGGTGGGGTGGATCACCATTCCCGGAACCAATATCGATTATCCCATCCTTCATACAGATGACAATGAAACGTATCTTCACCAGGATATCGACGGAAACGAAAGCGTGTCCGGAGCCATTTATCTGGATTTTCAGGATGAGGGAGACTTTTCCTGTCTCCATAACGTGATTTACGGCCACCATATGCGGGACGGCAGCATGTTTAAGGATATCGTTTATTACAAGGAGCAGGAGTATTTTGATGAGCACAGCGACATTTACATTTACACTCCCGACCGGGAGATCCATCTGAAGGCCCTGGGGGCTCTTTATACCACACCGGATGGGATCCGCAGGAAGACGCAGTTTGATACCACGGAAGAATTTGATGCCTACGTGGAAGAAATGACGAAAGATGTGATAACCAGCGCGGAGCCGGTAAATCCCGTAACACGCCTGTATTCGCTGATTACCTGCAGCTACGAATTTGCGGATGCCAGAACGATTTTGTATGCTTACGAGGTGACCGAGGGAGAAGAGGGCAGCCAGGAGAATACCGGCGGAAGCCGGGTGATCATCCAGGAACCGTAAAGTGGAAAAAGAAAGACCGGAAGAAAAGAAAATCCCATCCTGCATGTGCATAAGGAAAATGAATCTTTCGCACAATACAGGAAGGGATTTTCTCATTTATCGATACAGTTTTTTATGTTCGTAAACCGGCTCAGAAGTAAGCTGGATGCGAAGCTTTTTAAAGGTATTGATATCCACCTGGGAAAGCATGACGGAGGTGTGTACCTGACAGTCGGCAAGTTTTGGAAGCTGGGCCAGCGCCTTTTCTGCATTGGGATCGGTGGCTGCGCTGACGGAAAGGGCAATCAGCACTTCGTCAGTGTGCAGACGCGGATTATGGCTTCCCAGATACCGGGTCTTTAACGTCTGGATGGGTTCGATGGCTGACGGGGCAATCACATGCATTTCGTGAGGAATTCCGGCCAGCTCCTTTACTGCATTTAAAAGGAGGGCGGCGGAAGCTCCTAAAAGAGCGCTGGTTTTTCCCGTTACGATCCGTCCGTCATTTAATTCCATGGCAGCTGCAGGAGACTGCTGGGCGGCGGCAAGGGTATTGCACACGCCCACTACCTGGCGCATGGACTGGGTAATGTTGTCCTTTTTCATGAGAAGTTCAATCTTGTAAACTTCTTCGGGAGAACCGGCATCGGTAGCGGCACGGGTCAGGGCCTGGTAATAGCGGCGGATGATTTCCTGGTTGGAAGCATCCCGGCAGACCTGGTCGTCTACGATACAGAAGCCGGCCATATTTACGCCCATGTCTGTGGGGGATTTGTAGGGGCTCTTTCCGTAAATACCTTCGAAAATCGCGTTTAATACAGGGAAGATCTCCACATCACGGTTGTAGTTTACCGTAGTTTCTCCGTAAGCTTCCAGATGGAAGGGATCGATCATATTTACATCGTTTAAGTCGGCAGTGGCTGCCTCGTAGGCCATATTCACCGGATGCTTTAAGGGAAGGTTCCAGATGGGGAAGGTCTCAAACTTGGCGTAGCCGGCCTTGATGCCCCTCTTGTTTTCGTGGTACAGCTGAGAAAGGCAGGTAGCCATCTTTCCGCTTCCCGGACCCGGGGCGGTGATGATTACCAACGGTCTGCTGGTTTCGATATAATCGTTCTTTCCGTAGCCCTCGTCGCTGACGATCCGGGAGACATTGGCCGGATAGCCTTCAATTACGTAATGGCGGTAGGTCTTGATGCCCATATGCTCTAACTTGATGCGGAACTGGTCAGCGCTGGACTGGCCGGAATACTGGGTGATGACCACGCTGCCAACATAAAGGCCTTTGTCCCGGAATTCCTGGATCAGGCGCAGCACATCCATATCGTAGGTGATGCCCAGATCATGGCGCACCTTGTTTTTTTCGATATCTGCCGCATTGATGGCGATAACCAGTTCGGCTTGATCCGCAAGCTGCAGGAGCATCCGCAGTTTACTGTCCGGAGCGAAGCCAGGAAGGACTCTTGATGCGTGGTAGTCGTCAAAAAGCTTCCCGCCGAATTCCAGATACAGCTTGTCGCCGAATTTGCCGATCCGCTCCCGGATCTTTTCCGACTGGAGTGAAAGGTATTTGTCATTATCAAATCCAATTTTCATGATTTATCCCCCGTGTAAGATGATATGATGTTGGGGTCAAAAGGTATTTTGACCCCTATGATACCGGATTGTTCCGTACTTCGTACTCTCACAATCCTCAAAAACATTCATAATTCGCTCATTTTTCTTCGAAAAATGGCTGCTTATTCATGTTTTTGGCGGGTCCCAAGGTCAAAAATCCTCTCGCAAGCAAGCTTGCATCGGATTTCCGACCTTTTGACCCTGGTATCATGATATTATTGTGATCAGATGTTTTTACATAGCTTTTATTCTCTCTGATTTTTGCGGAATTGTCAAGGGCAGGAATGATGTGCTATACTATGAGCCGAAGCATTCTCACAGCAGTGCGGGCCGGCTTTTCTTATCCGGTTAAGCGGGTTCGGGAATGAAAGCTTACAAAGGAGAATACAGGATATGGATGAGATCGCTGTTTTGATTCCCTGCTATAATGAGGAACAGACCATTGAAAAAGTGATCCGAGACTGGAAGAAGGAGCTTCCGGAAGCCGTGATCTACGTTTATGATAATAATTCCACAGATGAGACCGGTATTCGGGCAAAAAAGGCCGGGGCGGTGGTCCGGGCAGAATATTGCCAGGGAAAAGGAAATGTAGTCCGCCGCATGTTCCGGGAGATCGATGCGAAATGTTATATCATGGTGGATGGAGACGATACCTATCCGGCAGAGGCCGGCAGGGCCATGGCAGATGCGGTATTAAAGGGACAGGCGGATATGGTGGTGGGGGACCGGCTTTCTTCCACTTATTTTCAGGAAAATAAAAGGCCGTTTCATAATTTCGGGAATACCCTGGTGCGGAGCTGCATTAATCATCTCTTTAAAAGCGGCATAAGAGACATCATGACCGGCTGCCGTGCATTCAGCTTTTATTTTGTCAAGACATTTCCGGTTCTTTCCAGAGGCTTTGAGATCGAGACGGAAATGTCCATACATGCGGTGGAGAAAAACATGGCCATGAAAAATATTATTCTGGATTACCGTGACCGGCCGGAGGGAAGCCGGTCGAAGTTAAATACTTTTTCCGATGGTTTTCGGGTGCTGAAAACCATATTCCGGCTTTACCGGGATTATAAGCCCATGCACTTTTTCGGACTTCTCGGACTGGTTCTGCTGATCTTATCGGCAGTATTTTTCATCCCGGTTTTCCGGGAATACCTGGAGACGGGACTTGTGCCGGATTTTCCAACGCTGATCGTCTGCGGATTCTGTGCCATAGCTGCTTTTTTGTCGCTGTTTTCCGGCCTGATCCTTCAAAGCCAGATCCAGAAGGACCGGCAGGCCTTCGAATTCCGGCTTCAGCTTGCAGACTGGGAGTATAAGCGTCAGACGAAAAAGGAGGATGCAGATGAAAACCGTCTATAAGATTCTTCTGGCAGCGGCATCCGTTTTCTTTGTCAGCGGATTGATCCGGATCTGCGGCCTTTCGGATTATATTTATTTTAACAAAAGTTTTCTGTCGGCGGCGCTGTTTCTTCTGACGGTATTTCTGTCCGGCAGGACCTGGAAGGAAATTTCCAGGAACAAAAGATGGGGGATTACCGCTTTCTTTCTTTCCTGGCTTCTTATTTTTACGGAAATCCTTGGCGGGAGCCTCAGGCTTCTGGAGAACCAGGGCGGCGTGGTGATTACGGCAGGAAGCATCCTGTGGATGTTTGTCTGCGCCTTTTTCCTTTCCTGGCTTCTGGAACCGGCCTTTTTCGGCCTTCTTAATCTTTGCTGGCGGTTGGAAAAGACATCGGGAGTCAGGAGCGGAAAAGAATTAAAAGGGATCTTCCTTCTTTCCTGGCTGGTGCTTTTTGCAGGATGGATTCCCTGTTTTCTGGCCTTTTATCCCGGACTTTACTGCTATGATATGATCTGGCAGTGGTCCATGTTCGATTCGGGAATGTACAGCACCCACCATCCCCTGATCCACACGCTTTTTGCCGGCGGAATCATTGAGCTGGGGAAGACGCTGGGCGGCTCTTATCAGGCGGGACTGGCGCTCCATTCCCTGGTGCAGATGGGGATCCTCACCGGATGCATGGCCTTTGCCCTGCGCTGGCTTGCAAAATGCAGGGCGCCCCGGATTCTGTGGCTGGGAACCGGATCTTTTTATCTGTTCTTTCCTTTCTTTCCGGTTTCTTCCATCAGCACCACGAAAGATATTATCTTCGGCGGCCTGATGCTGGCAGTGTTTGTGTGCCTGTGCGATATGGTTATGGAAAAGCGGATTTACCGGGGATGGAAGCTTGGGGCATTCCTTTTTGCGGCTGTCTTGATGGGACTTTTCAGGAACAACGCGGTGTACGGGCTTGCCTTTCTTGCGGTCTGTCTTTTTGCGGCAGCCGGAATCGGGCGGCTTCAGAAACCGTCGGGACATGAGAATGGAAATGATCAGTATGCTGCCGGATTTTCCAGGGACGGCAGAAGAACTGCCCGTCGGCCCATGACTTTTACTGCACAGATGGCCATTCTTCTTTCTGTGGTCATTCTGGGAATCCAGGGCGGTTTCTGGGGCCTTGAAAAAGGCCTCCATGCCCAGAAGGGAAGCGTTGCGGAGATGCTCAGTATGCCTGTGCAGCAGCTGGCCAGGACTTATGTCTATCACCAGGATGACATCAGCATGGAAGATAAGACGCTGTTATTTTCCTATCTGCCGGAAGAAAATCTGAATGGTTACAAATACTACGTTTCAGATCCGGTAAAAGCAGGGCTTAACCAGGAATATCTGGAAGAAAATACCGGTGACTTTGTAAAACTGTGGGCGGGGCTGGGACTTCAGTACCCAAAAGAATACCTGTTGGCGCCTCTTTACAATATGATGGGGCTGTGGTATCTGGGAGGCGATTCCAGCTGCTATGTAGAATATGAAATGAGCGAACCTTTTGATGAAGAGCATGCGGTGGAAACCCGCAGCATTCTTCCCGGCCTGCGGGAAGTTTACTGCTGGTTTACCGATGAAAATCTGCAGGAAAATCTGCCGGGGCTTTCGATCTTTTTTTACACCTCCTTTTATGTATGGGCAGTTTTGACGGCCGCTTTTTTTGCCCTGGCAAGAAGAAAGTATCTGCATCAGATCCCTGTTCTTTTCCTGGGAGGATATATTCTTACTTTGGTGCTGGGACCCTGTGTGACAGTGCGGTACCTGTTAGGCGTTATCATGGCAGTTCCGGTGCTGTGGATCTGCGTAACCAGGGAAGAGGCGTAACCAGGAAAGAAAAGGGGAATACCGGCAGTATTTCCGGCGTAAAATAAAAAGACATCAATCCAGGCGGTGCTTATGGGCGAATGGAAATGGATGAGACGGACAGGGGCTGTTATCCTTGCGGTCATGTTTTTTTGCATGACGGGGGTGACAGCCTCTTTTGCTGAGGAGGACGGGCAGGAGGAACTGGTTTTATATTCCCAGTCCGCCGTTTTGATGGACGGGCGCACCGGCCGGGTACTGTGGGAGAAGGACGGGGAGACAGCCAGGCCTATGGCAAGTACCACAAAGATCATGACCTGCATTCTGGCACTGGAACTTGGACTGGATGATGAGCGGATTACGGAAGTCTCATCCAATGCGGCCTCCCAGCCGGAAGTCCATCTGGGAATGAAAGCGGGGCAGCGCTTTTATACGAAAGATCTTCTTTATTCGCTGATGCTGGAATCCCACAATGACACGGCGGTAGCCATTGCCGAGGAAGCGGCAGGAAGCGTGGAAGCATTTGCAGATCTGATGAACCGGAAAGCGGGAGAGCTGGGCTGTACTGATACCTGGTTTATTACGCCAAACGGCCTGGACCGAAAAGAAAACTTAGAAGATGGGACGGAAAAGATCCATTCTGCTTCGGCAAAAGATCTGGCCCGGATCCTCCGTTACTGCGTTCTGGAATCTCCAAGGGCAGATGCCTTTCTGGAAATTACCAGGACATCGGATTACAGTTTCCGGGACGCGGAGGGCAGATCGAATTACAGCTGCCGCAATCACAACGCCCTCCTTTCCATGATGGAAGGCGTTCTTTCTGGAAAGACCGGTTTTACCAGCGGCGCAGGCTACTGCTATACAGCGGCTGTGGAGGACGGGGGAAGGGTGTTTATTATTGCGCTTTTGGGGTGCGGCTGGCCGCCTCACAAGACTTATAAATGGTCGGATGCATCAAAACTGATCGCATATGGAAAAGAAAATTATCAGTACCGGGATCTGTACTGTCCGGTGGAATTAGAAGATATGCCGGTAAAAAACGGCGCAGGCGCATATGAGGAGATGTTACGGACTGCGGTGAGGCTTCAGGCGGGAGACCTTGAACCTGTGGGAGATATGGCGCCGGAATCTGATCTGGCGGATGCCGTATTCCCTGTGCTGGTCAGTTCCGGGGACCAGGTCCGGGTAGTAAAGAGACTGCCGGATTTTCTGGAAGCGCCGGTAGAGATGGGAGACCGGGCGGGAGTCATTGAATATTATCTCAACGGGGAACTGGCGGCGCAGGTTCCCGTGTACGCAGCAGAATCCATGGAAGCATTCACCTTTTCCTGGTGCCTGGACAGATTGGCAGAGAAATTTCTGTTAAATAATTAACGATAATCTTCGTGGGAAACCAACGCATTATTGCTGATTAAAGAAAGAATTTTTGCACAAAACGCCGGATTATCCCAGGATTTGGTTTGAAATGACTTGATATTTTTCCCAGTTCATTATAAAATTACAATTGCAGGATTTTTGATTTACCAGGAGCCTGTTTGGATTTAGACAAACAGGCTCCTGTCAAAATATTTAAAAATGGAGGACTGCAAAATGAGTAATTCAGCACAAACCTCATCAAGAAAAAGAATAAAAGCTTTGCTTGATGACAACAGTTTTGTAGAAGTCGGCGGATACATCACAGCAAGAGCCACAGACTTCAACATGACTGCACAGGAAACACCGGCTGACGGTGTGGTGACCGGATACGGTACGATTGACGGTAATCTTGTGTATGTGTACAGCCAGGATGCTGCTGTTTTAGGCGGTTCCGTAGGCGAAATGCATGCAAAGAAGATCGCCGGTCTTTATGACCTGGCGATGAAGATGGGAGCACCGGTGATCGGCCTGGTTGACTGTGCCGGTCTGCGTCTTCAGGAGGCTGTAGATGCGTTAAATGGTTTTGGTCAGATTTATCTGTGCCAGACTATGGCATCTGGAGTAATTCCTCAGATTACTGCTGTTTTCGGCGCCTGCGGCGGCGGTATGGCAGTATCAGCTGCGATTTCCGATTTTGTATTTATGGAAGAAAAGAAAGGCAAGCTGTTTGTGAATTCCCCCAATGCGCTGGACGGCAATTACACAGCTAAATGTGATACTGCATCTGCTGCGTTCCAGAGTGCCGAGGCCGGTCTTGTGGACCTGGTGGGAGAAGAAAGTGAGATTCTGGAGCAGATCCGGACTCTGATTGCCATTCTTCCTGCAAACAATGAGGATGATATGTCTTATGACGAGTGCAATGACGATTTGAACCGTCTCTGCCCGGAACTGGCCTCCTATTCCGGTGATGCTGCTTCTGCTCTGGCTGCAGTGTCTGACGAGAATTTCTTTATGGAATTCAAGAAGGATTATGCTCCGGAAATGGTAACCGGATTTATCCGTCTTAACGGCAATACCGTAGGCTGCGTGGCCAATGCTGTATCGGATCCGAAAAAGAGTCCTGCACCGGTTCTGACGGTAAATGGCTGCGAGAAGGCAGCAGATTTTGTAAATTTCTGTGATGCTTTTAATATTCCTGTTCTGACTCTGGCTGATGTAAAAGGCTACCAGGCAGACAAGGAGTCTGAGAAAAAGATCGCAAAAGCGGCCGGACGCCTTATCTATGCTTATGCCAACGCTACCGTACCGAAGGTTACGGTTGTAACTGGACAGGCTTACGGCACTGCATACCTGACCATGTGCAGCAAAGCTCTGGGCGCAGATATCGTATATGCCTGGGATAAAGCTTCCATCGGCATGATGGATCCCTCCGCAGCTGTAAAGATCATGTATGCGAAAGAGATCGAGACGGCAGAAGATGCCCCGGCCCTGATTGCAGAGAAGGCGGCTGCTTACGGAAAAGAGCAGTCCAGCGCTCAGGCGGCAGCCAGAAGAGGCTATGTGGATGATATTATTGCACCGGCTGATACCAGAAAGCGGGTGGCTGCAGCCCTTGAAATGCTGTTTACAAAGAGAGAGGATCGTCCGGATAAGAAACACGGTACAGTCTAGGAATGAGGTGACGCAGAATGAAAATGAAAAGAAAGCTATTCGCCGTCCTTGCCGCAGTGCTGTGTCTTGGTTCTCTGGCAGGCTGTGCGTCCCAGAGTTCAGATGAAAGTGCGATGGATCCCACTATGGAGGCTGCTGTGATAAGCAGTGCCCAGGCAATCGTACAGGAACTGGCTGCCTATGATGAAGAGACGCTCAGCTCCATGATTGAAAACTATGAGTATAATGATAACTCTGACATGGTTGCCAGCCTGCAGGCCTGGATGTCCACGCAGGAGGAGGTAGGCGGGCTGGTTCAGGTAAACGGAGCAACGGCCGTTTACGAAGACCGCCAGTACGTTGCTGAGGTAGATGCAACTTTTGAGCGCTGCCCGGTTGATGTTACGATTACCTATGACCGTCAGGGCGCCATTACCAATATTGAGTGTTCTCCCCAGTACAGTGTGGCCGATAATATGACCCGCGCTGCCATCCATACGGTAATCGGCATGGGCACAGTATTTATTGTTCTGATTTTTATCAGCTTCCTAATCAGCTGCTTCAAGTATATTAATGCATGGGAGAAGCGGCACAATGCAGGAGGACAGGAGGCAGGAGAGCAGGCTCAGGGTGTACCTGCACCGGCAGCAGCGCCTGCGGCAGCTGTGGAGGAAACCGATCCGGCACTGATAGCCGGCATGATGGCAGTAATTGCTGCTGAGGAAAACCTGGTAAATGATCTGGAGCTGGTGGCAGTGATTACCGCTGCGATTTCCGCATATACGGATACGCCGGCCGATGGTCTGGTGGTTCGTTCCATTAAGCGCAAGCCAAAATCCAGATGGAAATAAAATTTCATATCAGCTGAAAATTAAATAAGAAAACGAAATAAAATATATTATATTCAGGAGGAATTTACTATGAAGAACTATACAATCACCGTTAATGGAAACACCTATGTGGTAACTGTAGAAGAAGGCATCACTGCAAGAGCAGCAGCACCGGTAATGCAGGCAGCTCCGGTAGTACAGGCAGCACCTGTGGTACAGGCAGCTCCGGTGCAGGCAGCTCCCGCACCGGCTCCCGCTCCTGCACCGGCAGCAGCTCCCGCACCGGCTCCTGCTCCAGCAGCAGCAGGCGCTCCCGGTTCTGTTACCATCACGGCTCCCATGCCCGGCAAGATTCTTGGCGTAAAGGTGGCTCCCGGACAGGCTGTTAAGAGAGGCGAGGTTGTTCTGATTCTGGAAGCAATGAAGATGGAAAATGATATTGTCGCTCCGCAGGACGGAACCATCGCCACAGTAAATGCAGCAGCAGGCGACTCCGTAGAAGCAGGTGCTGTTCTGGCCACCTTAAACTAGAATGAAGAATGCATAGCGATATGCATTCCGGACGGAGGGATTAAATATGGATTTAGGCAGTACACTTAATAACCTTCTTCATCAGATGGCATTTTTCAATTTAACCTGGGGCAATTTCGTCATGATCGCAGTAGCCTTTGTTTTCCTGTATCTGGCGATTAAGAAGGGGTTTGAACCCCTTCTGCTGGTGCCCATTGCATTCGGCATGCTTCTGGTTAATATTTATCCGGATATTATGGCATCTCCTGAAGAAACCTCAAACGGCGTGGGAGGCCTTCTCTGGTATTTCTTCCAGTTAGACGAATGGAGCATCCTGCCGTCCCTGATCTTTATGGGTGTAGGCGCCATGACGGATTTCGGTCCGCTGATTGCCAATCCCAAGAGTTTTCTTCTGGGAGCAGCCGCCCAGTTCGGCATATACGGCGCATATTTCCTGGCAATTCTCATGGGCTTTAATGGAAGAGCCGCGGCAGCGATCTCTATTATCGGAGGCGCAGACGGCCCTACTTCCATTTTCCTGGCAGGAAAGCTTGGACAGACGACGCTGATGGGTCCCATTGCAGTTGCTGCGTATTCTTACATGGCACTGGTGCCCATTATCCAGCCGCCCATCATGCGGGCGCTGACCACTGAGGAAGAGCGCAAGATCAAGATGGAGCAGCTCCGTCCCGTATCCAAGCTGGAGAAGATCCTGTTCCCCATTATCGTGACGGCAGTGGTGTGTCTGATTCTGCCTTCTACCGCTCCTCTGGTAGGCATGCTGATGTTAGGAAACCTGTTTAAAGAGTGCGGCGTGGTAAAATATCTGGCAGAGACCGCATCCAACGCTATGATGTACACCGTAGTTATCCTGCTGGGAACTTCCGTAGGCGCTACCACCAGCGCAGAGAACTTTCTGAATGCAGATACCATCAAGATCGTAGTTCTGGGTCTGGTGGCTTTCGCGGTGGGCACGGCAGCAGGCGTTATTTTCGGAAAGATCATGTGCAAGGCTACCGGCGGAAAGGTAAACCCGCTGATCGGTTCGGCAGGCGTGTCTGCGGTTCCCATGGCGGCGCGTGTTTCCCAGAAGGTTGGCTCTGAAGCAGATCCGACGAATTTCCTTTTAATGCATGCCATGGGCCCAAATGTGGCCGGTGTTATCGGTACGGCAGTTGCCGCCGGCGCATTTATGGCGATTTTCGGCGTATAAGGGATAGCCGATCCGGCATCCTGACGATAAACTAGAATCTATAGGAGGAAATGATAATGGCTGATATAGAAAAGAAGCCGGTAA
>DVKS01000188.1 GCA_018715905.1 Candidatus Caccovicinus merdipullorum | reverse complement strand
GTCTGAAACTGCTGCCGCATTCTCTTCTTTCCGGCCTTTACTTTGAAAGTCCTGCCGCCGGATGATGGTTTATTCCGCCTTAAGGATCTCTTTCAGCACGCTCTCACCGGACATGGAAGCGGTCTTTTCCACTCCAAGATAATCCAGAATGGTAGCTGCAATATCGCTGAAGGAACTTCTGGTTCCCAGATTTACCCCCGGCCTTACACATGGCCCGGCAATGATCCACGGGGTGTATTCCCTGGAATGGTCCGTAGAAGGCGTGCTGGGATCGCACCCGTGATCCGCTGTGATCATCAGCATGTCCTCCGGCCCAAGCATTGCCAGAAGTTCCGGCACCTTCTCATCAAAAGCCGTCAGTGCCTTCGCGTAGCCGTCCACATCATTCCGATGGCCGTAGAGCATATCGTAATCCACCAGATTCGTAAAACACAGTCCGTGGAAATCCCGCTGTCCGTACTCCAGTGTCCGCATGATCCCCTCTGCATTTCCTGCCGTTCGAACCATATCGGTAATGCCCTGACCGGCAAAAATGTCAAAGATCTTCCCTACAGCAAGCACATCCAGGCCTGCCTTCCGGATGGCATCCAGCATGGTCTCTCCCGGCGGCACCAGAGAATAATCATGGCGCCGGCTGGTCCGCTTAAAAGGATACTCTCCCTCAAACGGTCTGGCAATGACCCGGCCTACTCCGTAAGGTCCTGTACAGAGCCGCCTTGCAATTTCACAGTACCGGTACAGTTCCTCAACCGGTACCACCGATTCATGAGCCGCAATCTGGAACACACTGTCTGCCGATGTGTAGACGATCAGCTTCCCTGTCTCCATATGCTCCCGGCCGTAATCCTTAATGACCTCCGTTCCGGAATAGGGCAGATTGCAGAGGACACCTCTTCCCGTCTCCCTGGAAAATGCATCCAGAAGCTCTTTTGGGAAACCCTCAGGAAATACCGGAAGGGGCTTTGGCGAAATCAGTCCCGCGATCTCCCAGTGCCCAATGGTAGTATCCTTTCCCTTGGACTGCTCGGCCATCCTGGCTGCTGCGCCCAAAAAGACCGTATCCTCTTTTCGTCGTCCCCATTCTGTACCGTCGATCTGAAACAGGCCCAGCTTTGTCAGATTGGGCATGGAAAAATACGGGCTTGAAAAGGCCGCCCGCAGCGTATTGCTCCCTGTATCATTAAAATCCGCAGCATCCGGCAGCTCGCCGATACCTACGCTGTCCAGCACGATCAGAAATACTCGTTTCATTGATTCTGCCACTCCTCTACTCTATGTTATGCACTCCATTCTAACACATTTTCCTTTTTCATAAAAGCCTGAAGAAAACTTTTTTCCTTTTGAAGTTTTTCTCCCGCAGTTTCCGTTATAATAGATGAAAGAAGATGCAAAGGAGGGCAAATCCGTGGAGGATCAGATGCAGCTGGAGCACTGGATGAATCAATACCAAAACTTAATATATTCCATCTGCTATCGTCTCACCGGTGATTATTTCGATGCGGAAGACCTGGCCCAGGACACCTTCCTGTCCGCTTACCGCCATATAGGAGATTTCGACGGACAGAATGAAAAAGCCTGGCTGTGCCGGATCGCCACAAACAAATGCATCGACTATCTCAAAAGGGCAGGGCGTCGTTCCGTCCCCACAGAGGATCTGTATTTTTCCGCTCTGCCGGACAGCCGCTCTTCCCCAGAGCAGAATATTATGGAGCAGGAAGTACAGCAGAAACTTTATGACTGCTGCTGCCGCCTGTCCTCCCCTTACCGGGAAGTGGCCCTAGATTATTACTACTATGAGATGGACATCGGCCAGATTACCGAAAAAACAGGAAAAAACAAAAAAACCCTTCAGACCCAGATCTACCGAGCCAAGGGAATGCTGCGAAATCTTATGCGAAAGGAGGATCTCTGATATGAAAAAACAGACGGGCAAGATATCCCTTCCCAAAACCAGAGCACCGGGAACGCTGCCGGAGCCGGTCCGCAAAGACATTTCTCTGGAAGAATTATCTCTCCTCTGTCAGGACGATGCATGGATGGAACGATTTATACAGGACACTCAGGAAAACCATATGCATAAAGCTCCTTTCCATATGAAAGAAGAAGTGCAAAACCGCCGACAGCAGCAGACCTTTGCTTCCGGCATCCATTTTCTCTCACCCAGGATGCAGCTTCTGCGCTACAGCCTCCAGGTCAGCGCAGCCGCAGCGGGCGCCATCATTCTGCTGTTTACCTGGCCGCCGGCAGTGGGAACATCCGGCGCTTCAGGAAGGCCTTATTCCATCTGCACCCAGCAGCAGGCCGGGACCGCCAGGCCATCGCCTTATAAGGAAGAGAGACCGAACCTGGAACAGAAACGGAAAATCTTTGATTTTTCCGATTCCATAAATCCGTTTTCCATAGAATTTTTTAATCGGGAGGTAACGCCAAATGACTAGAAAAAAAAGCAGATTTTTAACCTTCTGCTGTTCCCTTATCCCGGGAGCAGGAGAAATGTACCTTGGATTTCTGAAACAGGGCGTCAGCATCATGAGCGCTTTTGTGATCGTATATGCCATCGGAGGCTTTATCTTTCCTCCGCTGACTGTATTCTGTGCCGTAATCTGGTTTTACAGCTTCTTTCACACCCATAACTTAAACGGCCTTCCGGACGAAGAGTTCTATGCCATCCAGGATGATTTTCTTCTCCACGCAAGCCAGCTGGTAAATGGAAAGACCCTCCTGTTAAATCAGTACCGAAAGCTGACTGCCGCAGTGCTGATCCTTCTGGGCCTCTCCATTATCCTGAATAATATTAATGACTTCATTTTTTACTTCGCCTATGATGTGATCCGTCTGCCTGACGGTGTGCTGGATCTATTATCCTGGTTCACCAACCGTCTTCCCCAGACCATCGCCGCCATAGCCATCATCATCGCCGGCTCCTGCCTGATTCGAAATAAGAAACAGGAACTGGATGAAAATGCTTCCCTTCCGCCTGCCCTTCCTATGGAAACGCAGAATAAGACGGAAGGAAATGAAGAAACGGCAAAAAATTAAAAAACAGTAACAGTTCAGGACGGCGGGAAAACAGGTGCAAAAACAGGCGTTAAGCTTGCTTATAAGCATGCTTTTGCACCTGTTTTCACATCGGATGGACATCCGATGCTTCTTGTCCGGCCTTAGCGGGGCAAGAAGATGCGCCGTCCTGAACTGTTACAAAAAGCGCCGGAAAGTCCTCAAAAACAGGAACTTCCGGCGCTTTTTTATGCCTCGTTAATTACCAGCGCAATCATTTCCAGGTCTTCTTCTGTGTTATTCTCCATGCTGTGCCACTGTCCGCAGGCAATGGTGCAGATATCTCCAGGCCCTACTTCGGTCCGTGTCTTATCATTGTCCACAAATGTGCCGTGGCCCTTAATAATATAATAAGGCTCCGTATTTCCCACATGCTGATGCCAGCCGATGCTGCAGTGAGGCGGGATTACCACTCTGGCATACATGGCGCCGTGGCCCATTAACTCCTCCTGACTCAGGATATGATACAGTACCACATGGCCCTTTCCGCCCCGAAGTCCTTCCATTCTGATTCCTTTATTCTGTCTTACCATATGTAAAACCTCCCCTTCCTGTCCGCGCAGCTATCCGGCGCATGATGGTTTATTTAAAAAATTCATGACTTCCGTGCTGGAACAGATACGTAAGCGTCCCGTCAAACCAGCTCACATTCCCTGCCTGGGAAGCTTTCCGGTTCATGAAATACAGGGCTCCCTGGGAATAGTCTTCCCCATCCAGCGCCCGGTTCACACAGTCAATGGTATCCTGTGTTACCTTAACCCGGTTAATGGATCCGTCAATTACCGGTGAAAACTGGGATTTCTGGTAAACCACCTCAGTGATGGTATCCGGGAATTTCCCGCTTCTTACCCGGTTCATGATCACGTTTGCAACCAAGATCTTACCGGTACTGTCACAGCCGCCGGCTTCCGCCTGGACGATCTTTAACATTACCTGATAGTCCTCGTCGCTGTAAGGGATCCGCAGCGCCGCCCTTCTTGCTTCTTCTTCCTTCTTCCGTACTTCTTCAACCGCGCGTTTCGCAGCATCGCCTACCTGGCGCACCCGGTCTTCCTTCTGAAGCAGCACTACGCGCTCCCGAAGGGCATCCCCGGACTTTACATTCTCCATGGTATCCTGTTCCAGAACATCTCCAATCAGCGCCTGTCCCATATCCGAGCCAGACGTCATGTTCCGGACTTCTGCTTCTGCTAACAATCCACTTTCTTCAAACTCTGTTTTCGGATAAGCGGATACCGCGTCTGATGTCAGAACGGCGTCTTCATAAGCTTCCGCATCCGGCCCCGGGCTGTACAGGTCTTCACTGAATGCCGATCCCAGCACCTGTATATCCGGGTCCTCTTCCGGTTCTTCTTCCTCATCCGTATCCCCCGGATGAATCTGTGCGTAGGCAGTCAACGCATTCTTTCCGCCTCCGCCGAAACTGGTAGAATTAAATGCAACCACAGAAATCACCGTACAGCCCACAGTCAAGACTGCCGCGCTCCGGTGCATCTTTTTGGACACATTCCCCACCAGTACCTTAACGAACTGGAAAAGAGTCTGAAGAAACGAGTGTAATGTTGCCATACATTCGCCTCTTTTCTCATTTTTTCTTGTGCAGACAGGGATGATCTCCCACTTTCTGCATCATTTTCGGTTCATCAAGGCACATTATATGGGAATCGATGCAAAAATGTCAATGGAGCCTTTTCATTTTTGGCGTTTTTTCAAATTGGATATTTTTGTATTTTACTTTTTTGTAATAATCCCATAAAATTATTAACATTTTTTGTTGATAAATTCTAAAAAAACTGCGGATATTTTTTACAAATATGTTACATTTCCGTTACTTTTTACATGCGTCGACGGCGGTCGAAAACCGCCGTCGATATGTTATGTTAACTTTTGGGGCCATGTTCCGCCTTCCGCCGGCACTCTCCGGCTCTTTTTCCGGATCCATTCCTTTCAGATCAGCGCTGCAAAAACCCCTTCTGTCATCTGCCGCAGATCCTCCGGCGCCAGGATCACCTGACAGCCGCGCATCCCCGCACTGACATAAATCCGGTCATACAGCTGTGCTGTTTCTTCTATATAAGTAGGAAACTTCTTTTTCATCCCTATAGGAGAACATCCTCCCCGGATGTATCCGGTTAGGGGAAGAAGTTCTTTTACATGGATCATCTCTACCTTTTTGTCGCCGGCAGCCCGGGCCGTCTTTTTTAAGTCCAGCTCTTCGTCTACCGGAATGCAGCAGACCAGATATCCGGTCTTTTCTCCCTTAAGGACCAGGGTCTTATAAACACAGTCATGGTCCGCTCCAAGGGCATCGGCCGCATGGCTTCCGGACAGGTCTGATTCGTCCACTTCATAGCGGGACGTCTCATAGGGAATGCCTGCCGCCTCCAGCATACGCATTACATTTGTCTTTGTCTTATCGCCCATAGCCGCGAAAATCTCTCTTCCTACTGTCCATTGATATAATTTACCAGGCCGCCGGCCGTAATGATCTTCTGCATAAAGGGCGGGAATGCCTGGCCGGTAAAGCTTTCGCCTGTGGTTTTATCGGTGATCACGCCGCTGTCAAAATCCACTTCCACCTCATGGCCGCTCTCAATAGCCTTTGCCGCTTCCGGACACTCGATGATGGGAAGTCCGATATTAATGGCATTGCGGTAAAAGATCCGTGCAAAAGTCTCAGCAATCACGCAGCTTACACCGGCGCACTTAATAGCCAGAGGCGCATGTTCTCTGGAAGAGCCGCAGCCGAAATTTTTATTGGCCACGATAATATCCCCCTTCTGCACCTTGTTTACAAAATCCTTGTCAATATCCTCCATACAATGTTTTGCCAGCTCCTCGCCCTTTGTGGCGTTTAAGTATCTGGCCGGAATAATTACATCTGTATCTACATTATCTCCATATTTAAAAACGCGTCCTGATGCTTTCATTGTCATCCTCCTTGTTTATCGCTGCTTTGCACCTTCGCCTCTGCTTCTACTCCAGCTCACAGGGGCAGGAAATCTTTCCGGTCACGGCACTTGCCGCTGCCACTGCAGGACTTGCCAGATAAACCTCCGAATCCACATGTCCCATACGTCCCACAAAATTCCGGTTCGTGGTGGAAACGCAGCGCTCTCCCGCTGCCAGGATTCCCATATATCCGCCCAGGCAGGGCCCGCAGGTAGGAGTGCTGACTACCGCACCGGCTTCAATAAAGATTTCCAGAAGTCCTTCCTTCAAAGACTGAAGGTAGATGGCCTGGGTCGCCGGGATTACGATGCAGCGCACGTTCTTTGCCACTTTTCTGCCCTTCATCACCTGCGCAGCAATCCGCATATCATCCATACGGCCGTTGGTGCAGGAACCAATCACCACCTGATCAATGGCGATATCGCCCACCTGATCAATGGTTTTGGTGTTCTCCGGAAGATGGGGGAAGGCTACGGTAGGCTTTAACTGAGACAGATCGATGGTATAGGTCTCCTCATACTCGGCATCCTCATCTGCCTCGTATACGGTAAATTCTCTCTTGGAATGTTCCTTCATATACTGAATAGCCAGCTCATCCACCGGGAAGATGCCGTTCTTTCCGCCAGCCTCGATGGCCATGTTGCAGATGGTAAAACGGTCATCCATAGAAAGGTTCTTGATCCCCTCACCGGTAAATTCCATGGATTTATACAGAGCTCCGTCCACGCCGATCATTCCGATGATATGCAGGATCACATCCTTGCCGCTGACCCACTTGCCGGGCTTTCCTACCAGTTCAAAGCGGATGGCAGAGGGAACCTTAAACCAGGCCTTTCCCGTCACCATACCGGCTGCCATATCCGTGCTTCCCACACCGGTGGAGAATGCACCCAATGCACCGTAAGTACAGGTGTGGGAGTCCGCGCCGATCACCGCATCTCCGGCTACCACCAGACCTTTTTCCGGCAGCAGCGCATGCTCGATTCCCATCTCACCTACGTCAAAATAATTCGTAATTTCATGGCGGCAGGCAAAATCACGGCAGCACTTGCAGTTTTCTGCAGATTTGATGTCCTTATTGGGGATAAAATGGTCCATAACCAGAGCAATCTTGTCCTTGTCAAATACCGTCTGTTTCGTCATCTTTTTCATCTCATTAATGGCCACCGGCGATGTAATATCATTTCCCAGCACCAGATCCAGATCCGCCTCGATCAGCTGTCCGGCCTTTACCTCGGGAAGCCCTGCGTGGGCTGCCAAAATCTTCTGGGTCATTGTCATTCCCATATCGAATATCCTCCTTGAATCTGAAATTCTTTGCCGCAGGTTCGGCTCCACGGCCTCATAAAAAGGGCCTGCCGAAACTGCTTCCTTGCCATGGCTGCCGCTTTAAAAATGCAGACACCATATATTGCTTTACATTTTAGCATAAGTATTGTTATAATAAAAATACATAATAAGAATATAATCCATGAAATTCAGTTATGGATCTTCAAAACCGCTGATAAACCCCGCAAATATCACAGCGGATTCTTACGAAAGGAGGGGCTTTCTATGGAACAAAATCTGGCCCAGTATAAAATTTTTTACGAGGTGGCAAAAGCAGGGAACATTTCCCGGGCCGCAAAGGAGCTTTACATCAGCCAGCCGGCCATCAGCAAGGCCATCAGCAAATTGGAGGACAGCCTGAAAGTCAGCCTTTTCACCCGCAGTTCCCGGGGCGTTCAGCTGACGCCTGAGGGAGAGCTTCTCTTTTCCCACACCCAGGCAGCTTTCCAGGCCTTAGACCAGGGCGAGCAGGAGCTTCGCCGTATCCGGGAATTTAATATCGGCCATCTCCGCATCGGCGTAAGCAACACCCTCTGCAAATACATCCTGCTTCCCTACCTGAAAAATTTCATTGAGCAGTACCCTCACATTAAGATCACCATCGAAAGCCAGGCCACAGCAAAGACCATCTCCATGCTGGACCAGAGCGCCCTGGACTTAGGCCTGGTGGCTGAACCCTCTCTCCGCTCCGGCCTATCCTTTATTCCCGTCATGGACATTCAGGACACCTTCGTATCTACCCGCAGTTATCTGGATAATCTGTACCTGCGGGAAGGCATGGATGCAGATCTGTTTTCCTGCGGCAATATCATGCTCCTTGACCAGAGCAATATGACCCGCCACCATGTAGACGAATACTTGAAAGAAAATCAAATACAGCCAAAACAGGTCCTGGAGGTAACCACCATGGACCTGCTGATTGAATTTGCCAAGATCGGCCTGGGCGTGGCCTGCGTCATCAAGGAGCTGGTACAGAAGGAGCTGGATTCCGGCCGTCTGGTGGAGATCCCCCTGGAAATCCCCATCCATAAGCGGACCATCGGATTCGCCTTCCATCCCGGGAATCCCTCAACAGCACTAAAGACCTTTCTGGAATTTCTTTATTAAGGGCAGGCATCCGCTCATTTTCTGCGGAAAATGGCTCCTTATTCCTGTTTTTAGCAGGACAAAAGGCCGGAAATCCGATGCAAGCTTGCCTGCAAGAGGGTTTCCGGCCTTTTCCTGGTATCCTATTGTAACAGTTCAGGACGGCGCATCTTCTTGCCCGGCCATGGCCGGGCAAGAAGCATCGGAGGTCCATCCGATGTGAAAACAGGTGCAAAAGCATGCTTATAAGCAAGCTTAACGCCTGTTTTTGCACCTGTTTTCCCGCCGTCCTGAACTGTTACATTCTATTTAGTTATTGATCAGTTTGTCATTGTCATTCCAGCTGTACAGCTTACGCAGCTCGGCGCCTACCTTCTCTAAGGGATGCTCTGCCTCTCTTCTCTTCATAGCGTTGAAGTGCGGACAGCCTGCCTGGTTCTCCAGCAGCCACTCCTTTGCAAAGGAACCGTCCTGGATATCGGACAGGATCTTCTTCATGGCTTTCTTGGTCTCATCGGTTACGATCTTCGGTCCGGTGATGTAATCGCCGTACTCAGCTGTATTGGAAATGGAATAACGCATGCCTGCGAAGCCGCTCTCATAAATCAAATCTACGATCAGCTTCATCTCATGGATACACTCAAAGTAAGCATTCTCCGGTGCATAGCCGGCCTCAACCAGAGTCTCAAATCCGGCCTTCATTAAAGCGGTTACGCCGCCGCAGAGAACAGCCTGCTCACCGAAAAGGTCAGTCTCAGTCTCTACACGGAAGGTGGTCTCCAGTACGCCTGCTCTTGCACCGCCAATGGCCTGCGCATAAGCCAGAGCTTTGTCCAGAGCCTTTCCGGTAGCATCCTGATGAACGGCTACCAGACATGGGGTTCCTCTGCCTCTCTGATACTCGCTGCGAACGGTATGGCCCGGCGCCTTCGGTGCGATCATGGTTACATCCACATCTGCCGGAGGAACGATCTGTCCGAAATGGATGGCGAAACCGTGTGCGAACATTAACATATTTCCCGGCTCCAGGTTGGGAGCGATATCTTCTTTATACATCTTGGCCTGCTTCTCATCGTTGATCAGGATCATGATGATGTCTGCCTTCTTTGCAGCCTCAGCAGCAGTGTAAACCTCAAATCCCTGTGCCTCAGCCTTGGCCCAGGACTTGCTTCCCTTATAAAGGCCTACGATAACGTTGCATCCGGACTCCTTTAAGTTCAGTGCATGGGCATGTCCCTGGCTGCCGTAGCCGATAATGGCAATGGTCTTGCCCTCAAGAAGGGACATATTGCAGTCTTCCTGATAATAAATCTTAGCCATCTTACTTTCCTCCACTTCTCTCCCTCCTGTATCGGAAGGAAATTGTAATAATGATATAATTGTTAAAGGCAGTTCGCCGACGACTCTCAGTCCGCCTCTGGCAAAACCTCTAGCTAACGTTTTTCATCCGGCATGATATCTGACAGCAGAAATGCCGCAGCCGCCGTCAGGGAAGGTAACGGATATCGTCCGTGCCTCTCTCCAGGCCGGTAAGGCCGGTCCTGGCCAGTTCCAGGATCTCATAATCCTCTAAAAGATTAATCAGTGCGTCAAGCTTTGACTGATCTCCGGTCAGCATAACGGTAAGGGAATCTTTTCCCACATCCACAATGGTTGCCCGGAAAATATCGGCAATGGCGCTGACCGCCTGCCTCTGGTTGGCATCCGCCCGCACCTTTACCATGATCAGTTCCCGGTACACGGAACGCCCGGATGGAAGCTCCTTGATATCCCGCACATCCTCCAGCTTCCGAAGCTGGTTCTCGATCTGCACCAGAACCTCGTGATCCCCAAGGGATACCACCGTCATTCTGGAGTACCGCGGATCGGCAGTCACGCCTACAGTAAGGCTCTCAATGTTATAGCCCCGGCGGCTGAAAAGCCCGGCTACACGCGCCAGAACACCTGCCGTATTGTCTACCAGCAACGATAAAACAATTCTGTTGTCACTCATATTTATCACTCGCCTTTTCATGATTGGTGATGCCGCCGAACTTTTATGGAAGGCAGGAGCGCTGCCTGCCGGCGTATATCGGTTTAGATTAATGATAGCAACGGGGAAGATATTTGTCAAATGAATAAAAAGAATAGATGTAATAATCTGCAGTTATATCTTTCGGATTTTTCGGCAAAAAAAGGAAAATCCGTCTCCATATTTCCGGATTTTCCCCACTTTTATCCATTATTATCCATTTAATTCCAAGAGTTTATTAATCGCCCCAATTTTCAAGGAGAATTCGGGTCATTTCCTCCGCGTCTTCTGCGATCCGGTCTGCACCTGCCTTAAGAAGCTCTTCACGGCTTCCATATCCCATAAGAAAACCTACACTGTGAATGCCGTTTTCCTTCGCTCCAAGAATATCATGCTCCCGGTCACCTGCCATAACCACCGATTCCGGAGAAATCCCGTTCCAGGATGATGCTTCTTTGGGGTCTCCTTTCAGGAATCCGGCTTCTTCAAGCACATACCGGATCACATCGCCTTTCCTCACCCGCGTCTCTCCCATATCCGCGCCGCCGATAAAGAGAAAATACGAATCCATCTGAAAATGTGCAAGGATCTGCCTTGCATAAATCTCCGGCTTTGATGTGGCCACGTAAAGCTTCCGTCCTGCAGCCGCAAGAGTTTCCAGCATCTTGCGGATCCCTGGAATCTCCCGATTCTCAAAAATACCTTTTTCAGCAAAATATTCCCGGTATACCCACACTGCCTCATCTGCCTGCGCCTTGGAAAAACCGTAATACTTCATAAAGCTGTCCCGAAGGGGCGGACCGATAAAGGGCGTCAGCTTCAAAAGATCCTCCTCGCAGATTCCGTAATGCCCCAGGGCATACTGCACCGATTTTGTAATTCCTTCCACAGGGTCCGTCAGCATGCCGTCCAGGTCAAACAGGATAATTTCTTTTTTCATTGCGCCTCCTTGAAAATTCCGTGATGGTTACTGATCCCAGTTTACCACATCACGGCCAATCCCACAAGACGCGTCACTGGCGCGTCTTGCTGGATACTTCGTAATGCAGTCCGGCAGAATCAGCTGCCGGCACATTCCATTTCCTGTCCAGATAAGGAAAGCACCGCCCCCACGGCCTTTTTCCATCCTTCAAGCTTTCTCTCCCGGACTGCCGGATCCATCTTCGGCGCAAAGATCCGATGCTTTATCCCGGCAAAAACCCCTTCATCATAAAGCTCTGCAGCCATGCCCGCCGCATACGCTGCCCCCAGGCCGGACAGTTCCTCACAGTCCGGCACCAGAATCTCTGTGTCAAGGATTCCGCTCTGAAACTCCATCAGATATGCATTTCCCGTAGGGCCGCCGTCCACCCGCAGCTCTCCGGCATCCATTCCGGCATCTTTCTCCATGGCCCGGACCACATCCGCAATCTGGTAGGCAATGCAGTCCACACAGGCCCGGACGATCTCTGCCTTTCCGTCGGCACGGCTTACACCAAGGAGCGCTCCCCTGGCACGGCTGTCCCAATACGGCGCTCCCAGACCGGTAAAGGCAGGCACAAAATAAAGACCGCTGTTTTCCTTTGCTCTCCGGCAAAGCGCTTCCGTCTCTTTCGGTGAGCCGATCAGTTCCAGATCATCCTTCAGCCAGGAGATTACTGCTCCTGTATAATTAATATTTCCTTCCAGCACGTAATCTACTTTTCCGCCCATACCCCATGCCAGGGAAGTTACCACGCCGTGACGGCTTAATACCGGTTGATTTCCGATGTTCATCATAACCGATGAACCGGTGCCGTATGTGGCCTTTATCATCCCCGGCTTAAGGCACCCCTGGCCGAAAAGAGCGCCATGGGAATCTCCCAGTACGCTGCGGATGGGAACCGGCCGGGCAAAAAAGCCCTCCAGATCCGTCTCGCCGAAAAGGCTGTCTGAGTCACAGACCTCCGGCAGATCCCGGGCGTCAATGCCGAAAGTCCTGCAGATTTCTTCATCCCATTTCAGGCGGAAAATATCATAAAGCTGTGTCCTGGAAGCGTTGGAGTAATCTGTCTTATAGGAGTGTCCTCCTGTCAGCCGGTACACCAGCCAGGTATCTACGGTGCCGAAACAAAGCTGATGCCTTTCTGCCAGCTTCCCGGCTCCTTGTGCGTTTTGCAGAAGCCAGGCAAATTTCGAGGCAGGAAAGTAGGGCGACAGGGTAAGTCCCGTCTTATTTCGAATCTCTTCTGCCATTCCCGTCTTTTCCACCTCCCGGCAGATCCGGGCTGCCCGGTCACACTGCCACACCACCGCATCTGCCAGGGGTCTCCCCGAAATCCGGTCCCAGATCAGGGAAGTCTCCCTCTGATTGCTGATGCCGATGGCCGCCACCTTCCCGGGGTCAATCCCGGACCGTTCCATCAGCCGGACCACTGTTTTGACTGTATTTTTATAAATCTCATCCGGATCGTGGGAAACCCAGCCCTTTTCATTGACCAGCTGGCGGTGGGGCGTATCCTCCCGCAGTATCCGTTTCCCCTCATGGTCAAATAACAAAGCTTTTGTACCCTGGGTGCTTTGGTCAATGCCAATAATAAAACCTTCCCCCATATCTGCCTCCTCTGCAGGGCAGACCCCTGAAACCCTGTGCCTGCCTTACGCTTCCATTCTGTTTTTCACTTTTTACCGCTCCAAGGCCTTCTTTGCTGACCGTGCAATTCCTTCTGCATTCAGGCCATAGTAATCGAAGACTTCCCGGGAGGTTCCCGCAGCCACCGGCGCATCCAGAAGTGCCAGATTGAAAACCGTTTTCGGACATGCCCGGCCAATAACCTGGCTGACCATGGACCCCAGGCCTCCAAAGGGCCCATGTTCTTCCACCGTAACCACTGCCTTCACCCGCTGTGCAGCCTGGACCAGCGTCTCCTCATCCAAAGGCTTTACGCAGTACATATCCAGTACCAGAGCGCTGATTCCTTCCTGTTCCAGGATTTCGGCTGCCCTCTTTGCCGGTTCCACCATCTCGCCGCAGGCAACAATAGCCACATCGCTTCCGTCCCGGACAACTGTGGCCCGGTCCATGACAAAGGAATATCCTTCTTCCTGATAAACCGGCTCCGCCGCATTTCTTCCTACCCGGATATAGGCCGGCTTCTCATCTTTCAGAAGTGCTTTCACAAGTTCTGCCGTCTGCAGCGGATCGCTGGGAATGTATACCCGCATATTGGGAATGGCGCTCATGGAAGCGATATCCTGGGCAGAGTGGTGGCTCATGCCCAGCGC
>DVKS01000187.1 GCA_018715905.1 Candidatus Caccovicinus merdipullorum | reverse complement strand
GTATATGGTTATTGACACTTCCACCAGACGGAATCTGGAACTGGTGGAGACTCTGCGGGAGAAGCAGAAGCGGGGAAGCCTTCTGTGGGTTCTGGACAAGACAAAGACAGCCATGGGAGCGCGGCTTCTGCGAAGCTATATCGAGCAGCCTTTAATTCACCGGGATGCGATCCTGGCCCGCCAGGAAGCGGTTCAGGAATTAAATATGAATTATATTTCCAGGGAAGAGATCTGCGAGTACTTAAACCCCATCTACGATCTGGAGCGCCTCATCGGCCGGATCAGCTACAAGACGGCCAATCCACGGGATCTTCTGGCATTTAAGAACTCCCTTGCCATGATCCCCCATATCAAGACGATTTTAAGGGACTTCCAGAGTCCGCTTTTAAAAGAACTGGAGAGCGAGATGGATCCCCTGGAGGATCTGTATGCGCTGATCGACAAGGCCATCGTTGACGATCCGCCCATTCTGGTGCGGGAAGGCGGCATGATCAAGGAGGGCTACAATGAAGAGGCCGACCGTCTCCGTCATGCAAAGACCGAAGGAAAGACCTGGCTGGCAGAACTTGAGGCCAGGGAAAAGGAAAAGACCGGGATTAAAACCTTAAAAGTAAAATTCAACAAAGTATTCGGCTATTATTTTGAAGTAAGCAATTCCTTCAAGAACATGGTTCCCGATTACTTTGTGCGCAAGCAGACCCTGGTAAACGGCGAGCGGTTTACTACCGATGAACTGAAAAACCTGGAAGATATCATTATGGGGGCAGAGGAGAAATTAGTTTCCCTGGAGTACGATCTGTTCTGCCAGGTGCGGGATGACATTGCCTCCCAGGTGGTGCGGATCCAGAAGACGGCCAAGGCTCTGGCGGGAATCGATGTATTTGCCTCCCTTTCGGTGGTGGCTACGCGGCATAATTATGTGAAGCCGTCCATCAATGAAAAGGGCGTGATTCAGATCAAGAACGGCCGCCATCCGGTGGTGGAACAGATGATGCGGGATGACCTGTTTGTGGCCAATGACACCGCCCTGGATAACGGGAAGAACCGGATTTCCATTATCACCGGACCGAATATGGCGGGAAAATCCACCTACATGCGGCAGGTGGCCCTGATCGTTCTTATGGCGCAGATCGGAAGCTTTGTGCCGGCAGAGGATGCCAATATCGGAATCTGCGACCGGATCTTTACCCGCGTGGGCGCATCGGATGATCTGGCCAGCGGTCAGAGTACCTTTATGGTGGAGATGACGGAGGTGGCGAATATCCTCCGGAATGCCACGAAAAACAGCCTTCTGGTGCTGGATGAGATCGGACGGGGCACCAGTACCTTTGACGGCCTTTCCATTGCCTGGGCGGTGGTGGAGCATATCAGCAATACGAAGCTTCTGGGGGCCAAGACCCTCTTTGCCACCCATTATCATGAACTGACGGAGCTGGAAGGCACCATAAACGGCGTTAATAACTACTGCATTGCCGTAAAGGAACAGGGGGACGATATCGTTTTCCTGCGTAAGATCATCCGCGGCGGCGCAGATAAAAGCTACGGCATCCAGGTGGCGAAGCTGGCCGGCGTGCCGGATTCGGTGATTGCCCGGGCAAAGGAGATTGCCGAGGAATTAAGCGGTGCGGACATTACGGCAAAGGCAAAGGAAATTGCGGAAAACGGCGCTCCGGCAGTATCTCCCCGCAAGCCGGTGGCAAAGCCGGATGAGGTGGACTTACAGCAGATGACGCTGTTTGATACGGCAAAGGATGATGATATTATCCGGGAGTTAGGTGAACTGGAACTGGGGCACATGACGCCCATTGATGCGCTGAATACATTGTACCGTCTGCAGACGAAATTAAAAAACCGCTGGGACGGCAGGGCGTGACAGAGCAAACCTTGGCAGGACTTTAAGAATAACCATCATGCGCCGGCGGGCGGCGCACCAGCTTAGGATAAGGAGTGAGCAGTATGCCGAATATTACCATACTGGATGAAAGCACGGTAAATCAGATCGCGGCAGGCGAGGTGATCGAGCGCCCTGCCTCTGTGGTAAAGGAGCTTCTGGAAAATGCCATTGATGCAAAGGCCACTGCCATAACAGTGGAGATCAAGGATGGAGGAATCTCCTTTATCCGGGTAACGGACAATGGCTGCGGGATTCCGAAGGATCAGATCAGTCTGGCTTTCCTGCGCCATGCCACCAGCAAGATCCGCTCGGTGGAGGATCTGATTACGGTATCTTCTCTGGGATTCCGGGGAGAGGCCCTGGCCAGTATTGCTGCAGTCTGCCAGGTGGAGCTGATTACCAAGACCAGCGATTCCCTGACAGGGAGCCGGTATCAGATCGAGGGCGGCACGGAGAAAAGCCTGGAGGAAGTGGGTGCGCCGGAAGGAACCACCTTTATTGCGAGGAACCTGTTTTACAATACCCCGGCCAGAAAAAAGTTCTTAAAGACGGCGGCTACGGAAGGGGGGCATGTGGCGGATCTGGTAGAGAAGATCGCCATGTCCCATCCGGACATTTCCATCCGTTTTATCCATAATAATCAGAACCGGCTCCACACTTCGGGAAACAACAACATCAAAGATATTATCTATACCATTTTCGGCCGGGAAGTGGCAGGAAATCTGCTTCCGGTGGATGCAGTCGGCGAAGCGGTAAAGATTACCGGATACGTGGGGAAGCCGGTGATTGCAAGAAGCAGCCGGAATTTTGAAAATTATTTCATCAACGGCCGGTACATTAAAAGCGGAATCGTGGCAAAAGCCATAGAGGAAGCATATAAGCCATTTATGATGCAGCATAAATTTCCCTTTGTGCTGCTGCATTTTGCCATTGAGCCGGAATTTCTGGATGTGAACGTGCATCCCACCAAGATGGAACTGCGTTTCCGGGACGGAGAAGGGATCTATACTATGATCCGGGATACCATTTCCCAGGCTCTGTCTCACAAGGAACTGATTCCAAGGGTTTCTTTTTCTTTCGGGAAGGAGGAGAAAGAAACCAGGGCGGACTTTGCCAGGAAGGATGCAGAAAGCCCGGAACCTTTTGAACAGAAGCGGATGGGTCTTTACCAGCAGACACTGCGGCAACTGACCTCCATGCCGGAGGATAGTTTCCTGCGGGAAGGGCAGAGAAGAGACCCGGCCGGTGAGCGGCGGCTGAATCCCCTTCGGTCAGAACTTGTTTCGGCTGAGAGAGAGAAAGAAAAGGAACCACAAAAGGAAACGCAGGAAGCGCCTCCCATATCGGAAGAGGCACGCGGAGAAACTGCGGCGGCAGAGCAGCCTGCTGCGGATTATTCTGCACCGGATCATCCTGCGCCGGAAATCCCAAAAGAGGCTCCGGTTCAGATGGAACTTTTCGACGGCCGTTTTCTGGATAAACGGGCCAGAGAACATCATCGGCTCATCGGCCAGCTTTTCGATACGTACTGGCTGGTGGAGTACCAGGAGCAGCTTTTTATCATCGACCAGCATGCGGCCCATGAGAAAATTCTTTTTGAGCGGACCATGGAATCTCTGAAGAAAAGGGATTTCGGCACCCAGATGTTAAATCCGCCTCTGATCCTGACACTTGGGATGGGGGAGGAGCTTTTAATGAAGAAATACATGAATTATTTTAACGACATGGGGTTTGAGATCGAACATTTCGGAGGCAGAGAGTATGCAGTGCGGGGCGTTCCGGCAAACCTTCCCTCCATCGGAAGGACGGATCTGTTCCTGGAGATGCTGGACGGACTTTCGGAGGATACTCAGGCAGAAAAACCAGATCTGATCTATGAGAAAGTGGCATCCATGTCCTGCAAAGCTGCGGTAAAAGGCAATCACGCCATGTCTTTTGCGGAGGCAGATGCACTGATCGATCAGCTTTTGGGGATGGAAAACCCGTACGCCTGCCCTCATGGAAGACCCACCATTGTTTCCATGTCCAAATATGACCTGGAAAAGAAATTTAAGCGGATCGTATAGCCGGAAAGGAGCGGATTCTATATGGAAAAGACGCCTCTCATTATCATAACCGGTCCCACCGCCGCCGGAAAGACCGATCTTTCCATTCGCCTGGCAAAAGCCATAGACGGTGAGATCATCAGCGCGGATTCCATGCAGGTCTACCGCCACATGGATATCGGTTCCGCAAAAATACGGCCGGAGGAGATGGAGGGAGTTCCCCATCATCTGATTGATGTGCTGGATCCTGCCCAGGAGTTTAATGCTGCGGTGTTTAAGCAGATGGCAAAGCAGGCGGTAATGGAAATCCGGCGGGGAGGGCGGATCCCCATCCTGGTTGGGGGAACCGGATTTTACATCCAGGCTCTTCTTTATGACATTGATTTTGATCCCCCGGGCAAGGGGCAGACAGATGGGGCCGCCTCCGGAGAGAATCCTGCAGACGGATCCATCCGGAGGGAACTTGAGGAGCTTGCCAAAAAGGAAGGGCCGGAGCATCTTCATAAACTCCTGGCTCAGGCAGATCCGGAATCTGCCGAAGCCATCCACTGCAATAATGTGAAGCGTGTGATCCGGGCACTGGAGTACTACCGCCAGACCGGCGAGAAGATATCGGTCCATAATGCCAGGGAGCGGGAAAAGGAATCGCCCTATGCCTTTCGCTATTATGTAATCAATATGGACCGGGCGCTTTTGTATCAGCGGATCGATCAGCGGGTGGACCGGATGATGGAGCAGGGCCTTGTGGACGAGGTAAAGAAACTGAAAGACATGGGATGCCAAAGAGGGATGGTTTCCATGCAGGGCCTTGGCTACAAGGAAATCCTGGATTACCTGAACGGAGGGTGTACTCTTGAGGAGGCCGTGTATATTCTGAAGCGGGATACCCGGCACTTTGCCAAGCGGCAGCTCACCTGGTTTAAGCGGGAGCGTAATGTGCGCTGGCTTGACTGGGAAAAATTCAATTTTGAACCGGAGCGGATGCTTCAGTACATCCTTCAGGATGCCTCCGGTATCCTGGGATCATTGAAGGATCCGGGAACAAAAGCAGCCTCCTATGCAGACAGCGGAGAATCAAACAAAACAGAGAATGAAACAAGATAAAAGGAAGCGTTAAAGATGAATACAGATAATATTTACGGGCAGTTAGGCATTTCTGCACCGGTTTTGGCATTCTGCCGGGAAATCGAAGAAGGATTAAAGGAACGTTTTGCCCGAATCGATGAAAATGCTGAGTACAATCAGATGAAGGTCATAAAGGCCATGCAGGACAACCGGGTCAGCGATGTGCATTTTGCAGCCACAACCGGATACGGTTACAATGATCTTGGACGGGATACTCTGGAGGATGTGTATGCCAGCCTGTTCCATACGGAGGCGGCGCTGGTCCGCCCCAACTTAATCAGCGGCACCCATGCCCTCCATATTGCCTTATCCGGAAATCTGCGTCCGGGGGATGAGCTTCTTTCCCCTGTGGGAAAGCCTTATGATACTCTGGAAGAGGTAATCGGTATCCGTGAGTCCTGCGGTTCTCTTAAGGAATACGGCGTCACTTACCGGCAGGTGGATCTGCTTCCTGGCGGGAAATTTGATTACGACGGGATCCGGGAGGCCATCAATGAGCGGACGAAGGTCGTTACCATTCAGCGTTCCAAGGGATACGATACAAGACCTACCTTTTCCGTAGAGCAGATCGGAGAACTGATTTCCTTCATTAAGAAGATTAAGCCGGAGGTTATCTGCATGGTGGATAACTGCTACGGGGAATTTGTGGAGACCATCGAGCCTACAGACGTGGGAGCGGATATGGCAGTAG
The DNA here is from genome assembly GCA_018715905.1 of Candidatus Caccovicinus merdipullorum. Classification (GTDB taxonomy): domain Bacteria; phylum Bacillota; class Clostridia; order Lachnospirales; family Lachnospiraceae; genus Caccovicinus; species Caccovicinus merdipullorum. The sequence continues at coordinate 8,013 of DVKS01000187.1, read as the reverse complement.
GTTCCCTGATCAAGAATCCGGGCGGCGGCCTGGCTCCCATCGGCGGCTATATTGTGGGAAAGAAAGAATGCATTGACCGGGCGTCTTACCGGCTCAGCGCTCCCGGACTGGGACGGGAGGTAGGCGCCAGCCTGGGACTGAATACTTCTTTCTATCAGGGGCTGTTCCTTTCCCCAACGGTGGTGGCCGGCGCGTTAAAGGGCGCGATATTTGCGGCCAATGTCTACGAGAAGCTGGGATTCCCTGTAGTTCCCAACGGAAGCGAGGAGCGCTATGACATTATCCAGGCCATTACCCTGGGAAGCGCCGAAGGCGTGATCGCCTTCTGTCAGGGCATCCAGGCAGCGGCTCCGGTGGACAGCTATGTGAGCCCGGAACCGTGGGATATGCCGGGATACGATGCGCCGGTGATTATGGCGGCCGGTGCCTTCGTTCAGGGATCTTCCATTGAACTGAGCGCAGACGGACCGATAAAGCCGCCTTACGCCGTGTATTTCCAGGGCGGACTTACCTGGTACCATGCAAAGCTTGGCATTATGATGTCTTTGCAGAAGCTGGTGGAGAAAGGGATTGTGACTGTTTAAGACCGAAACTGCCTGGAATTATTACACTTTTATGAATTTTTTTCAAATGATATACAGATATGGAAAATTATGATAGAATGAAGGACGAGCGATTTATGGGAGCGCTGAGAGGATGAAAAATAAAAACGTTTGGGTTCTGCTGATCTTACTTTTGACCGGAGTTGTGCTGGGTGGATTTATTGGTAATGTTACTGAGGGGATTCCCGCATTATCCTGGCTGAGCTTCGGCGAATCCTTCGGACTGAATACGCCGTTAGTGCTGGATTTCGGCATTCTGGTTGTCACTTTCGGCCTGTCCATAAGGATCACCATGGCCGGCATCATTGGTGTGGTTCTGGCTTTGCTGGTCTATCGCTGGCTTTGATTTGATAAAAGCATCTGTTCCCCGGCATTCGTACTTGGAGAGACGATAAATAAGGAGGAAACAGATGAAAAACGATACGAAACGAAAGAAAATGAAAGATTTTCCGGCCCAGGAGCGCCCTTACGAAAGGTGTCTTGCCATGGGGCCGGAACATTTAACCGATGCGGAGCTTCTGGCAGTCATCATCCGCACCGGTTCAAGAGAAGAGACGTCGCTGGAACTGGCGCAGAAGATACTAGCCTTAAATTATCCGAATGGGGGTATTTTAGGGCTTTTGCATCTTTCGCTGCCGGAATTTATGAAGATCAAGGGAATCGGCCGGGTAAAGGCCATTCAGCTTTTGTGCATCGGAGAACTGTCCCGCCGGATCTGGAAGCAGGGGGCGAAGGCTGCTTCTCCGGATTTTAGGGATCCGCAGGATGTGGCGGTATATTGTATGGAGGATATGCGCCATCTGGAACAGGAGCAGGTGCGTGCCATGTTTTTTGACACGAAGCAGAAGCTGATCCGGGACGTTACGCTGGCCAAGGGCACAGTGAACGCTTCTGTGATATCGCCCCGTGAGATCTTTATCGAAGGACTGCGGTGCGGCGCGGTATCCCTGATCCTGGTTCATAATCATCCCAGCGGAGACCCCTCCCCCAGCAGGGAGGATGAACTTTTAACCAGAAGGGTGGAAGAGGCAGGGAAGATTATCGGAATCTCCCTGTTAGATCACGTGATTATTGGCGATACTACGTATATAAGCTTACGGGAACGAGGAATATTATAGATGGAAAAAAAACGCAGCAAATATCTTTTAATCGGACTGACGGTTATCTGTATCCTGCTGATCGGAATTACTTCAATTAAAGACGGGGTCCTGGAACCTCTGCGCACCGGCGTAGGTTATGTGCTGGTTCCTCTCCAGACTGGAGTCAATGCAGTGGGACGGGGAATTTACAATGGAATCCGGGACTATACGCAGTTAAAAGATGCTTTGGAGGAGAATGAAAGTTTAAAGGAAGAGGTGGCGCACCTGACGGAGGAGAATAACCGTCTGCAGGCGAACCAGTTCGAACTTGCCCGCCTCCGGGATCTGTACGAACTGGATCAGGAGTATATGAATTACGAAAAGATCGGCGCCCGGATCATTGCCAAAGACTCCGGAGACTGGTTTCAGGTGTTCCGCATCAATAAGGGTTCTGCTGACGGTGTGGAGGTAGATGACAATGTGATCGCCGGCGGCGGCCTGGTGGGAATTGTCACCGATGTGGGAGCGAACTATGCTACTGTCCGTTCTATCATCGATGATTCCAGCCGGGTCAGCGCCATGGCGCTTCAGTCGGGAGATAACTGCATTGTAGCGGGAGATCTGACTCTTTTCGAGGAAGGGAGGCTTCGGATCACCAATATTACCAGAGACGGAGATGTGAAGAACGGTGATCCCATTGTCACTTCCAATATCAGTTCCAAGTTCCTGCCGGGAATCCTGATCGGCTACGCGGCAGATATCACCGTAGATTCGGAACGGCTGACAAAGTCCGGCTATCTGATCCCGGTGGCAGATTTTGATAATCTTCAGGAGGTTCTGATCATTACCGATACCAAGGAAACCGGCAATGACCAGCTGGGAGAGGGGGCCGGTTCATGAGAAGGATTCTGGCGAATCTGCTTTTGATGGTCCTTGCTTTTACCCTGCAGACCTGTATTTTTCCCATGATTCCCTTTTTGTCCGCGTCTCCGAACCTGCTGCTGATTCTTACCTTTTCTTTTGGATTCATCCATGGAAGCCGGGCGGGAATGCTGTACGGCCTGTTTGCCGGCCTGCTTTCCGATCTTTTTTACAGCGGATCTTTCGGTTTTTACATGCTGATCTTTATTTACATCGGATACGTAAACGGAATCTGCACCAAATACTATTATGAAGATTATATTACGCTGCCGCTGGTTCTTTGTGTGCTGAATGAGCTGGCGTATAATATGTACATGTACGTATTTCGTTTCCTGATCCGGGGAAGGCTGAATCTGTTTTATTATTTCCGGAATATCATGCTTCCGGAGATCATTTTCAGCGTTGTTACAACACTTTTTATTTACCGGCTGTTTTTATTTACCAGCCGCCGTCTGGAAGAGATGGAAAAAAGGAGAGATACGACCATTGTTTGAAGACCTGCGAGAAATACTGAAGGAATTTGTTCACAAGGTAGCCGGCTCCAGACTCTTTTTTCTGGCTGTTGTGTTTACCTGTATGTTTGGAGTACTGGCGGTCCATCTGTTTAACCTGCAGATCATCCGCGGCGAAGAAATGCAGAATAATTATATCCAGCTGACCGAAGAAACCATCTATACTCCCGGAACCAGAGGGAATATCTATGACCGGAACGGAAAGGTTCTGGCTTATAATGAGCTGGCTTATTCCGTAACGGTTCAGGACACCGGCGCATATTCTACAGACCAGGATATGAATTCCATGCTGCTTCGCCTGGTGCAGATCCTGGATAAGCACGGCGTAGATGTGGAAGGGAAATTCGAGGTGGGCATGGATGAAAACGGCGAGCTGTTTTATACCTCTTACAGTGAGACCAGCCGTCTGGGCTTTTTGCGGGATATTTACGGGCTGCGCTACATTGATGACCTGAAGGAAGAATGGGACGATGACCTGGGCAAATATGCCTCGGAAGTAACTGCAAGGGAACTTTTCGAGAAAAAAAAGAATGATTACGGGCTGGATACCCTGAAAGACGAAAACGGGGATCCGCTGGCACTGGATGATCAGACTGCCCTTGACATTGTGAATATTCGTTATACGATGTCCCTTACTTCCTTTCAGAAATATCTGTCCACTACCGTTGCCACCTATGTTGATGATGAGACAGTAGCCGAGGTTATGGAAAATACGGCGGATCTGCAGGGTGTAAATATCGAGGAGTCTTCTGTTCGCGTATACAATGACAGCATTTATTTCGCACCCATTATCGGCTATACCGGAAAAATGCAGACAGAGCGGCTGGAAGAACTCCAAAAGTCCAATCCGGATTACGATATCAATGATACGGTAGGTCTGATCGGCATAGAATCTTCCATGGAACTGGAGCTCCAGGGCACCAAAGGCTACCGGGTAGTAAGCGTAGATAACCGGGGCCGTGTTCAGGAGGAATTGGAGAGTGTGGACGCTGTAGCGGGAAATGACGTATATCTGACGGTGGACAGCGATCTCCAGAAGGGAATTTATCACCTGATTGAACAGCAGCTGGCAGGTATCCTGGTGTCTAAGCTGGTGCCGGAAGATAATCCCAACACAGAAAACACGGACGCCAGCAGCCTGAAGATTCCCATTAAAGATGCCTATTATCAGCTGATCAATAATAACGTGCTTTCCCTCAGCGAATTTCAGGCGGAGGATGCATCCGCCACGGAAAGACAGATCCAGAGCACATTCGAGTCCTCCAGGGATCGGATCATGGCACAGCTGCGGTCGGAACTGATGAGCGAAAATGCCACTCTGATGAAAGATTTGTCTCAGGATATGGCCAATTATATGGTCTATATCTATAATTATCTGTCTTCTTCCGAAGTGGGGATAATTGACGAAAAGAAGATCGACACATCCAGTCAGGCCTATCTGGACTGGAGAGCCGACGAGATCAGTCTGCGCGATTACCTTTATGCAGGAATTGCTGACAGCTGGGTTGATACCACAAAGCTTAATGCAGACAGCAAATATTCCAGCGCCGATGATATTTACAATCAGCTGGTGGATTACTGTCTGGAGCAGCTGATGAATGACACCAGTTTTACCAAGCTGATCTATCGATTCCTGATTACCGATAATGTGATCACCGGAAAGCAGCTCTGTCTGGCTCTCTATGATCAGGGAGTTCTGCCGGATGAACCGGATCAGATCGCAGCCCTTCAGGCGAATGGTGAGGCTTATGCCTATACGTTCCTGGTGGACAAGATCTCCAAGATTCAGATTACGCCGGCCCAGCTGGCTCTGGATCCCTGCAGCGGTGCCTGCGTAATTACCGATGTAAATACCGGAGAGGTGCGGGCACTGGTTACTTATCCCAGCTATGACAACAACATGATGTCCGGCACGGTGGATGCGGCGTACTTTTCCAAACTCCGCAATGACCTGTCCCAGCCTCTTTACAATAATGCCACACAGGCCCAGAAGGCGCCGGGTTCTACCTTTAAGCCCATTACGGCCATTGCCGGTCTGGAGGAAGGGGTGATCAGCCTGGGCGAGACCATAAACTGTACCGGCGTATATAATGATGTTGCCCAGCCGATCAAGTGCTGGATCAGCCCCGGACATCATGGTCCTCTTGATGTGGTTGGTGCTCTGCAGAATTCCTGCAACTTCTTCGTAAACGAAGTGGCCCACCGTCTTTCCATGGATGAAAGCGGCGTTTACAACACAGAAAAGGGCCTCTCCATTCTGCGAAAGTATGCGTCCATGTTTGGCCTGGATCATGATTCCGGCGTAGAGATTACCGAGAGGGATCCGCAGATCTCCGACATTGACCCGGAGCGTTCCGCTATGGGACAGGGAACCAACAGCTTTACCAATGTGCAGCTGTCCCGCTACGTATCTGCGCTGGCTAACCGGGGCACTGTATTTGAGTTGAGCCTTCTTGACAAGGTGACGGATTCTGACGGAAATATGATTAAGGACTTTACCCCAGAGATCAGCTCACAGATTGAAATACAGGATTCTACATGGGATGCAGTGGCTCAGGGCATGCGGGGCGTAATTGCGAATGGATCCGCAGCCAGAATTTTCCGTGATCTTCCTATAGAGATTGCAGGAAAGACCGGTACGGCCCAGGAATCCACTACCAGAGGAAACCATGCATGGTTTATTTCTTACGGGCCTTACACCAGTCCGGAGATTGCCGTTACGGTAAATATTCCTTACGGATATTCTTCTTCTAACGCGGCGACTCTGGCCAAGCACGTATACGAACTGTATTATGGATATACCACTTTAGATGAAATCCTGGATTCGGGAGCCATCGGCGCTTCCAACGTAACCATCGGGGATTAAGAAAGAATGTAGGGGCTGAGGTGATGTTGTATGCGCAGTACAGTGGTGATTAAGGGAAACCGTTCCGGCATGAGTGTGTATCTGGATCCCCAGGCGCCTTTTGAACAGGTCCTGGAGGATGTGGAGAAAAAGTTTCGGGAGAGCGCCAAATTCTGGGGCTCCGTTCAGATGGCCCTGACCATCGAGGGAAGGAAGCTTTCTGCGGCGGAGGAATACCAGGTGGTGAATGCCATTACAGGAAGCTCCCAGGTGGAGATCCTCTGCCTGATCGACCAGGACGGGGAACGGATCCGTCGGTGCGAGAAAGCGCTGAATGAAAAATTAATGGAACTGAGCGCTCAGACCGGCCAGTTTTACAAGGGAGATTTAAACCGCGGAGACTGTCTGGAATCGGAGAGCAGCGTTGTGGTGATCGGAGACGTTCACCACGGAGCCAGGATCATTGCAAAAGGAAATGTGGTGATTCTTGGCGAACTGAAGGGCTCTGTTTTTGCCGGCGCTGCAGGAAACCAGGAAGCTGTGGTAGTGGCTCTTGACATGGCGCCGGTCCAGATCCGGATCGGCGATATATCCAGCCGCATCGGAGAGAAAGGGCGGCGTTTAGGAAGGGGACCGATGATTGCTGCGGTGGAGGATCAGGCGATCCGCACCCGGCCTATGAAAAAAAATTTCTTGAATCTGCTAAATTTTAATTAAATACTGGAAATGCATTCGGATTTGTTGTACAATAAAATAGAATTTTTCGCAGGAGGATATAATTATGAGTGAAGTCATTGTTATTACTTCCGGAAAAGGAGGCGTCGGCAAGACCACTACTTCTGCCAATATCGGAACCGGACTTGCCATTCTGGGAAAGCGCACCGTTCTCATTGATACCGATATCGGTCTGCGCAACCTGGATGTGGTTATGGGACTGGAAAACCGGATTGTTTACAATCTGGTGGATGTGGTAGAAGGGAACTGCAGAATGAAGCAGGCCCTCATAAGAGACAAAAGATATCCGAACCTGTATTTGCTTCCATCTGCTCAGACCAGGGACAAGACCGCAGTCAGCCCGGAGCAGATGAAAAAGCTGGTGGACGATCTTCGGGATGAATTTGACTACATACTGTTGGATTGTCCTGCCGGTATTGAAAGGGGTTTCCAGAACGCCATAGCCGGAGCTGACCGTGCGCTGGTGGTAACCACGCCGGAAGTATCGGCTATCCGGGACGCGGACCGTATCATCGGCCTGCTGGAAGCTGCCGATATGGGCATGATTGATTTGATAGTAAACCGTATCCGCATGGATATGGTCCGCCGGGGGGATATGATGTCCATGGAAGATGTGATGGACATTCTTGCGGTGAATGTGATCGGCGTTGTGCCGGATGATGAATCCATCGTCATATCCACCAATCAGGGTGAACCTCTGGTGGGAATGGGTTCCCTTGCAGGGCAGGCATTTTTGAATATCTGCCGGCGCATTATGGGGGAGCAGATCCCTTTCCTGAGCCTGGATGTGCAGCCGAAGTTTATCACGCGGCTGTCCAGAATTCTGCGAAAAGCTTAGGGAGGAATCAAATGGTTTGGCATGTATTTCAGGGCATCACCAGAAACCATTCCGGAAGCCTGGCCAAAAAACGGCTTAAAGTGGTCCTGGTGACGGACAAGGTGGATTGTTCACCGGAATTGATTGACAGGATGAAAGATGACATGATTCGTGTCATATCGAAATACATGACGATTGACCGGGAGGGCATTGAGATTCGAATTGTAAATGGCCGCCCGCAGACAGCCCTTTACGCCGCATTTCCGATTTTAGACATACCGAATAAGGGGATCTGTTAAATATGCTGTTTGATTATAAACTACGAAATTTTAATATACGGCTTTTGATTTATGTACTGGCTTTATGTGTGATTGGCCTGCTGGTTATCCGCAGTGCTGCTGCCGGTTCCATGGAGGACTCCCGTGTGATCCGCCAGATGGTTGGAATCGGCGCCGGCACTGTGGTTGCCCTGGCTCTTTCGCTGATTGATTACCACCGGATT
>DVKS01000186.1 GCA_018715905.1 Candidatus Caccovicinus merdipullorum | reverse complement strand
ATCCGGCAGAAGATAAGGGAGGATATAGCAATGAATTTCAATGTAAACGGCATTTTTAATCCGCAAAACCGGTTCTGGTCTTTTATTGAGAAGATCGTAAATCTCTGCGTCCTCAGTTTTCTGTGGCTGCTGTTTTCTCTTCCGATTGTCACAGCAGGTGCCGCTACAACAGCAATGTTTCAGTATACATTGAAGCTTGCCCGGGATGAAGAGGGATATGTGTGGCAGACATTCTGGAAAGGGTTTAAGCAGAACTTTGTTCAGGCCACGGTCTTGTGGATCCTGATGGCAGCAGCTGGGGCCTTTCTGGTGCTTGATCTGTACTGCTGTCAGTTTCTGCCCTTTCCAGGAACGGTAAAGTGGGCAGCCAGAGTGGTTCTGGTGAGCCTTCTGTTTGTTTATTTATTAACAAGTCTCTACGTATTTCCCCTGGCAGCTTTTTTTCGTGTGACTTTAAAAAAGGCAGTGGTCCATTCTTTTATTATGGCAGTGGGGAATCTGTATGTGTCGGTTACCATACTGGTAATTTACGGAATTTTTGCCGTAATTACTTACTTTCTCCCGGAATTTTTCATGGTGTGGTTTACCATTGCCAGCTATGCATCCTCTCATCTTTTCGGCAGCGTATTCCGAAAATATATGGAAAATGACATAAAAACAGAATTGTAAAAACTGGATAAAATGCTGAAAAAAATGTGAAAAAATAGTCAATAAAGTTTGGTGATGGACAAAAGTGCGCAAAAAATCCATGTAAAATATGTAAAAAGTATGTAAAATTCACAAGAAATCGCTTGCAAGGCCATGTCTTTTGTGATACCATAAAATCATAAACATTTTGTAAATTACATATGGTCTGCTGCAGAGAAAATGAGGGAATAGCAAGAAGAAACACATTCCATATGTGTTTTTTTCGCTGTACCTCTTTTCTATGCCCAAAATGCAGAAGAAAAGGCTGCCCGAGGCAGGATTTTTATTTATCAAAAAATCTGCGTGAAGGGCAAAAGGCAGCCATGTGGGAAAACGAAAGGAGAAAATTTATGAAAAAAGGATTGGCATTGGTATTAGCAGCGGCTATGGCTGCGGGCACGATGACCGGCTGCAGCGGAGGCGGATCTACCGGAAAGGCAGCAGTAGGGAACACGGAAACTGCAGATACTGCGGCAGAGGCGGCAGAAGGCGGAGAAACTGCGCAGACAGAGCCGGTTTCCTATGAAGTGACAGAACCTATCACCATTACCTGGTGGCATGCACTGGAAGATCAGTATTCCGATACGGTAGAAAAAGTAGTAGAAGACTTTAACAATTCCCAGGATCTGATCACGGTACAGGCAGAGTATGTGGGAAGCTATTCTGATGTAAATGAGGCTCTGGTGGCAGCTCATGCAGCAGGCAACGGCCTTCCCGCCATTACTGTGGCTAATACTCCTTATGTGGCAGAGTACGGTGCAGGCGGACTGACGGAGGATCTGACACCCTATATCGAAGCTTCCGGTTATGATATCGAGGACTTCGGTGATGGTATGATCGCGGCATCTCAGTATGACGGGAAGCAGGTATCCCTTCCCTTCCTGATTTCCACGCAGATTCTTTTCTACAATAAAGACCTGGTGGATGCAGAAGGAATTACTCTTCCAACTACCTGGGAGGAGATGGATACCTTCATGCAGGAAGGCACGGTAAAAGGTGCGGACGGAACCACAGAGCGGTATGCCACTATTATCCCGGGATGGGATCAGTGGTATTTTGAGACCTTCTATCTGAACCAGGGCGTCAACATTATTAATGACGATCAGGTAACGACAGATCTGGACAGCGAGACGGCAGTTTCTATTGCTGCAAAGTTAAAAGAGTGGTGCGATAACGGATATACTTACTGGACCGGTACTGCTGATGATGCATCTTCCAATATGAGATCAAATTTCATCTCCGGAAATGCCCTGTCTGTAGTACATACTACCTCTCTTTATGACACTTACGTAGATCAGTGCGATTTCGAAGTTGGTATGGCATGGCTTCCCGGCGGCGAGACCAAGAACCAGGAGATCGGCGGCTGCGTTCTGCTGATTCCGGCAAAGAATGATCAGGCTACAAAAAATGCAGCATGGCAGTTTATGCAGTATCTCTGCAGCAAAGATGTAAATATGACATGGGCAGAAGGCACCGGATATATGCCTACCAGAAAATCTGTTCTGGAGACCGAAGAGGGCCAGGCTTTCCTGGAGCAGAAGCCGGCATTCCAGGCTATTTTTGACAATCTGGATCTGATCAACCCGAGAATTCAGCATTCTGCATGGTCTCAGCTGTCTAATATCTGGAAGAACGCTATGGCAGAAATGATTCTGGAGGATGGCGATGTTCAGGATTCCATGGAACAGATGGCACTGGAGATCAACGATATTTTAAGCGATTCATAAGAAAACGGCAGGCTCCCCTGTTTTATAGGGGGAGCCCCAGATCAGGGGGCATTATTTTATGAAAGGAAAAGGAATTAATCCCAGAAAAGTATCTGCCGTTAAGGATTTTCTCTGCGTCGTTCCGGTTTTGATTTTTCTTGCGATATTTACCTACTATCCCATTGCAGAATTGCTTCGGATCAGCTTTACGGATTGGAATCTTTTAAAGGATACCTGGCAGTATGTGGGCTTTAAGAACTGGGAATGGCTTTTTAACGGGTCCGGTACCAGGTACCTGTGGAATTCCCTTCGGGTTACGGTGCTGTATTCCATTGGTGAACTGACGATCACTATTGTAGGCGGAATGGCTTTCGCGCTGATCTTCAATCGTATGAACAAAGCTTTTTCAGTGATGCGGGCAATTGTGTTCATGCCGAAATATGTGGCCATGTCTTCTGCGGCGGTAGTATTTTTGTGGATTTTAAATACCGATACCGGTATCTTAAATTATTTTCTCTCTTTAGCAGGGATCAATCCTGTGGACTGGCTGGGTGACCGGAATACGGCTTTGATTTCTGTTCTGATGCTGACCGGATGGCGGTGCATCGGATATGGCATGATGGTTTATTTATCGGCTATGATGGGAATTTCCACGGATTATTATGAGGCGGCTTCTCTGGATGGGGCCAGCTCTTTCCAGAAATTTGTAAATATTACCCTTCCCATGCTTTCACCTACTACATTGTTCCTCTTTGTGACTACGTTTATTTCTTCCATGAAGGTATTCCAGTCAGTGGATATCCTGACGCAGGGAGGTCCGTATCGATCTACGGAAGTATTTGTCTATAATATTTACCGCTACGCGATGGTGGATTTCCGTATGGACCGGGCATCCACGGTAGCGATTTTCTTCTTCGTCCTGCTTCTGGCTGTGACGGTGGCAACGATGAAGATTTCAAACGGCAGAATAACTTACGATTCATAAGGAGGTACCGCAATGGGCAAACAGGAATTGTCAGCTGCGAATTTGCGGAACGAGTCAGCGAAAAGGAACAGGAGGATAAAGGCCGCGATTCAATGGGTTTTAGCACTTATCGTTGTGCTTATTATCGTTTTCCCGATTTACTGGATGCTGGTATCTTCTGTGAAGTCACAGGAAGAAATTCTTCTGGCCGTGCCTACCTTATGGCCCAGGGAATTTCATTTTGAAAACTATATCAACGTATTAAACAGAGGCAACTTTGCAAAGTATTACTGGAATACAGCAGTAATGACTGCAGGAATTCTGATTTCTCAGGTAATTACCGGAATCTTTGCGGCATACGGTTTTTCAAAGGGAAAGTTCAAGGGGCAGAATGTCTGCTTTATTATCGTTCTGGGTGCCCTGATGATCCCACTTCAGGTAACTTTTATTCCTCTGTACATTATGATGGCAAACTGGGGGTTATCGGATACATTCCTGGGACTGATCCTTCCGGAAGCGGTTTCCCCTTACTATATTTTCATGTTAAGACAGACCTTTATGGCTATCGATGACAGCTACGTGGAAGCAGCCAGGATGGATGGTCTGGGCAGAGTGGGAATTATCACCAAAGTTCTTGCACCCATGTGCAAGTCCACACTGTTTACGGTAACGCTGGTAACATTTACCAATGGCTGGAATGCGTATTTCTGGCCAAAGATCATTGCGCGCGGTGAGAAGCGGCGGGTACTGACCATCGGTCTGGCCCAGCTTCAGAATACATTTGCAGGAAATGAGACCATGAATAATCATGAGATCATGGCCGGAGCTGTTCTGGCGGTGGTCCCTGTAATCATTCTGTTCTTTATTTTCCAGAAATATATGCTGACCGGATATTCCAAGGCGGCAATGAAGTGATGGCTGGGTTAAAATTTTTGACTGCAGCATTATGAAACAATAACAGGAAGGAGATTTGACTTGTGAAGGTATACGCACACAGAGGATACAGCGGGCTGTATCCGGAAAACACCATGCTGGCTTTTGAGAAAGCGGCGGAGACCGGCTGTGACGGGATCGAACTGGATGTACAGCTGACAAAGGACGGAACCGTAGTGGTAATCCATGATGAGACGGTAGACCGCACCACATGGGGAACCGGACGGGTTCTGGACTATACATATGAGGAGCTGCGGAAGCTGGATGCGTCCAGACTTTTCGGAGACCGGTACGGTTTCTGCCCCATTCCCTCTTTTGAGGAGTACTGCAGCTGGGCAGCCGGGCAGAATCTGGTTACAAACATTGAGATCAAGACCGGGGTTTATTATTATGAAGAACTGGAAAAGAAAACACTGGAGATTGTCCGTAAATGCGGTCTGGAAGATCGGGTGTTTTATTCTTCCTTTAACCATATGTCCCTGGTAAGAATAAAGGAACTGGCGCCGGATGCTTTCTGCGGCGCTCTGCAGGGCCGGAATCTGGGCAATGCAGGCTACTACTGCAGGCAATTCGGATTCCAGGCGTACCACCCGGGTGTAAAGGACCTGACGGAAGAAACGGTGAAGAGCTGCAGAGATAACGGCATTCAGGTCAATGTATGGACAGTAAATGATATGGGAGATCTGGAAAAGATGGAGCAGTGGGGCTGTGACGGCGTCATTACCAATTATCCCTCCGTCTGTAAAAGCTGGGCTGACAGAAGAAGGCAGAATGTATGAGGGCCATGGAACTGCTGGAATCCTCTCCGGTAATAGCTGCGGTGAAGGATGAAAACGGACTGAAAAGAAGTTTTGAGTCGGAATGTCAGGTGGTATTCATTCTGTATGGGAACATCTGCAGCATTGAAGGTATTGTCCGCCAGGTAAAAGAGCAGGGGAAAACCGCCATTGTCCACGCAGATCTGACTGCGGGACTGAGTCAGAAGGAGGTGGCTGTGGATTTTATCCGGCAGAATACCCAGGCTGACGGCATTATCAGTACCAAGCCTCTTTTAGTAAAGCGGGCGGTGGAACTGGGGCTTTTCGGAATCCAGCGGACTTTTATCATCGACTCTATGGCGATGAATACCACGAAGAAACAAATCGATGCATTCCGGCCGGATCTGATCGAAGTCATGCCGGGGATCATGCCGAAGGTGCTGAAGGAGATCCGGGCATATACAAAGATCCCCATTATCGCAGGGGGCCTGATTTCTGATAAGAAAGATATTATGGCAGCTTTTAATGCAGGAGCGGATGCGATCTCCACCACAAAAGAAGAACTGTGGTTTGTATAGTTTCCTGAAAAGAAAATAAAGTGCTGAAAGATCATAGAAGAACGGTCTTTCAGCACTTTTTTTATTACGAAGTATCCAGTAAGACGCGCCAGTGACGCGTCTTGTCGGATTGGATTTTCAGGAATGAGCGGTATGGGGCAGATTTAACTCCTTTCTGGCAAGCTGGATGAAATGAGAAAGGGGTGAAGAGCGGGGAGCATTCTTGTAATAAATGCCAAAGGAAAGCTTTTTCCAGTCTTCAATGGGAACAAAGGCCAGGCCGGGATGACTGGGAATGCTAATGGCCGGAAGGAAAGAGATGCCGAAACCGCTTTCCGTCAGAAACAGGCTGGTTTCGTGGGAGGCGGAAAGACAGATATCGGAAACATCGCGGCCTTCCAGCAGAACACGCTGAAATTCGGTAATGGAGGAGGGAAGCCTGGGCATTTCCGTGAGAATCAGCTTTTCGCCGGCGGTGTCCTGGATGCGGATGGATTTGCGGAGGGCAAAGGGGTGGGAGGATGGGCAGACGCAGAACATGGGAACTTTTCCGAACTCACGGAAGGAAAACGCCACCTTCTGAGAAAATGGTTCCTGAAAACCAATGATTCCATCCAGACTTTCTTCGTCCAGCATCCGGTACAGGTAGGAGATCAGCCCCAGATCGAAACGGGGGTGAAGGAAGGGATATTTTTCATGCATGGATCGGAATACCTGACAAAAAGGAGTCAGATAAAATGAATTCTGCGCACCCAGGACGAATTTTTCGATATGCTGGATGTCCGGATTATGAAAACGCCGTTTTGCACGCATGGAGATTTCCAGGATCTCACGGGCATCATTAAGGAAGAGAATTCCGGCCGGCGTCAGCTGTACGCTGCGGGTGCTGCGGTTAAAAAGTTTTACATCCAGCTCATCCTCAAGGGTGTGGATCTGGTGGGTTACTGCCGGCTGGGTAATGCCCAGTTTTTCGGCTGCTCTGGCAAAATTCAGGGAATCACATACGGCCAGAAAGCAGTTCAGCTGAAAGGTATTCATGACGGGAATCTCCTTTTTATTTCAATGATTGATAAATGATTTTTATTGATAATAACATTTTTTGAATTCACATTCAAGGGGAAGGGAGTATAATTACTGATTGTAAGCTGACAGAAAAGTCAGTACCGAATTGTTCAGATACGAAAGGTACGAAGCTTATGGATCAGCTGAAAAAGAAAGGAGAGCGGACATCTATGATTGACGGTGACATTTTCCGTCTTATTAAACAGCTCAATAATTCACTGAGAGAATATGAAAACTGCAGGAGGTTTTCCCAGGACATTACACCTGCTCAGAGTGTTCTTCTGGAATACATGCTTTCACAGCAGAAGACGGAGTTTTTCGCTTCCCAGATCTATCGGGAAACAGGCTTTTCCAAGGCCACGGTATCCAGTCTGCTGAAAGGACTGAAAAGACAAGGGTACCTGACAATGGAAGAGGTTTCAGAAGATGAGAGAAAGAAGCGGATCCGGCTGACGCCGAAAGCCTTCGGACTTTCTGCAGCACTTCTGGACCATAGAAAACAGATCCAGCAGGTTCTCTGTGCGGGAATTGGAGCAGATGAGATGGAGATGATCCGGAGGGGGCTTGAAAAGATGTGTATGAATATAAAAACAGATCGCAGCAGGAGGATGAAATATGTATAAAATCTTGATTTCACAGTTCGGGCAGTATAAGAAGGCTGCCATCCTGACTCCGGTTTTTACCGGGCTGGAAGCGCTGATGGAACTTTTGATTCCTTTTATCACATCAAAAATTATTGATGAGGGAATCCAGGCAGGAAATCTGGATAAGGTATATTTTTATGGCGGGATCATGCTGGTGATGGCATTCTTCAGCCTGGTTTTAGGTGTTTTGGCAGGAAAAAACGCAGCGGAGGCTTCATCGGGTTTTGCCTGTAATCTCCGGGCAAAGATGTATGAAAACATCCAGACATTTTCTTTTTCCAATATTGACAAATTCAGTACCGCCGGTCTGGTGACACGTATGACCACCGATGTGACAAATGTGCAGAATGCAGTGCAGATGATCTTAAGAATCGCCTCCAGGGCGCCGTTGGTACTTCTCTTAAGTATGGGTATGTGCTTCTTTATTAACGCGGAACTCAGCGTAATTTTCCTGCTTGCCATGGTGATTCTGGCAGCGGCTTTGTACATTATTATGAGCAAGACCACTGTGATTTTTAAGCAGGTATTCAGCCGGTACGATGATCTGAATGCAGAAGTACAGGAAAATGTTACGGCTATTCGTGTAGTGAAGGCTTTTGTGCGGGAAGATCATGAGGTAGGAAAATTTAAAAAAGCGGCACAGAATCTTTACGATCTGTCTGTGAAGGCAGAATCCCGGCTGGCGTTTAACAATCCGGTGATGATGCTGGTGATTTACGGCTGCATGATTGCTCTGTCATGGTTCGGAGCACAGCATATCGTTATCGGAGATCTCACTACCGGCGAACTTACATCTATGTTCAGCTATGTAATGAGCATGATGATGTCTCTGATGATGCTTTCCATGGTATTTGTTATGATCACTATGAGTGCAGCCAGCTGCAATCGAATCGCGGAAGTGCTGGAAGAGAAGCCGGATCTGACAAATCCTGAAATGCCGGTTATGGAGGTTGCTGATGGAAGGATCGACTTTAAACATGTAAGCTTTTCTTATAAGCATGGAAGCGGGGAAGAGACCCTCCATGATATCGATTTCCACATAGATGCGGGAGAGACCATCGGCATTATCGGCGGAACCGGCTGCGGAAAATCCAGTCTGGTGAACCTGATCAGCCGTCTTTATGATGCAGACAAGGGGCAGGTTATGGTAGGCGGCAGGGATGTGCGCACATATGATATGGAAGCACTGCGTAACCAGGTGGCAGTGGTCCTCCAGAAGAACGTACTGTTTTCCGGGACAATTCTGGATAACTTAAGGTGGGGAAAAGAAGATGCCACTGAGGAGGAATGTAAGGAAGTGTGCCGTCAGGCCTGTGCTGATGATTTTATCGAAAGCTTTCCCGATGGATATGAGACCTGGATCGAACAGGGTGGAACCAATGTTTCCGGCGGACAAAAGCAGCGTCTCTGTATTGCCAGGGCGCTTCTTAAACGTCCCAAAGTGCTGATTCTGGATGATTCCACCAGCGCGGTGGATACAGCCACCGATGCACGGATACGGGAGGCATTCCGCAATAAGATTCCGGGCACCACAAAGATTATCATTGCCCAGCGGATTTCCAGCGTTCAGGATGCAGACCGGATTATGGTGCTGGAGGATGGACAAATCAATGGGTTTGACACGCATGAAAACCTGCTGAAAACCAACCGGATCTACCAGGAAATTTATGAGACCCAGCAAAAGGGCGGCGGCGATTTCGATCAGCCATCATAATGAGAATGATAATCGAAAGGACGGTGCGAATACAGATATGGAAAGACAGAATGAATTAAAAGGCAGGCGGAAAGTCAGTCCCAAAGAGATGGGAAGGATCCTGGGGCGTGTCCTGAAATATATGGTTTCAAGTTATAAATGGCAGTTTGCGGTGGTGGTAGTCTGCATTTTCGGCGCAGCACTGGCCACCAGAAGAGGCACGCTGTTTATGCAGGACCTGATTGATGATTATATCCTTCCCTTAACGCAGACACCGCAGCCGGATTTCGGGCCTTTGGCCGGAGCATTGTGTACTCTGGCGGGAATTTACTGCATTGGAATTATCTGCTCCTACACTTATAACCGGATCATGGTAAATGTAAGCCAGGGAACCATGAAAAAGCTGCGGGATCAGCTGTTTTCCCACATGGAGTCCCTTCCTATCCGGTATTTTGATACGCACGCTCATGGCGATATCATGTCGGTTTACACAAACGATGTAGATACGCTGCGCCAGCTGATGAGCCAGAGTATCCCCCAGGTAATCAATTCCGTGATCACCATGGCAACTACGGCGGTCAGCATGATCTTATTAAGCCCGCCGCTGACGGTGATCTCTCTGCTTATGGTATGCGTCATGGCCTTCTCGGCCTCAAAGATCGGCGGAAAATCCGGCGCTTACTTTTCCCGGCAGCAGAAGGCACTGGGCGTGGTAAATGGCTATATTGAAGAAATGATGGAGGGCCAGAAAGTAGTTAAGGTATTCTGTCATGAGGAAAAGAGCCTGGAACAGTTTAAGGAACTGAATGAAGAACTTCGGGTCTGCGCTTACAATGCAAATAAATTTGCCAGCATCATGATGCCCATTAATGCCAATATCGGCAACATCAGTTACGTTTTGTGTGCCGTGGTTGGCGCAGTTATGTCCTTAAGCGGCAATTTCGGTCTGACCCTGGGAACTCTGGTTTCCTTTCTGATGCTCAGCAAGAGCTTTACTCAGCCTATCACTCAGTTAAGCCAGCAGATGAACAGCATTGTCATGGCTATGGCAGGTGCGGAGCGTATTTTTAAGCTTCTGGATGAGACTCCGGAAGAGGATAATGGATATGTGGAACTGGTAAATGCAAAAGTACAGGCAGACGGTACCCTGACAGAAACCATTGAGCGGACCGGCCTGTGGGCATGGCGTCATCCCCACAAGGCAGACGGTACGGTTACCTATACAAAACTGGAAGGCGATGTGACCTTTGACGATGTGGATTTTGGCTATACACCGGAAAAGATTGTCCTGCACAACATCAAAATGTACGCCACACCGGGGCAGAAGATCGCCTTCGTGGGAAGCACCGGTGCAGGAAAGACTACCATTACAAACCTGATTAATCGTTTTTACGATATTCAGGATGGAAAGATCCGCTATGACAATATCAATATCAATAAAATCAAAAAATCCGATCTGCGCCGTTCTCTGGGCATGGTGCTTCAGGATACCCACCTGTTTACCGGAACCGTTATGGAAAACATCCGGTACGGACGGCTGGATGCATCGGACGGGGAGTGTATAGCGGCGGCAAAACTGGCTAATGCACATGATTTTATCAAGCGCCTGCCTGACGGATATAATACCATGCTGACAGGAGACGGATCCAATTTAAGTCAGGGGCAGAGACAGCTTCTGGCGATCGCCCGGGCGGCTGTGGCAGATCCGCCGGTGCTGATCCTGGATGAGGCGACTTCTTCCATTGATACCCGTACGGAGATGCTGGTGCAGCAGGGTATGGACAGGCTGATGCAGGGCCGGACCACCTTTGTCATCGCCCACCGGCTTTCCACAGTCCGCAATTCGGATTGTATCATGGTTCTGGAACATGGCCGGATCATCGAGAGAGGAACCCACGATCAGCTGATCGAAGAAAAAGGAAAATATTATCAGCTTTACACCGGAAATGCCATTGCCGGGTAAAGGGATCGCTGCATAAGATTTGTGAAAGCCGGGACGAAGCACGCCCCGGCTTTTCGTTTCACAGATATTTTTTATAAAGTTGGTTCTGTATGCACAATTAAACCTTTCTTAAACTGTTAAAAAAAGAGAAAATAAGATATACTGGGAGAAACGGTTTGAAGGGCGGCATGAATGGTGATAAGATAAGCTTGCTTTGAAAATATGAAATTCCAGATAAAAGGCGCCGGGCTCCGGACAGAGACTGGAAGGAGAAAAGGAGGAGTTTTGTAGAATGAAAGACAGAAGATGGTGGAAAACAGCAGTCGTGTATCAGATTTATCCCCGCAGTTTTCAGGACAGCAATGGTGACGGGATTGGAGATTTGCAGGGAATTGTAAGCAGGCTGGACTATTTAAAGGAACTGGGAATTGATGCGATATGGCTTTCTCCGGTATGCCGCTCTCCGCAAGATGATAATGGATATGATATTTCGGATTATCAGGACATCGATCCGATGTTCGGAACGCTGAAGGATATGGATGAGCTGATTGCTGAGGCGAAAAAGCGGGGAATCCGGATCATTCTGGATCTGGTGCTGAATCATTCTTCTGATGAGCACCGGTGGTTTCAGGAAGCAAAGAAGAGCCGGGATAATCCTTATCATGATTATTATGTGTGGCGGGACGGAGAAGAGGGAACGCCGCCTAATGACATGCGGGCAGCCTTCGGCGGTTCGGCCTGGCAGTGGGTGCCGGAAGTGGGGCAGTACTATTTCCACCAGTTTTCCGTAAAGCAGCCGGATTTGAACTGGGAGAATCCTAAAGTCCGCCGGGAAATTTATGATATGATCCTCTGGTGGATGGCGCGGGGCGTAGGCGGATTCCGCTTGGATGTTATTGACCAGATTGCCAAAGAGCCGGATAAGAAGATTACGGGAAACGGGCCGAGGCTTCATGAGTTTATCCGGGAATTAAGCCGGGAAACATTCCAGAAGGGAGATCTGCTTACGGTAGGCGAGGCCTGGGGGGCAGATACGGAACGGGCGAAGCTTTACAGCAATCCGGACGGCTCCGAATTCTCTATGGTGTTCCAGTTTGAGCATATGGTTCTGGATCAGGAGGAAGGCAAAGAAAAGTGGGATCTGGCGCCTCTTCCCTTTGTAAAATTAAAAAAGACTCTGGCAAAATGGCAGAACCAACTGGAGGGATGCGGCTGGAACAGCCTTTTCTGGGAAAACCATGACCTGCCCCGTATCGTATCCCGGTGGGGGGATGACGGAGAATACCGGGAACTGTCAGCCAAGATGCTGGCGGTGGTTCTCCACGGTATGCAGGGAACTCCTTTCGTTTATCAGGGGGAGGAGCTGGGCATGACCAACGTGCGCTTCCCGGATATTACCTGGTACCAGGATATTGAAAGTATTAATCTGTATCGGGAACGGACGGCAGCCGGATATACCAGCGAGGAAGTGATGGAATCCATCTACGCAAAAGGACGGGACAATGCCAGAACGCCCATGCAGTGGGATGCCAGCGAGAATGCCGGATTTACGGAAGCGAAACCCTGGATCCCGGTAAATCCCAACTACAGGGAGATCAATGCAGCTTCTCAGATAAAGGATCCTTCTTCTGTATTTTCCTTTTATCAGAATCTGATTTCCCTGCGCAAGACCTGGCCGGTATTTGTGGACGGCGATTTTTCTCTGCTGTTTCCGGAGGATCCTCAGATCTTTGCCTATACCCGTGATGACGGAGACACACGGCTTCTGGTTTGTGCTAATTTTACCGGGGAGAAAGCAGCATTCCATCTTCCCGCCGGCTGGGAGGGGGCCGGCCGGCTGATCCGCAATTATGAGGATGCGCCGGAGGAAGGTGTTCTGCGTCCTTACGAGGCTTTTATCCTGGCGATTCCGTCCCATGCAGGTGAATTGGAGCAAAATCAGTAAATTTCAGGAATTTTCTGCGATTTTTCGGCTGAAGCTTGTAAATGATCCGGAAATTTGGTACAATAAAATGCAGAAATTGGAATAATGGGCGAGGGGAGAAAGCATGTATCAGAGTGAAAATGCGAATCGGACAGAGGGGCTGCGGACATACAGCGCAGAACAGATGCGCCAGGTGGTGAATGATCTGCTTCCGTTCTTTGATTTTGTGCGGCTGGTGGATCCGGAGATTTGCCAGGTTGTTCATCTGCCTCAGGAGAACAGGGATCCGGAACCATGCTATGCTTTGTGGAACCGAAGCCGCAAGTGCAGGAACTGTACCAGCAGGATGGCACTGGAGCAGGGAAAACGGCTGGCGAAGTTTGAGATGATGAACCGGAAGATTTATTATGTGATCTCTGCACCGGTTCTGGTGGAGTGCCCGGATGGAAAGACAAAACGCTGGGTCATAGAACTGGTAATTGAAAATTCAGGACGTTTTTCAAACAGCGTTCTGGAGGAAGGCGCTCTGATTGAAAACATCATAGCCAGTGAACATGAGTTATATGAGGATTCTCTGACCAAGGCATATAACCGGAGGTATTTTGATGAACGGCTTTTCTGCGTCCAGGACGGAAAAGTGCGGGAGATGGTATTTATTGCCGCAGACTTAAAGGACTTTAAAAAGATTAATGACACCTACGGTCACTCCACAGGAGATTACGTTCTGGCACAGGCTGTGCGCCTGATGAAAAAGACGGTTCGGGCCGGAGATTCCATTATACGTATGGGTGGAGATGAGTTTTTGATCGTCCTGAACAACTGCAATCAGGATGCTGCAAAGCGGATTATTGATAATATCCGGAAAGCCTTTAAAGATGATCTGGTATATGACCGGGAAAAAGGCCTTTATGCCACTGTTAACTTTGGGATTTCTTATAGGGAACATTTTAACGGAGAGGAAGCCCTTATCCGTTCCATGTATGAGGAATCAGACCGGAATATGTATCTGGATAAAAAGAACTCCGATCTGTAATTTTTACTTCTGATGAAAAAGCCCGGCTGGCTGTATCCTGAAACTGCAGGATCCTGCCAGCCGGGTTTCTTTTATATGGGAATTACAGGCGCTTTGCAACAGCCTTGATGAAGTCTTCGCTGTTTAATACTGTGGGATTTTCAATGGTGGTAATCAGCGCCAGATCTTTCGTCATCTCGCCGCTTTCGATGGTATCGATGGTAGCTTTCTCCAGGCGGTCAGCAAAGGCAGAAAGCTCTGCATTGCCGTCCAACTCGCCTCTCTTTCTCAGGGCGCCGGTCCAGGCAAAGATGGTGGCTACGGAGTTGGTGGAGGTCTCTTCGCCCTTTAAGTGCTTGTAGTAATGACGCTGTACGGTTCCGTGGGCTGCTTCATATTCGAAGTTTCCATCGGGAGAAACCAGCACGGAGGTCATCATAGCCAGAGAACCGAAAGCAGAGGAGATCATGTCGCTCATTACATCGCCGTCATAGTTTTTGCAGGCCCAGATGTAGCCGCCTTCGGATTTCATTACCCGGGCTACGGCATCATCGATCAGGGTATAGAAGTAGGTGATGCCGGCTTCTTTAAATTTATCTGCATATTCCCTGTCAAAAATCTCCTGGAAGACATCTTTGAAGGTATGGTCATATTTCTTGGAAATGGTATCCTTGGTGGCAAACCACAGATCCTGCTTCGTATCCAGAGCATAGTTAAAGCAGCTGCGGGCGAAGCTTTCGATAGAGGGGGTGATGTTGTGCATGCCCTGGAGAATGCCGGGACAGGTAAACTGATGCACCAGCTCGCGGGTTTCGGAACCGTCCTGGGCGGTATAAACCAGCTCTGCCTTTCCGGGACCGGGGATCTTCATCTCAGCTGCCTTGTATACATCGCCGTAAGCATGTCTTGCGATGGTAATGGGTTTTTTCCAGTTCTTTACGCAGGGTTCGATTCCCTTCACTACAATGGGAGCGCGGAATACGGTTCCGTCAAGGATGGCACGGATGGTAGCATTGGGGCTCTTCCACATTTCCTTTAAATGATATTCGTCCATGCGGGCGGCATTGGGCGTGATGGTGGCGCACTTAACGGCTACTTTATACTTTTTCGTGGCATTTGCGGAATCGATGGTTACCTGGTCATTGGTTTCATCCCGGTGTTCCAGGCCCAGGTCATAATATTCCGTCTTCAGATCAATAAATGGCAGCAGCAGGTTGTCTTTAATCATCTGCCAGAGAATCCTGGTCATTTCATCTCCGTCCATTTCTACGATGGGGGTAGTCATCTTAATCTTATCCATGTAGGTATCCTCCTGTTTTGCGTATTTAAACGGCCATCCGGACAGCCGCATTTGTCATATAGTATACAACGAATCGGCCGGGCAAACAAGGGTTTCCGCTTTTTTTCCAATCCTGAACAGACTTGAAATCTGGCTGTCATCTGGTATAATGACTGCGATAGTGTGTTTATGAGAAATGCAGGGATAAAATGAAAACAGAAAAAATAAGAAAGAAGGGGACATATGACGGGAATGGGAACGGTAATGAATGTGGCGGGAATCCTGGCCGGCGGCCTTGGCGGGCTGGCGTTCGGAAAGAAGCTGGAGAAACGATACCAGGATACCCTTATGAACGCCAACGGCATTTGTGTCCTGTTTCTTGGCATCGGCGGGTGCATGGAAAATATGCTGGCGGTGACGGAAGAGGGATTAAAGAGCGGCGGAACCATGATGATGATCGGCTGCTTTGCCCTGGGAGCGCTGCTGGGAGAGTGGATGAACATCGAGTATCGTATGGAGCAGTTTGGAGAGTGGCTGAAGGAAAAGACAGGGAGCCAGAAAGATGCCTGTTTCGTAGATGGATTTGTAACGGCATCTCTTACCGTGTGCATCGGGGCCATGGCTGTGGTTGGAGCCATACAGGATGGGATCGCCGGGGACTATTCCATCCTGGCGGCCAAAGCGGTTCTGGATCTGATTATCGTGCTGGTAATGACAGCCTCCATGGGGAAAGGCTGTATTTTTTCGGCCATTCCCGTGGGGATTTTCCAGGGATGCATCACGCTTCTGGCGTGGGCTTTCCTGCCGTTATGATGCCGAAGCCGGAAGAATTTTCAAAATTGCCGTGAAATCTTAAGGAGAATTGCGATGATGAAAGTACGAGAAAACTGGTTTCCTTTTCTGAAAAGCCTGCTGCTTGTGGTAGGAGGCAATATTCTTTACGCGCTGGCGGTTAAGCTTTTTCTGCTTCCGGCAGACTTGATGACCGGAGGTACTACCGGTATTGCTTTGGTGGTGAATCATCTGACGGGAGTGTCCATCTCCATGTTTGTGCTTGTTTTTAATGTGTGTATGCTGGCTGCAGGTTTTTTCATGCTGGGAAAACAGTTTGCCCTGACCACGGTGGTCAGTACCTTTACTTATCCGGCTGCGCTGGAATTTTTTGACCGGATGCTGGGGGACATGATGCTGACTTCTGATCCGCTTTTATGCGCACTGTTTTCCGGCCTGGGCATCGGCGCATCACTGGGTATTGTAATCCGGGCAGGCGCTTCCACCGGAGGAATGGATATTCCGCCTCTGGTTCTGAACCGGTATTTGAAGATCCCGGTTTCAGTAAGTCTTTATGTTTTTGATCTCTGTATTTTGCTGGCACAGGCATTTTACAATGTTCCCGAGAAGGTGCTTTACGGAATCCTTCTGGTGCTGGTGTATACGATTGTGCTGGACAAACTGATTCTTATGGGATCGGTAAAAACTCAGGTAAAGATCATAAGCAGACAGCCGGAAAAGATCCGGGAGTCAATTCTCCATCAGATGGATCGGGGCGTTACCGTGCTTCAGGCGGAGGGCGGTTATCTTCACGAAAATACGCCGGTGATCTTAAGTGTGATCTCAAACCGGGAACTGCCTTACGTTGAGCGTCTGGTACGGGCCGTTGATCCGGAAGCTTTTATGATTGTAAGCCGGGTGACGGAAGTCAGGGGAAGAGGCTTTTCCATGAAAAAAGAGTACCGGTAGAAAGCGGCTGTGGGACAGAACGCTGCACCGGCAGAAAGGATATCCGTGATGAACTATTATTTTGCTCCCATGGAAGGGATAACCGGATGGGTATACCGGCAGGCCTTCCATCGATATTTTGGGCCGGCAGACGAATACTTTACCCCCTTTCTTTCTCCGGGGGCTGACCGGTGCTTTACCAGCCGGGAATTAAATCAGGTACTCCCGGAGAATAATGAGGGCATGGAGACGGTGCCCCAGCTTATGACAAGAAACAGCGAAGACTTTATCTGGGCAGCCAGGGAACTTCAGAAGATGGGGTATCAGCAGGTAAATCTGAATCTGGGATGCCCCTCCGGCACGGTGACGGCCAAGGGAAAAGGAAGCGGGTTTCTGGCTTACCCGGAGGAACTGGATCGATTCCTGGACGCGGTTTTTGGCAGCCTGGATATGCAGATTTCCATAAAGACCCGGATTGGAAAGGATGATCCGGCGGAATTTGAAAGGCTTCTGGAGATCTTTAATCGTTATCCTATCTGCCGGCTGATCATTCATCCCAGGATTCGGCAGGAGTTTTATAAGGGAACACCTCATATGGATGTGTTCGCTGAAGCAGTGCGGGAAAGCAGAAATCCTCTTTGCTATAACGGAGATCTGTTTACCCTGGAGGACTGCCGGCAATTTCAGAAAGCATTTCCTCAGGTGGACGCAGTGATGCTGGGGAGGGGACTTCTTGCAGATCCTTTTCTTCTTTCAAAGCTTCGGAAAGAAGAGGATGCGGAAGCAGAAGAAGACAGGAACCGAAGGGAGGCAGAGAAAAAAGAGATCCTGGCGCAGTTTCTTGCAGATTTGTGTGCCGGATACCAGGAAACCATGTCCGGGGAGAGGAATGTTCTGTTTAAACTTAAGGAATTGTGGTCTTATCTGATCTGCCTTTTTGAGGATGGGGAAAAATACGGCAAAAAGATCCGCAAATCCCAGAGCCTTCAGGAATACAGCCTGTGGACAGAACGTCTTCTGGCGGAACGGCCCCTTCGAAAAGGATAGAAGCTTCGAAACAAAGTTTTATCACATCTTTTTCACCGAATGAACAAATTATTTCCGTAAAGTAAAGATAACCGATGGAACACGTGTTAATATGCGGAACAGGAGGAAGAAATAAGATGATGAGAGAAGCAAAAAAGCGTTTTTTGGCAGCGGCAGCGGGGACCGGAATCATGGCGGCAGTATTTGCAGGAACGGCCTGGGCGGAAGAGACACGAACGGAGATTACTATTATAAGATAAGAGCTGTCTACAACAGTTCAAACAAGGGAAGCTGGGTGGAATCCGACAGCATTTATATTGATGAAGATGTTCTGGCAGCGATTCAATCAGGAAATTATAATTCTTATTACGGAACCGTTTCTTCCGGAAATACGCCGGGAAGCACTTATAATGGAAGCGGAGGATGGCAGCAGGATGGGATCGGCTGGTGGTACAGAAACGCAGACGGCAGGTGCCATGCTGACGGATGCTTATACGCCGGACGGGTACTATGTGAATGCAGATGGAATATGGGTATCGTAGAAAATCCTCTTTTGAGGGGCAGGCAGAAGGCCGGGGCAGAAAGTCCCGGCCTTTTATGAATTCTGTTTTTATGAATGTTCCGGTCCGGATACCTGCATGTGTTCCGGTCCGGATACCTGCATGTGTTCCGATTCGGATTCCAGATGACGGTCAGCATGCCGTTTGATAGCTTCGAAGCTTTCTGCACTGATAACATGTTCCATGCGGCAGGCATCCTGAACGGCTGTCTTTTCATTGACTCCCAGATTGATCAGCCACCGGGATAGAAGTTTGTGTCTTTCGTACATGGTTTCTGCGATGTTTCGTCCCGCATCAGTCAGCGTGATGAAGCCGTCTTTATCCATATGGATATATCCGTTTTCACGGAGATTTTTCATGGCGATGCTGACGCTGGGCTTGGAATAATCCAGTTCATTTACAATGTCGATGGAACGTACCTGAGGTTTTCTTTCGCTGATCATCAGAATGGTCTCCAGGTAATTTTCTGCTGATTCTTGAATTTTCAAATACATCTCTCCTAACGCAACAATTACTTTAAAAGTCCTGCCGCCGAATAGGCGGCGTTAATTCAGGGATGCCAAATGCGCCGCCAAGACTTTCATGGGATGGCTGGTGCGCTGCCCGCCGGCGCATGATGGTTTACTTAACATCATCATTTTCTTAAGGATAGCATAAATTCAGAAAAAAGACAAATTATTATTGCCTTCCCGGTAAGAAAAGCGGTTTAAAATTTTGCACCCTGAAAGGTGTTTCTTTCTCGAAAACGCCGGTCTATGGTGTTGAGTACCTGGCGTTTGTGCAGGCTCCATTCCGGGGCGATGAGAAGGGACCTGGGGCCGTCGCCGGTTATACGGTGTACGGTCATGGAAGGGGGGAGGTGTTCAATGCAGGTAACAATAAAATCTGCGTATTCTTCCATGGAAAACAGAGGAAATGGATCTTTCTCATACATGGCAGCCAGATCCGTCCCCTTCAGGACATGGAGAAGCTGCAGCTTGATCCCGTCCAGGGCCGGCAGGAAATGTGCCGTGTAGTCCACAGACGAAAGCATCTGCTCCCGGCTTTCCCCGGGCAGTCCAAGGATCAGGTGGACGATTACGGTAAGCCCGGCTTCCTTAAGGCGTGCTGCTGTGTCTGCAAAGCAGCTTAAGGGGTAACCGCGGCGGATCAGGGCAGCTGTATTCGGGTGGATTGTCTGTAATCCCAGTTCCACCCATACCGGTTTTTTACGGTTTAATTCTGCCAGAAGGCGGATTTTTTCGTCTTCCAGACAGTCCGGCCTGGTGCCAATGGATAAAGCGGCAATCTGAGGATGATCCAGGGTCCGGGAAAAGAGATCCGAAAGGTAGGGAAGGGGGGCATAGGTATTGGTAAAAGACTGAAAATAGGCGATGTAGGGGCCGGAAGGAGCTTTTCTTTCAATCCTTTTTCTGGCTGCTTCGATTTGTCCGGCTATATCCGGATAACTGCGGCAGCTTTCTGCAAAATCACCGGAGCCGCCTTTGCTGCAGAAAATGCAGCCGCCTGTTCCAAGGGTTCCGTCTCGGTTTGGGCAGGTCATGCCGCCGTCCAGAGAAAGCTTGTAAACGCGGGTTTTGAACTGCTTTTTCAGAGAATAACTGAGAGTATGGTAGGGACGCTGATCCCATAAACGGGGATTTTGGGGCATGATGGGCACCTCCGAAGGATTTTTTGGATGCGGCCAAAACCGCAGCTTTTACTACTATAACGGAAAAGCCGGCCAAGGTAAAGGAAAACAAAATGCTTTTTTCACGTAAGATTCTATTGTTGCCGCCCAGAAAGTTTGCTATACTTACTCTGAAAGTCCTGCCGCCGATTAGGCGGCATGTATTCAGGGATGCCCAATGCGCCGCCAGACTTTTATTGGATGGCTGGTGCATCGGCCGCCGGCGCATGAAGGTTTACTCTGAAAGTCCTGCCGCCGGGCAGAGGACATTAATTCCATGGGGAAAAGGAGCGAAAACAGATGAAAATCAATGAAACAACAGCGCTTTTGGAGGGCAGCGGCAGCCGGGCGCTGATGGAAAAACTTTACGGGTCAGATCAGGTGGAGGCCAATATCGTACGGTACAAGAATCTGCTGAAAGGCTTTGAAATGACTTTCGGAGACCAGGACGTACTTCTTTTTTCATCGCCGGGCCGGACAGAGATCAGTGGAAACCATACGGACCATAATCACGGCAAGGTACTTGCCGGCAGCATTAATCTGGACTGCGCAGGCGTGGCTGCAAAAAATGATTCCCGGAAAGTACGGATTGTAAGCGAGACTTACGGACAGGATTTTACCATTGATCTGGATGATCTGGCGCCTGGCATAAAGATGGCGGGAACCATTGACCTGACCAAGGGTCTGTTAAAAGGTTTTCAGGAAGCAGGGTATGCTGTAGGCGGCTTTAATGCCTACATAACCAGCAATGTGATCAGCGCAGCCGGTGTCAGTTCCTCTGCTTCTTATGAGATGCTTTTGTGTGCCATGTTAAACACGTTCTTTAATGACGGGAAGATGGATACGGTTGCTTATGCCCATGTGGGAAAATATGCGGAGAATCATTACTGGAACAAGGCATCGGGACTTCTGGATCAGATGGCATGCGCTGTGGGAGGCCTGATTACCATTGACTTTAAAGATCCGGCTCAGCCGGCAGTAGAGAAGATCGACTTTGATTTTGCTTCGGCGGGACATAGTCTGATTATTGTGCAGACCGGAAAGGGACATGCGGATCTGAGTGCGGATTATTCTTCTGTTCCGCAGGAGATGAAGGCTGTGGCGGCCTGCTTCGGAAAGGAAGTTCTGGCTGATGTGGCAGAGGAAGATGTAATCCGGGAGATAACGCGTGTGCGGGAAAAAGCCGGAGACCGTTCGGTGCTGCGCGCCCTTCATTTCTTTGAGGAGAATAAGCGTGTGGATGCCATGGTGTCTGCCTTAAAGGAAAAGCGTTTTGATGATTTCCTGGCAGGAATTACCGCTTCGGGAAATTCTTCCTGGAAGTGGCTTCAGAACTGTTTTACCAATTCTGCATACCAGGAACAGGGAATCACCGTAGCTCTGGCGCTTACAGAACTTTTCCTCGGGGAAAAGAAGAAGGGAGCTTGCCGGGTTCATGGCGGCGGCTTTGCCGGGGTTATTATGGTGATGCTTCCCAATGAACTGGTAGAAGAATACATTGCCTATATTGAAAAAGCCATGGGAGAGGGCAGCGCCTACCGGATGTCCATACGTCCTTATGGAGCCATCTGCTGCAGCGATTACATGGTATAATGTCTGCAAAGCAGACATTATACCAGCGCCGGTTCGGGTCGAGCAAAGCGAGACAGACACCCTGTCGAACCGTGGGCATCTCCGCAAAATATTGGTAAGAAAAAAGAGGAAAAATCGACGGGAAACCTTTAGGTTTTCTTAATAAACAATGAGAAAAAATATGGTATTATAGTCACGTAAGCAAAAAGGAAGGAGACAGGCTCTTCTTTCCTTTTACCAGATTTTAAAAGACGGGGTGATGACTATGATGAACCAGTTAAAAAAGAGCTGTTATGAAGTGATTCTGTCAATCGGAGGCTACCGCTTTCAGGAGTGGACCCTTGAAAACCAACTGAAAAAAGAAGTTCGTCGTCTGATCCGCGAAAGCCGGAAGGCGGCATAAAAACGGAAGGCAAAGTTTCCGCAGAATGAACAGAAAATAAGCTGCTGCGCCAGTGAAAAATCACAGCGCGGCAGCTTTTTTGTGCAATAAGCCCGGCAAGCGGATACCGTGCCTGCACCAGCATTCAGCTGCCGGCAAACTACTGCAGTTCAGCCATCCGTGTTACGCTTACGAAAATGTGGGATATTTTATACCAGGTACGGAAGTCGATGACACCGGTCTGGGGCAGGCCGAAGACGGACTGGAATGTCATCACCGCTTCCTGAGTAGCCGGGCCGAAGATGCCGTCAGGAGAAACTCTGGGAATGGAGGAGTAGATGGTGGCGATGGCGTCCAGCTGCTCCTGGACCTGCTGCACCTTCTGGCCGGAGGAGCCTATGGAAAGGTCATAACCAGGCCAGGAAGCCGGGATCCCCTGGATCTGTTCGGCGGTGTTGATGTAGATGGAATCGCCGTAGAAGTGGCGGAGGATCTGGATGGCGCTGTAGCCTTGTTCGCCCAGGGAGCAGGAACCCCACTGTGTCAACCAAATAGTAATAGCATATACAAAATAAAAATCAGGATTTTATCGGGATAATACGAGATTTTGCTGTGTCAGAATCTGACACGGGGCAGGTGAGCTGGTAATAAACATCAATGTGCATAGTATCCCGGAAGAATACGATATGGCTGACAATGCTGCGGATGGCATGGGCTTTTTCCTCTGTGGCAACGTCGGGATTTTCCAGAATGTCGATCACATTCCGGATATTGATCAGCATCTGCCGGTCAGCGGATGCCTTTGAAAGAGGTCTTTCAAAAGAGAGGCTGGAGAGTGCGTTTTCAATGCGCTGCCGTTCCCCCTGGATCATCTGTTTGTTCTGCCGGTATTCTTCCTTCGTGTCAATTCCGTCCATGTAGGCTTCTTTGATGCGGATCTCCCGCCGGTCCAGACGCTCCAGCTGTTTTTTAAGTGCTTCCACCTGGAAACTCTCTTCCTTTTTCTTTTCAGGGGTCCGGATGACGTATTCCACGGATCCACATTCCACCACTTCCTTCAGCGCAGAAATGACGGCGGGAACGATGGTGTCCTCCCGCACGTAGCTGGTCTGATTGCATTTCCCTTTCATATAGCCGTAGCATTGAAAAGAAAAGAAATCCTCGCCGACTTTCCGGTGCCGGATGCAGGAGGAAAGGGTCCGGCCGCAGGCAGGGCATTTAACGATTCCGCTGAGCCAGTGCTTCAGCGTTTCTGCCGGCCTTGCTTTCTTTGGGTGGTACTCTGCCTGAAAACGGGCCTGGGCCCGATCATAAATATCCGTGCTGATGATCGCCGGATGCTGCCCCTGGGCAACGATCCATTGATCAGGATCCCGCACTTCATTGGTTTCATTGCAGGTGCGGTTCCAGCGGATCTGACCGGTATAGGCGGGATTCTGCAGGATGTATTCCAGGGACCGCTTTTCAAATGGCTTTCCGTGACTGGTCTTAAATCCCAGACTGTTTAAATATCTGGCCAGGGCAAATATGGACATACCCTCATTTACATATTTATCAAAAATCATCCGGACAATTTCCGCTTCTTCCGGAACGATCTCCGGCAGGGCCTTGTGGTACGGGATCCGATAGCCTAACGGCGGCCGGGCCTGATATCGGCCGTTCTTAGCTGCCGTCTTCATCCCCCTGGTAACATCCTGGGCCAGATTGTAGGAATAGAATTCATCCTGCCATTCAATGATCATCTCGATCAGCCGTCCGTACATGCCTTCCATGATCGGCTCTTTGATACTAATCACATCGATACCCAGCTTCTTCCGGAGGACGCCCTTGTAAAATGTGCTTTCGTCCAGATTCCTGGCAAATCGAGAGAATTTCCAGACAAGGACGCAGTCAAAAGGTTTGGGCTTTAACTTTGCCGTGGCAATCATGGCCTGGAACTGGGGCCGGTTATCCGCTTTCTTTCCGCTGCGGCCTTCCGATTCCATAAAAATATATTCCTTTGGGATGATAATATTGTGTTCGGCGGCATACTGCTGGATGGATTCCAGCTGGGATTCCGGACTTAGATCCATCTGGCCATCTGTGCTGACCCGGATATAGGTGGCGCCGGTTCTTAATTCTTCCATTGTATCACCTCGTTATAATGTACTGGTTTTGGGTATAAAAAATACGCCCCTTGCCAGGACGTTCCGAAGCTGATATAATCAAATTGCCAAGAAAGATTATAGCCAGTTGACGCGAAACGTCCAAGGCGAGAGTAATCCATGCAAAAGCCGGTTCCTGTTGGCGCAGGAGCCGGCTTTTATTATGCCCGGCGGCGGTCGCTTATGTTTAATTTCTGCTTAAGCGCTTCCTGCAGGACCTGAGAGAAATTAATGTTCTGCTGCAATGCAGCTTCGTTCAGCCATGCCGGGATTGTGATATTCTTGCGGACGGATTTTTCAAAATGCTTCCGAGCATATTCGGCTACATCGACAGTGATCAGATTAACGAATGCTTCCGCCGGCTCGATTTCAAGTTCTTGGGCTATGGCTGCAGGATTAACGGCGGTAGGAGCAGATGCCTCCGGCGCGCTGTCTCCGTCATTCTTAAGCCAGTAGAGATAGCCGGCCAGACAGTCCACGGCAGCGGTTAAAGCCTCATCCAGCGTTTCGCCACAGGTAGAAAGGTAATTCAGATCTGGAAAAACCACAGAGTATCCAGAATCCTCTTTAAAAAAGCAAGCAGGGTATGCTGACAACATAATGAATACCTCCTTGATAGTGTGCCTGAAAGACAGGGGCTATTTCAGCCCCGCCTGTTTCAGGATAGAATGTTCAGTTCCTTTCGGGATGTCTTTACAATGGAAAGGGATTGTTACTTTACCAGGTTTTGTGGGATGCACGTAATGTCTATGTGAACCCACCTGGCTTTTAAATATCCACCCGTCTTCCAAAATGATTGCCTCAAGTTCTCTAGGTTTCTTTGGCATCTTCCGTACCTCCCTTACACTATCATTATAACATATTATGTGCATTATGTCAATGCGCATAATAAAAATACACACAGAGCAATCCGAAAGATAAATTAATAAAATCGGTAAAATGTCCCAAAGAGTATTGAAAAATACAAACATACGTTCTATAATAAAAGAGAACAAATGTTCTATATGTGGCCGCCCACTCGCCAGAAGTATTCTCTTTCCCTAATACTGCCGGCGGGCCATGGATTGAACAGTGTTACAGCTGCCAGCATAGGGGGAAGATATTTACATGTTTGTGGAAGATATCAAACAATACATCATTCAGCATGTCAGATATATGGATGAATCTGACGAGAGATTTTTAAAGCAGCTCAGTACTTTAATACGGAAATACCAGGAAGAGAAGCGGGGACTTTAGTCCTCGTTTTTCTTTTGCAGATTTTTAAGAACATTTTTCGCATAGTCTAATATTACCTGCTGGGAAGCAGGTGATAATTCCTGATATGAGCGAATGATCTCTAAAATGATTGTGTAGAATTCATTTTTTTCGGGACCTAAGAGACTGTACACCAATGCAGCAGTTTCATCCTCCTCAGGGACTTGAATAAACATTTCGCCTTCACCGGTTCGAAGCCAGGATTCGTTGACATTAAATTCTCTACATATAGAGAGAACGACGGCATCTATTGGAACTCTTGCGCCACTTTCATATGCAGCAACGGAGCCTTGCTTTATGCCTATTCTATTTCCAAATTCCGTTTGATTTAATCCTAATGTTTTTCGTAATTCTTTTATTCTTTCATTCATACAACGTCACCTCCTAAAAGAAACTATATCACAAAAAATATATCGTTGCAATATTTTTGAGCAAAAACTCTTGACTTTTGTATAGCGATGATATAATATGATATTGCAACGATATATAAAAGAAAGGAGATGTGAACATGCTTAACAAAGGAACGCTTGCAGAGGAAGAGAAAACAACAATGATTACCGAAATGGTCGA
>DVKS01000185.1 GCA_018715905.1 Candidatus Caccovicinus merdipullorum | reverse complement strand
CGGAATGGCTGGTGCGCCGCCCGCCGGCGCATGAGGGTTTACTCTGATAGTCCTGCCGCCGAATAGGCGGCATGTATTCAGGGATGCCAAATGCGCCGCCAGACTTTTGCGGAATGGCTGGTGCGCCGCCCGCCGGCGCATGAGGGTTTACTATAGTTTCTCTGTTTTTATCCCAATATATTCATCATCCGGATTCCGGGAACTGGATAAACACCCGGCAGAGTTCCCTTTCAGGTATAAAATCCGGCAGAATGCAGACACTTGTATCAGACTGTATCGTCAGGAGGAATCATCATGGAATTAAAAAAAGACGCCTATGAAGCGTATGTAAAAGAAGTAACCCCTGTCAACAACGTATGGATGGATGTGCTTAAGGCTTTCCTGACCGGCGGCCTCATCTGCGTCTTCTCCCAGGGTATTTCCAACTGGCTTACCGGGGGGCTGGGCCTGGAAAAAGACGCCGCCTCTGCCTGGGTGCTGATCACCCTGATCGGCCTCAGCATCCTGGCAACCGGCCTGGGCCTGTATCCGAAACTGGTAAAATTCGGCGGCGCCGGAGCCCTGGTTCCCATTACCGGCTTCGCCAATTCCGTAGTGTCCCCGGCCATCGAATATAAGGCCGAAGGACACGTATTTGGAATCGGCTGCAAAATTTTTACCATCGCCGGGCCTGTAATCTTATTTGGTGTGTTTACAAGCTGGGTGCTGGGCGTGATTTACTGGATGGGCAGCCGGTTTTTCACGTAGTCTTTGCTCTCCTTATCTGGTATAATGATGTTGAGGTCAGATAAAATTTGGCCTCTATAGACAGCAGCTTGTTCCGTGCTTCGCGGCAGTCGCCAAATGGACATGCAGACATAGCCGCCTGGCTGGCTGCCTTCGGAAATAAACAACTTTAAGGAGATACTCCAGATGAACGCCTATCAGTTAAAAATATCCGTAAAAAACAGCAAGCCCCTGCGCTGGCGCAGATGTATTATTCCGGCAGGAATTACCTACTCCCAGCTCAGCCTTCTTCTCTCCTCCCTGATGGAACAATCCCAAGAGAAGCCCTTTTCCTTTGAATTTTACCATGCCAAGATCCGTTTCCGTGAAAATGACGGTCAGCAGCCTTTCCAGTCAAATTTTTATTACAGCCTGGGAGATGCCGCAGAAAATTATATCAACGAACTTCTAGATTCCCAGGAATGGTTCAGCTTTTACTGGGGTGAGGATCTGGCCCTGCGGGTCAATATCGAAAAACGGCTTCCCGACTTTTCTGAGGCATATCCCCTTCTCCTGGCCGGAAGGGAAGGTGCCCCGGGAAAAAATGAAGATCCTTCTGCTTTCCGCAGCCGTCTGGAAAAAATCCAGGCAGACTGGAAGCAGAAATTTTTCTTTCGCTCTGGCAAAGTCCAGTACAGAAAACGGGACGAACTGCTTCAGGAACTGAAAAACGGCAGATACGGAATGAACTGCTGCGAACACCCGGTCAGCCGCACGGAAAACATAAAAAGATCCGGCAATTCTTATCTGCAGGAATTTGCGGACCACCTGCGCCAGATTTTTCCGGAGCTTGCAAAGGGTGAATTTCCCCATAGTCTGTTTGAACCAGCTGCCGACAGTCCATCTCCGCAAAAATCTGCTGAAAGCCAGGGAGCAAAATGCTCCCCTGACGCATCATCGGAAGGCCGCCCCAGAACTTCCCTGGGCGTTTTGCTGAAAAGCTTTTCCAAAAGAGAGCTTCTGGATGAAGCGAGAGATCTCCGCATCCAGAGAACTGCAGGGCTTAACAAGGATATGCTGGCAGAAAAAATCGCCAATGAAATGCTGCGCCCTTCCGTGATGCGGGAGCATTTTCTTGCCCTGGATGACCAGGAAGCAGCCGCATGGGAAAGAGCCATAAAAAAGCCCAACGGTTTTACGGCTTCGGAAGAGGAGCAGGAACTGCTGATGCCTCTCCATAATAAAAACTATCTGACTGTCTTTCTGGATAATACCGTAGAGATTACCAAAGATGTGATTGCCGGATACGATAAAATCAATACAGCAGATTTTCAGGCCCTGCGCAGCCGGATTTCCTGGCTCCTTGCCTGTCTCCGGATCCAGTCCCGTCTTTATCCGGCAGCGCCGGTTTCTGTCATGATCCGAATGTACCGCAGACGCCCGGGATATTCCATAAACAGAGAAGAATGGCTGCAGCTTTTTGATCAGATCCCCCACGGGAAAAATCACTGGTTCATCCATCATGATCGGATTTTCAACCGCAGTCTTTCCCCGGCGGCCATTTCTGCCTGTGAAGAACAATTTGATAAAGAGGAAGAATATTACATACCCGGAGAGGATGAAATTCTGGACTATAACCAGAACGGCTATCCGTCCCGCAATCCCTGCTTCCGGAAATTAGAAACGCTTCTCCTGACACAAGCCGGAATTTCCCGCGAGAAAGCGGAAAACGTTCTGATGCATACGTACGATATGCTGGCCGTCTCTGAAAGCATTCCGGCACTTTCTGCATATTTAGAAGGTGTTTTCCCTGGCAGAATGCTTCCCGCATCCCTTTCTCCTCTTCTTGCCGAACTGGACCTGTACACACGGAAAATAAGAAATAAAGGATATACCGACGCCGACGCAATGGAAAAGGCCGGGCTTCCCGTTGGCAGACCGTCCAGCCATCAGAATGGCCGCCCGTCTGCCCAAAAACCTTCCGCGTCCCCGGCCAGGACCATGCCCACAAAGATCTATCCTAATGATCCCTGTCCCTGCGGCAGCGGAAAAAAATACAAAAAATGCTGCGGTAAGAAATAGTTTACCCGTTTCCTACACCCTTCCAGAAGTAGTAAAGGGAGCCTGCCAGCTTCCCCAGCGCCACAGCCAGAATAACAAACTGCAGTCCGACAGCCAGGCGGATCCGCCTGGCGATCACCGGCAGGGCATTCAGCGTTTCGGCCAGTGACATGACCAAGCATCCCACAAAGATTCCCACAGCACTGCCAAACAAAAAAAGCAGCACCATTCCCGGCACTTCTCCCACTGTAACGGGAATGCCGTACAGATTCAGAAGGTTTCCCAGAATACCGCCTGCCACAATAAAGCTTTCGTACAGCCGCACATGCTTCTTCGTCCCCGTCTTTCCTATCAGTCTGGGGAAGACACCGATTACCGCCAGAAAGGCAAAGACGCCCGCTGCGATCACGCCGCCTGCCGCCAAGCCGAAAAATGCAAGGAACAGGGTTTTTATGCTACCGGGCATCTACTTCCCTCTCCTTTCTTCCTGCATCCTCAATCAGCGTCTTGCAGATATCTTCCTCATAAGTCCGCATCTCCACCTCCAGCGGAGTGGGATCCGCACTCACCTTCCACTTAAAAAAATGGTTAAAAAAGACCAAAATGCCGATGGCAAGGCCGGCCGAATAAGAAATCTCCAATATCGTAAAGCCGTCGGACTCGTTTCCCGTAGTCATCCGGTATAAATCACCAAAAAGCTGAGGCACATCCACATCGTTGTTAAATGTCATAATCGCAAAAGCCGCGCCAAAGAAACTGACCAGGCAGACGAAGACGGTTTTTATCCACTGCCATACCAGATGCGGCGGCGACGGCGGACGATAATCGATAATATAATCCGCCTCGCCCAGATTCTGCACCTGAATTCCGAATCCAAGGCCGCTGATCTTTTCGATCACCTGCAGCGCATCTTCCACATACCGTTTTTCCTTATTTTCCCGGATCGTTTTGATCTTTAAGGCATTGCAGCGGTTCTGCAGAGCCGGATCACTGCAGTACACCGACGCCACATCTTTAAGAAAAATGTCCTTTTCATTAACCTGGGTGATCTGGTTAAGTTTAAGAT
This sequence comes from Candidatus Caccovicinus merdipullorum, assembly GCA_018715905.1. Lineage (GTDB taxonomy): Bacteria > Bacillota > Clostridia > Lachnospirales > Lachnospiraceae > Caccovicinus > Caccovicinus merdipullorum. The sequence continues at coordinate 21,611 of DVKS01000185.1, read as the reverse complement.
AAACCTGCTGATCCTGATTCCGCCCGGTCTGTCCGCTCACCAAAGCACCTCCCTCCACAAAGAGAAAGCGCTTACCAGCGTTCCGCCATCAATCTCTCCCTGGGGAATTCCAAACAAAGCAATCCAGATCAGCGCCGCTATAACGACCATGGAAAGAGCCAGAGCCAGAAGGCCCAGAATAAATTTCAAAGAATTCATCATATCCCGCCTTTCATTATCTGTCCTCTTTCCATTATGTCCGTTTTCTGCAGAATCTATGCGGCACACGAAGGATTCTCTGAACCTCTGCCGCCTAGCAGCAATTTACTGAAAAAACTGCTCCCGCATTGATTTTAAAATCTTTTTCTCCAGCCGTGACACCTGCACCTGGGAAATATGAAGATCTCTGGCCACCTGACTCTGGGTCTGGTTTTCAAAATACCGGCGCAGAATGATTTCCCGGTCCCGGTTTTCCAGGCCCTTCATCACTTCTTTCAGAGTCATGGAATTTAAGAGACGTTCCTGTTCCTCATTTTCTTCCGGAATGCGGTCAATGAGTCTGGCGCCATTTTCATCCTGCACTCCCACCGGCCGGTAAAGAGATTCCACTTCCGCCGCCGATTCAATGGAGGCAGCTACCTGCTCACAGCTCTCCCCCAGCTGTGCCGCAATCTCTTCTACCGTAGGTTCCCTTCCCAGCCTGCCTCCCAGTTCCTGCCTGGCCTGGTTTACCCGCACGCCCAGCTCTTTTAATGACCGGCTGACCTTAATCATGCCGTCATCCCGCAAAAATCGTTTGATCTCGCCGGTGATCATAGGCACAGCGTATGTAGAAAAACGCAGTCCCAGATCCAGATCAAAATGATCCACCGCCTTCATCAGGCCGATGGCGCCGATCTGAAACAGATCCTCCGTCTCATGTCCCCTCCGCTCAAACCGGCGGACGATACTCCAGATCAGTCCCATGTTTTCCACCACCAGCCGGTCCCTGGCCGCCTTATCTCCGTCGTGAGCCATCTGAATCAGATTCATGGTCTCATCCATGGAGTCAGCCTCCTATCCGCTTTTTCATCCGGACTGTCGTTCCCTTCCCCGGACAGGATTCCACCTCCAGATGATCCATAAAAGCTTCCATGAACGAAAAGCCCATTCCCGACCGTTCCCCCGACTGGTCCGTAGTGTACATGGGTTCCATCGCCTTTTTCAGATCTGCAATGCCGGTTCCCTGATCCTGAACCGTTACTGTCAGCTCGTTTCCGGAAATGGAGCACCCGATCCGGACTTTTCCGCCGTGATTCTGGTATCCGTGGATCACAGCGTTGGTCACCGCCTCGGAAACGGCTGTCTTTACATCATCCAGTTCTTCTAACGTGGGATTCATCCGGCTCATAAACACTGCCACCACCACCCTGGCAAACTCTTCATTTCGAGACAATCCCTCCATTTCCATCCGAAAGCCGTCCGTTCCATCTGCTTCAGTACAGATCTCCCTTTCCTGCTCCATCTCTCTCGCTTCCATGGCACATTTCCTCTCCTTTCTCCAGTTCCTTCCAGCCCGCCTCTCCTGTCAGCAGGACAGCGCCGCCTCCTTGGTCTCAAAGCAGGGTACCAGTCTGGCAAGACCGCCCACATGGAGAATCCGCCTTACCTGGGTCCCAGCCCCGTAAAGGACCACCGATCCTCCGCTTCCGGCCATCTGCTTATACCGGTTTAAAAGCACGCCGATGCCGGAGGAGTCCATAAACTCTGTCTGGCTGAAATCAAATATAATTCTGGTGATATAGTTTTCTGATAAAAGCAGATCCGTCTCATACCGCAGATTTCTGCAGTTATGATGATCCAGCTCCCTGGGAAGGTGAATCACCAGCATCTGTCCTCTTGGCTCGTAAGTAAATGTATCCGCATTCATCAATTTCGTCTCCTTTCTGCTTCTTTTAACAAAATTCTCCACATAAAAAGAAAGAACACGAAAGGTTCTTCTCTTTCGTGTTCTTTCTTTTTATGCATGATGGTCGGGATCTATCCCGCCGCCTGTTAATATCCTCTTGCCTCCCGTGCCTGCTCTGCCTCCGCACTGTCAGGATACTGATCAATAATGGCAGTAAACCATTGATTGGCCATATCTGTATTCCCCTGCTGCTGGTAAGCGCGTCCCAAAAGGTACATTACCTCAGTATTGCCCGGCACCAGCTGAAGGCTCTTCTCATAATACTGGATGGCCGCCGCCAGGTCACCGCCGTTCCAGGCTGAGGTTCCCAGTTCCGCAAGGGTCTGGTATCCTTCTGTTGTCATATTTTCCGTGATCTGATTTACGATAGCCAGGACGCTTTCGTTGGTAATCAAAGATGGGTCCAGAGATGCATACAGCTGTGCCGCTGTCATAAGATCCTCCTGCCGGTATGCCTGGAGAATGCCGATCACCGTCTCATACTGGCTTAATACCGCCTGCTGATCCGCTTCAATGGTGGAAAGCTGAGATTCCATCTCATCTGCTCTTGTCTGCAGGCTTTCGTACTCCTCAGTCAAAGCAGCCAGCTGCTGGTTTAAATCGCTGATGTTCTGGCTGTAGGAAATCAGTTCCTGATTATGCTCTGTATTCAGCGCTTTTGTCTTGGCCGGCATGATCAGGAAAAATACCACCATCATTCCGATAACCAGTCCCGCCGTGATCAGCAGGATACTGCCCCATCCGGTATTCTCCTTATACTCCGGCGGAATGATGATGTCATCATCTTCCATCTTCCGGTGGGAAAACGCATTCTTCAAGCGCTTCTTTTCCACCTCTTCCCGTCCGGTATTCTGTTTTACCAGAGTCATGTACCACTGGGCCTTGGGATTATTCTTGTCAATCTGAAGCACCCGGTACAAGGATTTTCCCGCTTTCACATAGTCTTCCCTGGACATATAGATCAGCGCCAGAAGGATGTGGGCCTTCACGAAATGAGGATTGGCCTCCACTGTCCTGGCCAACTGCAGAACAGCCAGATCGGCATTTCCATTCTGGGCATGCCACAAGGCCTGATTGTAAGTCTTTACGGTCTGCCCCTCGCGCTCCAGCTGACCGGGTTTTCTCTGAATCTCGCCCAGGTACCGGTCCGCCGGATTATCGGTAGGGTGCAGGTTCATACTGATCACCCACTGCACCAGGGCATCTGCCGTCTCTCCCATCTCATAAAAGATCAGTCCCAGAAGATTCCTGGCATCCATCTGATACTTGTCGAAACGCAGGCTTTTCTTTAAACAGCCCACCGCTCCGGTCAGATCCCGGATATTCGCTTTTTCTAGTCCCAGATTGTAATAACTGTTTGCAATCTGTCGGTTTCTTTTCACATAATCCATGAATTCTTAATCTTCCTTCATTTCCTTCATCATTTCCATCATGATGTCGGACATATCCGTCAGGTCACTTTTTACAATGGCGTCCTCCACCTCTTCTACCTCCAAGCTGGGCTTAAAACGCCGGATTTCTTCTTCAAAGTTTATCATAGCGCCTCCTTATGATTTCCTTCAGTTCTCCGATCAGGTACAATGACCCGGCACAGAACACCAGGTCCCCCTCTCCTTTCTCCGAAAGGATAAAAGAAAAGGCCTCTTTCGCATCCTCAAATCCGAAAGCCGGACAATTCCCCTTTTCCTGAAAGCACCGGGCCAGTTCCGCAGCAGAAAGTCCTCTCTCGCTCTTAAGCCGGACTGCCGCCGTAAGCTCCGGAGATAGCTCTTCACAGAGACTTTCGATCATCCTGCCGTAATCCTTATCCTCCACAGCAGCAAAAAGAAGCAGGATACGTCCGCCCCGCTCTTCTTTGATCCGAAGGGCCGCCTGGATAAATGCCTGGATCCCGCCCGGGTTATGGGCACCGTCCAGGAACACACCCGGAAGCACCTCCTCCATGCGTCCCGGCCATTTCGTTGCTTCCATCCCGCAGACAAGGGCCTCTTTTCTGTCTGCGTCAAGGATCCCGCTCTCTATAAGGAGGGAAAGGCATTTCCAGGCAATGGCAGCGTTTTCTCCCTGATACGCCGCCGGGAAGGGGATGCGGATCCGCTGCATTTTTCCGTCAAGATCCCGGATCTCTGCCGTAAGCTTTCCGGCCCCCTCATCAATCACCCTGTAATACCCGGAATTAACCGGATAACCGGGAGCATGACGCTGGGAGGCAGTCTTAAGGATCACACCGGAAGCGGCACTGTTTCCGTCGGAAAAGATTACCGGTATCCCCTCTTTGATAATCCCGGCTTTCTCCCCGGCTATGGCTTCCACCGTCTCTCCCAGATACCGGGTATGATCCAGGCTGATGGAGGTGATCACCGTAAGAAGCGGCCGCTCCACCACATTCGTGGTATCCAGCCGTCCTCCCAGTCCGGTCTCCATCACCCAGAAGTCCACTTTCTCCTCCGCAAACAGGCAGGCGGCCATGTAAAAAAGGAATTCAAAGAATGTAGGATGCCTGAGTCCGTCCTCCATGGCCTGATCTGCTGCTTCCTTTACCTTCTCAAAGGCTTTCTGAAAGGACTCTGTTCCCACCATCTTTCCGTTCAGGAGAAACCGTTCCCGGATCTCCACCAGATGGGGCGACACAAAGGTTCCAACCCGGTACCCGGCCTCTTTCAGGGCACTGGTCAGGTATGCACAGACCGATCCCTTTCCATTGGTCCCCGCCACATGGATCACCGGGATCTTCCGGTCAGGATTTCCCAGATATCCAAGGATCCTCCGGATATCTTTCTGAGAATTCTTCTCTCTGGTCCACATGGGGATCTGATTTAAGTATTCTTCCGCTTTCATCCTCTTCTTCGCCTTCCATGTGTGTGCAGCCGTCTGCAAACAGCTGCACACTTTGATTATAAATGTTCCTGCCGAATTTTCAACCAGATTTGTCCGCAAAAACCCGTCAGATTCCGACAGCAGCATATGCAGTCCCGCTGCATATGCCGTACCGTCTCAGCCCACAGGCACTATTTTTCCAGGTGAGCCAGCTGCGCCTTCACCTGCTCCATCATCTGGGAATATTTAAGAAGCTTTGCTTTCTCTTCCTCAACCTTGGCTGCCGGCGCCTTGCTGATAAACTTTTCATTGTTCAGCATGCCGTTTACCCGTGCCAGCTCTCCTGTCAGGCGCTTTTCTTCTGCTTTAAGACGTGCAATCTCCTTTTCGATATCCACCAGTTCTGCAAAGGGCATATAGATTGCCGCCTGGGGGATCACTGCGGAAACGGCGTCATCCTGAATTCCATCCTTTGTCTTCTGGATCTCCACCTGGCTTGCATAGCCTAAGGATGCAAAGAAAGCCTTGCTGTGTTCAAAAACGTTTAAAAGTTCTTCATTTTCAGATACCACGTATACTTTTGCCTTCTTGCTGGGCGGAACGTTCATGGAAGTTCTTACATTCCGGATGCTCCGAACAGCCTCCTTGATGATCTCCGCTGCCTTTTCGTCCTCTGCGAAATTCCATGCCTCCTGATATTCCGGCCAGGAAGAAATCATAATGGATTCCTCCTCATCCTGCAGATTGCAGAAGATCTCTTCCGTAATGAACGGCATGAAGGGGTGCAGAAGCTTTAACGCCTGGATCAGTACGGTCTTTAAAGTCCAGATAGCCGCCGCCTTGGTGCTGTCCTCGTCATTGTACAGACGGGGTTTCACCATCTCGATATACCAGTCGCAGAACTCCTCCCAGATGAAATCGTATACCTTCTGCAGACCGATGCCCAGCTCATATTTATCCAGGTTTTCTGTCACATCCTTTGCCAGGGTGTTTACCTTGGAGAGGATCCACTTATCTGCCAGCGTCAGATCCTTTAACTCTACATTGCTATCCGGAGCTTTCTCAATGTTCATCATGATAAAGCGGGAAGCATTCCATACCTTGTTGGCAAAGTTGCGGCTGTTCTCCACACGCTCCCAGTAGAAACGCATATCGTTTCCGGGAGCATTTCCGGTAATCAGCGTCATGCGCAGAGCATCAGCGCCGTACTTGTCGATCACTTCCAGAGGATCAATGCCGTTCCCTAATGACTTGCTCATCTTCCGTCCAAGGGAGTCTCGAACCAGTCCGTGGATCAGCACGGTGTGGAATGGGCACTTTCCGGTCTGCTCGATGCCGGAGAATACCATACGCATTACCCAGAATGGAATAATATCGTATCCGGTTACCAGTACATCCGTGGGGTAAAAATATTCCATCTCCTCCGTCTTTTCCGGCCAGCCCAGAGTAGAGAAAGGCCAGAGCGCCGAAGAAAACCAGGTATCCAGAGTATCTTCATCCTGCTTGAACTGATGACCTCCGCACTTGTGGCAGGTATCCGGCGCCTTTTTCGCCACTACGATCTCACCGCAGTCCTGGCAGTAATATGCCGGAATCCGATGTCCCCACCACAGCTGTCTGGAAATACACCAGTCACGGATTCCTTCCAGCCAGTGCAGATAAGTTTTTCCGAAATTATCCGGAACAAACTTCAGCTGGCCGTTTTTATATACGTCAATGGCAGGCTGTGCCATTTCTTTCATTCTTACAAACCACTGCTGCTTTACCATGGGCTCAATCGTGGTCTTGCACCGGTCATGGGTTCCTACATTGTGGGAATGAGGCACTACCTTCACCAAAAGGCCCAGCTTGTCCAGGTCCGCTACCATAGCTTTTCTGGCCTCATACCGATCCATGCCAAAGTACGGGCCGGAGACATTTACCGTGGCATCATCATTTAAGATGACGATCTCCTCCAAATTATGGCGCTTTCCTACTTCGAAGTCATTGGGGTCATGGGCCGGGGTGATCTTTACGCAGCCGGTTCCAAACTCCATGTCCACATATTCGTCTGCTATTACAGGAATTTCCCGGTCAGTGAGCGGCAGTTTTAACATCTTGCCTACCAGATCCTTATAGCGGTCGTCCTTGGGATTTACTGCCACAGCCGTATCTCCTAAGAGGGTCTCCGGTCTGGTGGTGGCGATCTCCACGAAGCGGCCCGGCTCTCCTACTACAGGGTAATTAATGTGCCAGAAAAAGCCGTCCTGCTCCACATGCTCTACTTCTGCGTCGGAGATGGAAGTCTGGCATACGGGACACCAGTTGATAATACGGGAACCTTTGTAGATGTATCCCTTCTCATAGAGCTTACAGAATACCTCCAGCACTGCGTCGGAACAGCCCTCGTCCATGGTAAACCGCTCGCGGTCCCAGTCTGCTGAGGAGCCCAGCTTGTGAAGCTGCTCGATAATCCGGGAGCCGTACTCTTCCTTCCACTCCCAGCAGCGCTTTAAGAATCCTTCACGGCCCAGATCTGCTTTGTCGATTCCTTCTTCTTTCAGTTTATTGATTACCTTGATCTCTGTAGCAATGGCCGCATGGTCCGTACCCGGCTGCCAGAGGGCCTCATAGCCCTGCATTCTCTTATAACGGATCAGGATATCCTGCATGGTATTATCCAGGGCATGACCCATATGCAGCTGACCGGTTACGTTTGGCGGCGGCATCACGATGGTAAATGGCTTTTTGCTCCTGTCTACCTTAGCATGAAAATATTTCTTCTCCAGCCATTTCTCATAAAGGCGGTCTTCTATGGCCGCCGGATTATAGGTTTTTTCCAGTTCTTTCATGGCATGTATTCTCCTTTTTTTATTTCTTTAAAAGCTTCGAATCGTATCCTGGCTGTCATCCTCCGTCTTGATGATCCGGCGGACAATGACATCGTATCCGCTCTTATCATTAACCATCACATGGACACGGTCGCCTTCCTTGTGTCCCTTGATGGCTTTCCCCAGCGGGGACTCAATGCTGATTAATCCCTTCATGGAATTCCCGCGGATGGAGGTCACCAGGCGGTAGGTCTCTACCTCGTCATCATCTTCAAAGTAAAGCTCCACCGTATTGTTGATTCCGATCTCATCCGGCCGGGACTGGTCGGACACAATGGAGGCCGTCCGCAGCATCTTTTCCAGATACCGGATCCGGCTTTCATTCTGATTCTTAAAGCGCTTGGCCGCATAATATTCGAAATTCTCACTTAAATCTCCCTGGGCCCTGGCCTCCTTTACCGCCTCGATGGCCTCCTTACGGACCACCAGTTTGCGGTGATTGATCTCCTCCTGTATCTTTTCTACATCACTTTGAGTCAGCTGCTCACGCAATTCCTGTCACCTCCTCCCGGCACTTTGCCTGCGGCGGGCTGCCGAAAACGGCATCCCCAATAAAAAGTGTGCACCCGCAGCGGAGTGTTTTCATTTGGAAGAGAATACATCTCCCGAAAATGAAAAAACCCTCTGCATGAATTTCATGCAAAGGGCGAATGACCGCGGTACCACCTTTATTCACCGGTATGTCTCCTGTCTGCAAAAGCGGATCCATCCGGCAATCTCACTGTCTGTAACGGGACATCCCGTGGGCCTCTACCAGACACATACCTTTCTGCATCCTTCAAAGCCCCGGCTCCGAAGCTACCTTCCATCTGCGCCTTCTGAGACCGCCTTCCAGCCGCTGAACGGTCCTCTCTGTCAGGGTTTCGATGTACTCCTCTTCTTCTCTGCCTTTTCCTTTTCACAATCATAAAGACTTTTTTATCTTTTGTCAAGCAGGAAAACGTTCCGAAACGCATCTTCCAGGCTTTAAACAGGCTGCCATCCCTTGCACACATCTACCCAGGACAGATATCCGGAACAGGACTCCAGCTCCGGCACCGTAAGTTTTACTGCGCTGTTTGGGCTTCCGCAGGCAGGATAAACCACAGGGAAACGCTTTAAGGATTCATCCAGGTATACTTCCACGCCTTCATTGACGCCAAAGGGGCACACGCCGCCGATCTGATGGCCCACCAGTTCTGTCACCTGATCCGGCGAAAGCATCTTCGCCTTGGTATGAAAGGTTTCTTTGTACTTATGGTTGTCCACCTTGGCATCACCGGCTGCCAATATCAGGACTGCTTTTCCGTCCACCAGAAAAGACAGGGTCTTGGCGATCCGCTCCGGCTCACAGCCTACGGCCTTTGCCGCCAGCTCCACCGTAGCGCTGGATACCTCAAAAGTCTGCACTCTCTCTCCCAATCCTTTTTTATCTAAATACGCTTTTGCTTTCTCAAAAGACACTGGAATCACTCCTTTTCTTTTCTACATTTGTCTGCGCACCGTCCGGTATTCGTCATACAGACGGTAATAGGGACATTCATACCGGCTGCTTAAGGCCATGCGGGCAAGGTCATCCTCATCCACATTTACCGTACAGCAGTATTCCTCCCAGTCTTCATCATATACATAATACACACAGCTGTCACAGGCAGCCATCGCTTGCGCCTCCTTAACCCCTGCCCTTTCCGGCAAAATACCCTTCCAGAAGCTGTATGGCCACGCTTCCCGGCCTCATCTTTTCATGGGCCTCCTCATAGGTCAGCCAATCTGCCCGGTCCACCTCTCCGGAAAGGTGAAAGCTTCCCTTCTTTACCTTCGCCTCAAAGGCCAGCATCAGCATATCCTTTTTCTCAAAATAATAGCTTCTGGTATAGCGGATGGATTCCGGCTTAATGCCAAGTTCCTCTTCCACCTCCCTGGCCGCTGTCTGCTCTGCCGTCTCTCCACATTTGATGTAGCCGGCCACACAGACATAATACTGATCCGACACATACCCCTGCCGGATCAGTGCCACTTCATCATATTCATTAATAACCAGCGTGATGGTACAGGCATAGGGCATATCAAACCACGGACGCCCACATGCGCTGCAGTAGGGCACCAGTCCCTCATCGCCGATCTCCCGCTTTTCAAGCTTTGCCCCGCACTGGGGACAGCACACAAACTTCATCCCTCTCCCTCCGTTTTACATCATGGAGCGGTATTCCTGTTTCCACTGCCGCACAAGTCTGGATGCACCTTCCATCCGCTTTTCCGGGTCTTTCATAAACAGCTCATCCAGCTCCCTTACAGCCTCGGATTCCCGGCTGTTTTTCCTGGCAGCTTCAATCTTTTCATCCCAGCCCTTGGTATCCCTGGCCTGGAAAATGGACTGGTACCGCTCATCCAGAACCAGATCCGGGTACATGGCCTTCAGCGAATAGATCCGCTCCAAAATCTCCGGATCCCGTCCGTTATAGAAAAATGCCCGGTCATAGGCATGGTATGCCTTTTCAAACTGAAACATCCTGGCATAGCAGGCTCCCAGACAGGACCAGACCCGGCTTAAAAAGTCCTCATCCACCACATTGTCCCGCTTTCCTTCCAGAAGCTTTTCATAAAGTGAAATGGCTCTTCCATACTGCTTCTTTCCAAAGAAATAGTCGGCCCGCTCTTTTGTCAGCCGGGAGGGATGCTTCTTTCTTAACTGGATCAGAAGCTGGCGGTAGTGGTTTACTTCTGCCGAAGTATAGTACTGGCATTCGGTAAGGATCAAAAGCAGCAGATTGTCCGGGTTTTCATTGCTCTTTTTCCAGTTATCCAGCTTTCCCGCCAGAAATTCCATATTTAAATCATCCCGCACAAACTGGATCAGACGCTCATCTACAAAATCATCGATCACCAGCAGCGGATTTTCATAGATTACATAGCACAGTTCCTGGGACGAATAAATCCGCACGCCCAGTTCCGGCACCTCAAAGGGATGCACCACCGGCTCCATTCTGCATAAAAGTAAACTCATAAAGCGATCTCCCTGCGTATTACAATATCCGAGGCCGGGAATAATTCTCCGAAGCCTTTATCCTGAACCATGACAGCCATGGTCTTCTCATCAAGGAATCCCACCTTCATCTGAATCCGTGTCGTCCGGTTCGGACGATGGGGAATTCCCTCCAGAGGCATACGGATCTCGTAACGCTTTCGGGAATCCAGAGGCTGGATCTGGAAAACCAGCTCATCCTGATTATCCAGAATGAATTCCAGCGTACTCTTTGCCTCATACCAGCTGTCACCGGAAGCTGCAATTACCAGCTGGGTCGGCTTTTCCTCATGAATCACTTCCATGGAAATGGTGGATTTAAGCCTTCCCTCGCAGATCATGACATAAGGATATCCGGTCTCCGGTGCCTGGTAATCCTGGGCCTTCACAGCAGCCCCCCTGGCAAAAAGGACCGTTTCTCCAAACACCTTGCGGCGACGGCCGATGACCTTCATAAAATCCGATGCCCAGGACGGTTTTTCAAATCCCCGGCCGGTAAGAAGGATCGCAGAAAAAAGCTTCTTTGCCAGGAGCCGTTCCGCACAGGTACAAAGAACCTTGTCCGCCATGCGGATGCCGGAAGAAGTATCCAGAAGATCCAGAGTGATCCCGTCATCGATTTTCTCGTAATCAGACAAAACCGTAGTCTGGCGCAGCCCCCGCTGCACCTTCATTTCATAATAACACAGCCCGCTCTGGGACAGATCAAACAGCCCCACCTGCCCGGACCAGATTTCCTTTTTCTGACTTAAAACATAGTAAAGGAAACTCTCCCCATGGCTGATTACGTGAAACCGGCTCCTGGCTATCCCCAGGTCATCGGCACAGTACAGCAAACAGTCCATGATCTGACTGTCCGGCTTCGGCAGCGTGATCACCAGCTGGCTGATCTTTTCCGTTTTAAACGCCGTCCTGGGATAAGAAAGCACCTGCCGCAGAAATTCCCGCAGGATTTCTCTGGAACCGTATTTTTTATCCCCAATAGATACGGTTTCACCCTTTCCCGCCAGCATCGGAATTTTGTCTATCAGAATCCCTTCGCCGGCCAGATTGCAGCTGTAGGCCTCATCCCCCACATACCACAGCTCCTCATCCTTTTTTCTGCAGAGGACTGCGGGAAATGTCCATGTCTTCTCCTTCCCCCAGCAGCAGATCTGCACATAGAACTCGCACAGATCCAAACCAATTACAAGTCCCTCCATTGATGTCCCCCTCGTATTCTTTCCTTCATTTCATCTTTCCCGTTTATCGGGCCAGAGGGAACAGATCCTCCAGCGCCGCATTCCGCATCAGGTACTCCTGCATGCTCTTTTTAAGACCTGCCTCTTCTTTCATGCTCAGGCAAAGCCCCATATCATTTAAACTGGCAAAACGGCTTTCCTTAAGATTCGGAGAAGTCAATTCACAGGACACGGTTCCCTCAGCCGCCAGCCGGCGGCCGCCTATCTCCTGGCGGAAGATCTGATATTCCATGGTCTCCCCCTCAAAAAGCACTTTTCTGCACACAAAAATCCCCTGATATACCCGGCGAAACTCCTCCGGATGGAATTCCTCTTCATCAGGCAGAATCCGCACCAGAAGTTCCAGCTTATCATCCCGATTTCCTTCAAAGCAGATCATGGCCTTATCCATAACGCTCTGGGGTACCGGCACGAAACGGGAAAGCTTCTTCGTATACGGGAAGATAAGGCCGTCTCCCAGCAGCTGATCCGTCATGCGGCGGCACAGACGGATCTGGTCTTCCTTTAACTCTCTGCACTGTGAATAATACAAGGTCAGTGCCAGCAGATAAATCACCGGCGCCTTTTCCATATCTTCGATCCGGTTCACCGTAGCTTCCAGATAAGCAAATACCTGAGGATCTGCCGTCTCATGACGAAGGAAATAGCCGATGGATTTTACGGTAAAGTAAGCTTTTACCACAATCTCGCTCATCCGCTTCCGCTTTGAGTACAAAAGAAAAGTCTGGTCCAGATGCTCCGTCTTTCCGGAAAACATCATCTGGCACATGAGCCGTTCCTCCAGATCATACGTCTCCACTCTGGCCGAAACCGCCTGAGTCAGCAGCCGAAACATCTCATCGGAATCGCCGTTAAAATGCTCGCACAGATAGTCCAGCACCACACTGTCGGCCTTTCCCCCGGCAAATACCTGAAAGGAAAGTCCCATGAGGAAATCATCCTCATCAAACATCTGCTGAAGGATCATCTTTGAACAGAGTTTTGCCAGGCGTCCCGTATCCAGCCCTTCACAGCCGTAAACCTTTAAGATGCCGTAAGCTTCTTCCAGATAATTCTGGCTGATTAACGTCTCGCAGACCAGCAGCCTCTCCCGGCGCGTCATGGCCGCAATATCCAGGGTCAAAAGATAGCTGCATTCACACTGGGTAGAGTTCTCTTCTCCTGCCAGCCTCCGGTAATATCCAATGATCACGCCAAGAAGCTGTTTCCGGTACAGATCGCAGAGGGAAAGCTCATTTATGGCCCGCTCCAGGATCGGAATCTCTTCCTCTCCCGGCATCTCCTTATCTGCTGCCTTTTTGCAGGCAGTCAGACACAGCATGGGATGGGCCGGGTAAATCTCAAAGCACTTCTTTTCCAGATCTGCTTTATCCATAACCGGTGTCTTCAGATACTGCACATCTGCATACCGGTTCCCGAAAGCATCCTGGAAAAGGATCACCGCGGTTCCGGAAAAGAGGGGCACATAAGCCACCCCGTCCGTCAGCAGGTAAGCATTTTCCTGCTCCAGCTCCTCATACCGGATGATCACATACTTCATCTGCTTGCTGCGGCAGGAAATCCGGTAAGAGCGAAGAACTGCCGGAAGCACCTTGGCAATGGCTTCATCGATCATATCCTTATAAATCATATGATCGTAGATAACAGCCAGGCGGCTGTTGATCCTGGACTGGAACAGCTGATCCAGGGCAAACTGCTCCATATCCCGCTCATAAGACCGGTAAAGATTGGAGGACGGATTCATAAACAGCAGGATATTTTTATACAGAACCGACCTGCTGTGCCGGTCCAGATCATGTCCATAGGAAAAGTATAAAAGCACCTCTTTGGGAAGAAGGTGGTTGTAATCCTTCGGGAGAGAATACAGAAAATATTCATACAGCCGGGTCAGGCTTAAGCCTTCCTCCAGAGCCGTCTCATACCAGTGGAAATCCTCCGGCTTCCGGCATTCTCCCTTGATCATCATGCCGCAGACCCCGGCCAGGATCTCTTTCCTGGGGTAAGTTTCATAAAGGCGGACCAGAATCCGGTGGAACATCCGGCTGTAGTGCTTCTCCAGGCCGGCCAGCTGTGCAATGCGGACAGCCGAATCCTCATCCAGGATCCCCCTGCGGCTTCCGAAATTCAGCACCTGGAGGAGAAAAGAATCCGGACGCTGAATAAATTCCGGATGCTCCTTTAAAAGATCCAGAGCCGCTGTGTAAAGAAACGGACTGTGGAAGCCGTCCTCATAAAGCCTGCGCATATCGGACAGAAGGCTCACAGGAGTCTCCTTCACCGTCTCATCCAGCTTAAGACGGATGAAGAACAGGAAGGGATGTCCTCCTTCGGAAAGGTACTTGCGCACCAATCTCAGCAAAGACTCCTTCTGACTGATATTCGGCTGGATCATCAGGTGAATATACTGGAAATAACAGTAATAATCTACCATATCCCGCCTGGACATCAGAATCTCATCACGGCACTCATCCAGTACCAGGGCTGCCTGATCCCGGCTCCCCTGCCCCAGAAGTGTTTCGGCCATCCAAAGCGCCGCCATGTTCTTATCTTCCGGCTGGCTCCGCATCACATCCAGTTCCCGCATCATCCGGTCCCGGACCGATTCAAACTCGTAAAGTCCGTCCTCACAGTCCAGACGCAGCTTCAGAAACTGGCAGGCTGCCTTCCAGAAACGGCGGCGGGCTAATTCTCCCGCCAGTCTCGGCTCACTTTCCACGCGAATGGGAACCGTCACCGTCTCTCTGGCGGTAATAAGACGGATGCTTCCGAAATTCCGGCCCCTGTGCAGGCGCTTAGGCAGAATCCGGTAGGAAATCCGGCACACATTCTTTTCAAAATCCCGGTCTGAAAACTGACATTTCGGTATCTCAATAAAAGGGGCGTCCGCCCTGACTTCCAGTGAAACATATCCCCATATATTCCGCTCTGCTTCAATGACATCCTCCAGCACATCCACAGGACGCCCGTAACGCCGCATGTCCGAAGAAATCTTAAGACGCACCGGCTCTTTTACACCCAGAGAAACCAGGAATTCTTCCAGCTGGTTTCCGCGGTCTCCATGGCCTTTCAGGCCGTCGTAGACAGCCCGCACATGCATATCCTGCATAAAAGGCGCCTTCACAAAATCCTGGTAATCAAAGAGCCGCAGAGCCGTCTCCAGATCCTCTTTTGCCGTCTCCCCAAAGTCTTTCGGCTCCTTCAGCCCGGCCAGAGTCTGACCGGAAACGCCAAGGCTCACTAAGAAGTGAAAGGGGAGCGTAAACTCTCCCCCATTGGTCACCAGCCGGATCTCGCCTTCGATCTGATCTCCGTCTTCCAGATGGCTGGCGTCAATCTGATAGGAAATCCGGTTGCGCATCCCGCCGAATGCCGGATTTTCTATTTTTACTCGCGTGTGGCTGGTATAGGCCAGCCCCTTTATATACATACCGTTCCCGCTGTTCACATGAAATTCGCCGGATGTAACGCGCCCTGCCTGGACGGCCTCCTCCAGCTTTTTCGGTATGATTACAATCTGCGGTATATCCATATCCAGAATTCCTCTGGCCAGTCGATTAATTCGTTCTTTCATCTTATGTCACCCAAAATCTCCCTAATATCAACTTATTCTACCATATTTCCGCTTGATTTAAAAGGGTTAAGTTGATATCATAATAGAGGAAATAAAAATCAGAAAAGAAATCAGGTGGGTATTATGTTGTCCGAACCAATGACGCTTTACAAATTGATGAATCTGTATATGCTGAAGCAGGTTAATTTTCCTTTAACCAACGCCCAGCTTTCCAATTTTTTCCTCGAGCACGATTATACCACCTATTTCACTCTCCAGCAGGCATTAAATGAACTTCTGGACGCAGGTCTCATCCATAAAGAAACCATCCACAACAGCACCCGCTACGAAATCACCCAGGAAGGCGCCGATACCCTGGGATTCTTTGGAAACGAGATCTCTCCCGCCATCATTGAAGATATGGACCAGTACCTGAAGGAAAATAAATTCCGGCTCCGGGACGAGGTCGGCGTTATTTCTGATTTTTACAAATCCACCAACCAGGAATACATCGTCCACTGTGAAGTCCGTGAGGGAAAAGTCCCCTTAATCCAGCTGGATCTGTCTGTGCCGGATAAGGACCAGGCCGAGTACATGTGCAGCAATTGGCGCAGCAAGAGCCAGGAAATCTACTCCTTTGCCATGAAATCTCTTATGAGCCGCGATTCCAGTTAAGAAAGAAAGTGAGACGCTATGACCATAAAAGAAATAAAGCGCCGGAATGAACGATTAAAACGCCGTCTGTGGCTTACCTTTGTACTCCCTGCCTTTCTGGCGGCACTGATCATCCGCATCGTAAAGACACTGGCGCGGATCAAGATCCGAAATCTGGCAGAATCTGTATCTATGGATTCCGGCGATGCATCACCAGACCCGGCTGCCTCACCGGCGGACAGCAAACCAGAGCCGGTTCCTGTAACCCTTCCAAAAGTTCCCGTGGAGGAAGTTTCTGTGGAAAGGGTCTCCGTAAAAGTATAATTTTCCACGGAAATCCTGCCTGGAAACAGGTCCCCAAAGTCAAATGGACATGCAAGCATGTCCCCTTGGCTCATTGCCCGCAGAAATAAATGAGCCGCCGGTCAGATGCCGGCGGCCTTATACATTCCTTCAATCAGTTCCCAGATCTCGTCCCGTCCCTGTTTCGTTTCTGCGGAAAAGGGAATCAGGATATCTTCTTTCTCCATTCCCAGTCCCTGCCGAACTGCCTTCACATGAGCAGCCACCTGGCTCCGCTTCAGTTTGTCCAGCTTTGTGGCAATGACCACCGGGCGGTATCCGTTGTGGATCACCCAGTCATACATCATCTTATCGTTCTCTGAAGGGTCATGCCGAATATCCACCAAAAGGAAAACAGCATGGAGCACCTGGGATTTCTTCAGATAGTTCTCGATCATCTTTCCCCATTTAGCCTTGGCCTCCAGAGAAACTTTTGCATAGCCGTATCCAGGAAGATCCACGAAATACAGCGCATCATTAATATTATAAAAATTAATGGTCTGGGTCTTTCCCGGCTGAGATGAAGTCCTTGCCAGAGATTTCCGGTTCATCATTGCGTTGATCAGGGAAGATTTCCCTACATTGGACTTGCCGGCAAAGGCAAACTCCGGCCGGGTATGGGCCGGAAGTTTGCTGGTAATGCCGCAGACCGTTTCCAGTTCTGCTTTTTTTATAATCATGAAACCAATGCCTCCTTAAGCACATCTTCCATGGTCTTTACGTATACGATTTCCAGTCCCTTTGTGATCTCTCTGGAAAGTTCCGCCATGTCCGGCCGGTTCTTGTCCGGCACCAGCACCTTTCGGATATGGGCCATCCTGGCCGCCAGGATCTTCTCCTTCAGGCCTCCGATGGGAAGAACGCGGCCCCGCAGAGTAATCTCTCCGGTCATAGCCGTCTTGGCATCCACTTTCCGGTTCACCACTGCAGAAAGCATGGCGGTGGCCATGGTGATTCCGGCAGAAGGACCGTCCTTGGGAACGGCTCCCTCCGGGATATGAATATGAATATCATGCTTTTCAAAGTAATCGTCCGGTACCTGATACTGCGGGCAGACGCTCCGCACATAAGTCAGGGCTGTCTGGGCCGACTCCTTCATTACATCGCCCATCTGGCCGGTAAGCTGGAGATTTCCTTTGCCTGGCATCACGTTTACTTCGATCTGCAGGGTGTCGCCTCCTACGCTGGTCCAGGCCAGGCCCCGCACGATTCCCACCTGGTCTTCTTCATTGGCATCTTCAAAGGTAACCCGCTCTTTTCCCAGATATTTTTCCAGATTGCCTTCTGTCACCCGCAGGGAAGTCCTTCGATTTTCCAGAAATTCTCTGGCCGCTTTCCGGCAGATATCTCCGATACGGCGCTCCAGATTCCGGACGCCGGCTTCTCTGGTATAATTGTGGATGATCTTTTCCAGAGCACGGTCCGAAAACGTCACCTGGCTTTCCGACAGTCCGTTCTTCTCCAGCTGTTTCTTCACCAGATAATCCCGGGCAATGTGGAATTTTTCATTTTCCGTATAGCTGTTTACTTCGATAATCTCCATACGGTCCAGAAGAGGGCCGGGAATGGTCTGAGTGGTATTTGCCGTGGCGATAAACATAACCTGAGACAGGTCAATGGGAAGTTCCACGTAATGATCCCGGAAGCGCACATTCTGCTCGCCGTCCAGCACTTCCAGAAGAGCCGAGGATGTGTCACCCTTATAATCGCTGCTGACCTTGTCAATCTCATCCAGAAGCATAAGGGGGTTTGCCACTCCTGCCTGGCGCAGTCCCTCTACCAGACGCCCCGGCATGGCTCCCACGTAAGTTTTCCGGTGTCCGCGGATCTCTGCCTCGTCCCGGATGCCCCCTAGACTGATGCGGACGTACTTTTTATTCAGCGCTCTGGCCATGGACCGGGCAATGGAAGTCTTTCCCGTTCCCGGCGGTCCCACCAGACAGAGAATGGGGCTGGTGCCCTTATCCGTAAGAGTCCGCACAGCCAGATATTCCAGGATCCTTTCCTTTACCTTGTCCAGGCCATAGTGGTCCTCATTAAGAATCTGCTCCGCATGGCGGATATCGTTATTATCCCGGGAAGTCTTTTTCCAGGGAAGCTCCAGCAGAGTCTCAATATAGGTCCGGATCACATTCCCTTCCTGACTTCCTCCCGGCATTCCTTTCAGCCGGTCGATCTCCTTTAACAGCTTATCCTTTACTTCTCTGTCTGCCTTCAGGGCCTTTACCTGCTTCTGGTACTCATCTGCGTCCGACTGCACATTATCTTCCCCAAGTTCCTGGCGGATAATGCGCAGCTGCTCCCGCAGGATATATTCTTTCTGATTCTTATCGATGGCAGCCTTTACCTTTACCTGAAAATCCTGTTTGATCCTGGCAATCTGGATCTCCGTAATCAGGCTATGTACTACATGCTCATAGCGTTCCGTCAGATCAATGCTTTCCAGCACATCCTGCCGCAAGGTATAATCCCAGGGAAGCTGAATCGCTGCCTGGTCTAAAAGTTCCTCCAGATCGGAAATCATCTGCAGATTCGGAAGGATGTCTTTGGTCATACGCGGATGGATCCGGCCGTATTCCTCCAGCTTATCCTTCACAATCCGGACCATGGCCTCTGCCGTCACATAGTCCAGCTGTTCTGCCTCCATTCCTGCCGGAATCGCTTCCACCTCAGCAGACAGATACGGTCCCTCCTCCTCAAGCTGGGCAAGTTCTGCACGCTCAAGGCCTTCTACCATCACGCGGACGATATTATCCGGCATTTTGACCAGCTGTCTTACAACGGCCACACAGCCCACCTGGTACAGATCCCCCTGATCCGGCTCCATCACTTCTGCACGCCTCTGGGTAATCAGAAAGACCTTCTGATCTTCCACCATAGCCTTCTCCACAGCAGCTACGGACCTGGTTCGGCTGATATCGAAGTGGATCATCATCTTTGGAAGTACAGTCAGCCCCCGCAGGGCAATCGCCGGCAATGTATATCTCGTTTGCTCCATAGTATCCCTTTCTGTCGTTAAGCAATCCGGCAAACTGCGTTGCTGGCGCCTTTTGCCGGATTCTCCGCAATCCGAAAAACGCGTCGCCGGCGCGTTTGCCGGATATTTCGTAAAAAGAGCTGCCGCAACAGTACACTGCGACAGCCCCTCTGTATTTTTATGCAATTTCTCCTGTTTTGCCCGGTCTCAGCCGTCTGGAGGAGCTTACATTGGGCACTGCCGTATCCCGGTACACAATGTCCGGCTGGCCCGTTCCCTCTATCACCTCTCTGGTGATCGTCACGATGCCAATGGTATCATCCGAAGGAATCTCATACATCAGATCGTTCATCACCTTTTCCAGAATCGAGCGGAGGCCTCTGGCTCCGGTCTTTCGTTCAGCCGCCAACTCTGCCACAGCCATCAGCGCATCATCGGTAAACTCAAGCTTCACATCATCTAATTCAAACAGTTTCTGATACTGCTTGGTCAAAGCATTCTTCGGCTTGGAAAGAATCTGCACAAGGGTATTCTTATCCAGCATATTCAGTGAAACCGTCACCGGCACACGACCGATAAATTCCGGGATCAGACCGAACTTGGTCAGATCCTGAGGCAGTACCTGGTGAAGAAGTTCATCGATATCCAGTGTATTCTTATCCACAATTGTGGCGTTAAAACCGATGGATCCTGCGTTGAGACGCTGCTCCACGATCTTTTCCAGTCCGTCAAAAGCACCGCCGCAGATAAACAGGATATTCGTTGTATCGATCTGGAGAAGCTCCTGGTGGGGATGCTTTCTGCCGCCCTGAGGCGGAACGCTGGCCACCGTACCCTCCAGGATCTTTAAGAGAGCCTGCTGTACGCCTTCGCCGGAAACATCCCTTGTAATGGAAACATTCTCTGATTTCTTTGTAATCTTATCGATCTCGTCAATGTAAATAATACCATATTCCGCCTTGCTGATATCGTAATCTGCCGCCTGAATAAGCTTTAACAGGATGTTCTCCACATCCTCGCCCACGTAGCCGGCCTCCGTCAGCGCCGTAGCGTCTGCAATGGCAAAGGGAACGTTCAGTATTTTCGCCAGCGTCTGGGCCAGATATGTCTTGCCGGAACCGGTGGGCCCGAGCATGAGAATATTGCTCTTGGCCAGATCCATATCAATGTGCTTCGACGTGGTCACTCGCTTATAATGGTTATAAACGGCTACCGCCAGGACCTTCTTCGCTTCGTCCTGTCCGATCACGTATTCATCCAGAAAGGCCTTGATCTCCTTCGGCTTCATCAGATTGATGTCACTGAAGGCAGACAGTTCTTCCTCATCCTGTGCATCCGCAAATTCTTCTTCCAGAATCTCCGAGCAAAGTTCAATGCACTCATCACAGATGAATACGTTATTGGACCCGGCAATCAGCTTGCGCACCTGGTCCTGAGTCTTTCCGCAAAAGGAGCATCTGACCTTATCCTCTGTTCTGACTGGCATACATCCACCTCGTTTCTACCAGCATTAACGGCTGGTGATTACTTTATCAATCAAGCCGTAGGCCATAGCTTCCTCTGCGGTCATATAGTTATCCCGCTCCGTATCTCTCTCGATCACTTCGAGAGGCTGGCCTGTATTGGCTGCCAGAATCTCATTTAATTTCTTTCTGGTCTTTAAAATCTTCTCTGCTACGATCTTGATCTCCGTAGCCTGGCCCTGGGCGCCGCCGGAGGGCTGGTGAATCATCACATCTGCGTTGGGCAGTGCCATACGCTTGCCCTTGGCTCCGCCTGCCAGAAGGAATGCTCCCATGCTGGCTGCCATGCCGATGCAGATAGTGGACACATCACACTTGATATAATTCATGGTATCATAGATTGCCAGACCCGCAGAAACAGAGCCGCCGGGGCTGTTTATGTACAGGGAAATATCCTTGTTCGGATCCTCCGACTCCAGGAAAAGAAGCTGAGCCACCACAAGGCTTGCCGAAACATCCGTAACCTCTTCGCCCAGAAAGATAATACGATCTTTTAAAAGCCGGGAATAGATATCATAGGAACGCTCTCCCCTGCTGGTAGATTCAATGACATAAGGTACTAAACTCATGGAAATCTCTCCTTTCCAAAGGGATACTTCGTAATCGTGAAAGTTGCAGCAGTCCTTCGCCGGAAGGCAAAAAACGCTGCAACCCCCTCTCAGTGCCGCCCCTTACGGGACAGTATCTTCTATTTCATGCAACTTGGGCT
>DVKS01000184.1 GCA_018715905.1 Candidatus Caccovicinus merdipullorum | reverse complement strand
ATGATAGACAGGAAGATGCAGCTCCTGGATCCGGTAAGTCTCCTGCTCCGGCACGATAATGGCCACGTCCGCAGCTTCAGCCAGCCGGCCGCCGTCTTTTCCCGTCAGGGCGATCACCGGAATCTCCATGGCCCGGGCTGCCGCCGCCGCATAGAGAATATTTTCCGAATTTCCCGATGTGGAAATTCCCAGGAACACATCTCCCTTTTTCCCATAACCGTAAAGCTGCTGGGCTATGGTCAAAAGTCCGTCCACATCGTTTAAATACGCAGTGGACAGCGCCGTATGACCCGTAAGGGCGATGGCCGGAAGTCCCTGCTGCAGCTTCTCTGCCAGGTACTTTCCCCGCTCTTTATCTGCTTCCATAAGCTTTCCGGCAAAGTCCTCCGGCACCTGCCTTTTTTTGCAGAAACCTTTCATCAGCTCGCCTACGATATGCTCGCTGTCCGCACTGCTTCCGCCGTTTCCCCCGATCAAAAGCTTGCCGCCGCCCTCATAACACTTCTCCAGAAGACAATAGGCCTGAAAAATCGCTTCCTTCACCGGCTCCAGAACCGGATACCGGTTAATCAGAAGCGCAAGATGATCCATCGGTTTCATTTCTGCCTCCTTACTTTAGTCCTGCCGGCACATCGGCCGCCGGCGCATGATGGTTTCTCTCTAAAATCCAGCGCGCCGCCGCCAGAAGATCTTTTGCGTAATAATCCATGGGATGCTCCCCGGAGGGACCTTTTCCTTCTTCCTGCATTTCCCGGTAAAGCTCCGCCCCGTAGCCGGTTCCCACCAAAACCGTACGAAGGCCGAAACCTGCCCCGGCTTGGGTATCCAGCCATTTATCCCCGATCATATAGGAATGGGCCCGGTCCACCGGACAGTCCCGGTCCGCCGCCTCAAACATGCCTGTCTCCGGCTTTCTGCAGTGGCAGCGGATCTTATATGGGCCGATACCGTGCTCCGGATGATGGGGGCAGTAATAAAAAGCATCGATATGAGCCCCATCCCGAGCCAGCACCTGATTCATGTACCGGTGGAGATTCTCCACATCTGCTTCCGTGTAGTAGCCTCTGGCCACTCCGGCCTGGTTTGTTACCACCACCACCCGGAAGCCGTTTTCATTCCACAGTCGGATGGCCTGGGCTGCACCGGGAAGAAGGCGCAGATCCTCCGGCCGGTGGAGGTAATTCACCTCTTCATTGATGGTGCCGTCCCGGTCCAGGAACACAGTAGGGCATCCCGGCCTTTCCTTATCACACATCAAACACATACTCCTTCTCCGGCATCTGCACCTTTACCTGGCTGTAATCCCAGCGGTCCTCATCGGAAATCCAGCTCTGGGCGCCCCGCAGTTCAAAACACCAGTCCGTCAGCTGGCCGCCGGCCGCTTCCAGACGGGCCGCCACTTTATGGCGCAGGTTATAGGGGCAGTACATAAGAAGGTAGCCGCCGCCGCCGGCTCCTAAAAGCTTTCCGCCCAGAGCACCGGCCGCCATGGCTTCATTATAGAGGGCATCTACCTGGGGATTGGTGATCTTGCTGCTCATGCGCTTCTTGCTTTCCCAGCCGTAATTTAACAGCTTTCCGAAGCTGTGGAGATTCCCCTTTAACAGCTCATCCTTCATGGCATAGGCCAGAGCCTTTACCTCGCACATGGCCTCAAAGCCGTCCTTCTTCTCGTAGTTCTGCACCTGGTCCTTGATGATATTGGCGGAAATGTGGATATTTCCCGTGTAGCATAAAAGCAGGTTATACTGGAGTTCATGGATAATGTCCTTCTTAATCCGCAGGGGATTTACCACCACGTTGTTTCGTCCGTGGAACTCAATAAAATTAAAGCCGCCGAAGGTGGCCGCGTACTGATCCTGGTAGCCGCCGGCGATCTTTAAATCCTCCCGCTCTACCTCGTAGGCCAGATCCGCCAGACGGTAAGCGTCCATCTCCACGCCCTTCCACCGGGCCATAGCCGCCAGCATGGCCACCATCACCGTAGAGGAAGTTCCAAGACCCGATCCTGGCGGTGCATCGCACTGGAGGTACACCTCACAGCCCTGCCGGATATCCATGCCCTTTAAGGCTGCCTTTACCAGGTCAAGCTTTCCGTCATAGACGTAATTTTCCCGGGTATTGTATTTTACCGTCATGTCAAAATCCAGGGAGTGGACGATGATTTCCTCGTCATCCCTGGGCACAATGGAGCAATATGCATATTTATTGATGGTGCTGCCGATAATGGCGCCGCCCTGGTTGATGCAGAAGGGCTCCACATCCGTCCCTCCGCCGCCGAAGCTCACCCTGAGGGGCGCCCGTCCTCTGATTACCATGTCACAACTCCTTTTCTCACGTCTTCCTGAAACTGAAAATACGCCTCGGGAATCCCGATGTCAATAAAATATCCGTCATTTACAAAGCCGCCCAGCCGGCGTCCCTCCGAAAGCCATCTGGGAATCATCTCATTTTCCAGGGAAACCTTTCCCTCCGGAATCTCCTTAAGGAGGTTCCGGTTCATGAGGTAAATGCCGCCGTTTATGGTGCCGCTTACTGCTTCTTTCGTCTTTTCGTTAAAAGCCGTCAGCATCCCGTCTGTCAGGACGGCCCGCCCGTACCGGGACACATCCGGCACCTGGCGCAGCACCAGGGCCATCTCCAGATCCTTTTCCTGCCGGATCGTAAGGAGACGGCTGTAGTCGATCTGGTAAAAGGTATCCGCATTCAGCACGTAAAAGAAATCCTCGGTGATAAAACGGCCTGCGTTCTTTATGGCTCCCGCCGTCCCCAAAAGTTCCTCCTCATAGGCGTAGGAAACCGTCACGCCGAACTTCTTCCCGTCCTGAAAATACTCCTCCACCATGGAGCCCTTGTACCCCACGGCAAAAATAATCTCCGTAATCCCATGGCGGGAAAGCTCATGGACCACATACTCCATAAATGGCTTTCCCTCGATCAGGGCCATGGGCTTGGGCCGGTCATTTACCACGCTCTTTAACCGCGTGCCCAACCCGCCTGCCAGCAATACCGCCTGCATCGCATCTGTTCCTTTCCTGTCTGTATTTATTTCTCCTGCCCCAGGGAAACCGCCTGCCCGGCGGCTTCCCATCTTCTTTGCAGCTTTCTAGCCCTGCTGTCCGTCCCAGGCAAAATCCTCTTCGATGACCTTCCATGCCCCGTCTACACTGAAATGGGCACGGATGTATTCCTGGGTCTTTTCGCACATCCGGCGCAGCGTCTCTGTATCCTCGTAAAGTTCTGCCGTCTGTCTGGCAAAATCCTCCGGCTCATCGGCAATCCGCAGCACATCCTCCACACCGGGAATTCCCTCTGCGCCTACGGAAGTGGTAACGATGGGGGCGCCGTTATAGATGGCCTCCACCACCTTGCCCTTTACGCCTGCGCCGTAGCGGAGGGGAACCACCACCATCCGGCACTCTGCGTACAGCCGGGAAAGCTCCTCCTCAGACACAAAGCCCTTCACGATAATGCCGTTCTCCTCAGAATCCAGGGCCTTGATTTCCTCAGTAACCTTGGAACCCACCACGTAAAAGACCACATGGGGAAGCTTTTGGCGGATCAGAGGGAAGATCTCTCTGGCAAACCAGAGAACGCCGTCCGCGTTGGGCGGATGGGCGAAGCCTCCCACAAAGAGAAGTCCTTCCCGCTTTGCAAAATCCTTCTGCAGGTTCTCAAGGAAGTTTTCATATACATAGGCGGTGATGGCCTTTACCGGAATGGTCTCATCGATCCGGTGGATAGCATCCACCTCCACCTGGGAAGGATAATAAGACACGGCTGCCTTGTACATCATGGACAGCTCGATGGAGCGCCAGTAGTCTGACTCCCGCTTTTTCTTTAAGTCGCCGGTCAGCTCATACTCCCGGAATTCCCGCAGGAAATGCAGGTCATGTCCATAGTAAATAATCTTGATATTGGTATTGTCCCGGATAAAATCCACATACTTTCCGGCAATATGGGGTCGGTTTAAATAGGCAAAGGCGATCTCGCTGCCGTTTTCCTTGATCCAGTCCCAAATCTTCGTCTGGTATTCCTCACCGTAAAGGATCTCAATGCCCATCTGCTGGAGCGTAGTGGAATAGGGCTCCTCATGGAGGAAATTGTCACCCAGGAATTTCACCACGTATCCCTTTTTCAGGAACATCTTCAGATACTGGAAGGTGGTCTTGGAACCGGCGTCCTTGTCATACGTGGGCACATAATGGTCCACCACCAGGATAATGGGCTTACCCATGCTCCGCTCCCTTGCACGGAAGGGATTGGGGTTTCCGGTATTCACGCACTGCTTTTTAAATTCCTCGGCCCATTTTTCCTTTAACTTCCGGCTGTTTTCCACCTGGTAGCGCTTTAATCCCCCGCCGTTTACATCTGTGCCGTTGGAAATGCCCTCGAAGTGGATCACCTTGGAAAGAGGCTGGTATACCACACGGTAGCCGGCCTTCCGCACCTGGAATGCCAGGTCCGAGTCCTCGCAGTACGCCGGTGCAAAACGCACATCAAATCCACCTAACTGCTTCCACAGCCTGGTGCTTAAGAGGATGGCCGCACCGGAAATGTAGTCCACATCCTTCACGTAATTGTATTCTGCCTTGTCCGGGTCATCCAGACGGCCGTAGTTCCAGCCGGAACCGTCACTCCAGATAATGCCGCCGGCCTCCTGGAGCCGCCCGTCAGGATACACCAGCTTGGATCCCGCCATGCCGATGGCGGGGTCGGACTCAATCAGATTCACCAGAGAGCTGAGCCACCCTTCCGTCACCTGGGTGTCATTATTCAAGAACATAATGTATTTTCCTCTGGCACTCATGGCTGCCTGATTGCAGTTGCGGAGAAAGCCCTGATTGACGCTGTTGCGGCAGATCACCAGATTCTCCGTGTATTTTCCCAGCTCCTTTGTGGCATCTGTGGACACATCGTCGGCAATGATCACCTCATAAGACACATCCTTTGTATGCTCCAGAATCGAAAGGAGACAGGCGTAAGTATAATGAATCTGATTATACACCGGAATCACAATGGAAACTGTGGGCGCTTTCACCGGATCTTTGGGAAATACCAGCCGTCCGTGTTCAAAATAGCTGCTTCCGATGGCAAAATCTCCGGCGATCCGGTTCCGCCCTTCACGGGTCACATAAAGGCGGCAGTAGCGGATGGGGTGGCGGAGTGTGTGAAGTCCGTACTCCAGAATCTTCCGCCTTCTGGTTCCTGCAGGAAAACGCCGGCTGACTGCCCCCTTTATCTTCCGCCACACCTTGAAGATAATGGCCTCGTGGCGGTTTAAGTAGGTTAAAAGTTTCCCCATCTCGTCCACTTCCCGGCGCAGGTCACGGATGATGGCATCCAGGTTCGCAATGTGGTTGTTGGAAAGACGCTGGGTCTCATTCCGCTTGCGGATTTCCAGGTTCTTATCCTCCACTTCCTCCTGAAGGGCAAGGATCCGCTCCCTGGCCCGGAAAAGCTCCTGCTCCTCTTCCTTTAATTCCTCAAAGGTAGTTACCTTCTGCTGATACCGGCTTAAATATCCCTGGCTGCTGTCCCCGTGGGCATAGGTCTGGAATGCCTCCTCCATGGCCCGGTAAATGTCCGCCTGCTCTTTCGTGATATCAAACTGGGCCAGAAATCCCAGCACATCACTCCAGCCAAAGGCGTTCTTAAAGCGCTCAAAGAAATAATACAGGTTCCGGTAGCGGAGATACCCCATCGGCACCGGGAATTCAAAGACCCACTCATAGTCCATAAACCACAGGCCTTCCGCCGTCTCCATCACGTTCTCGAAAAGGGCGTCCACATTGGAGACATGGAAGCTTTCATCCTGGATATCCGGAATCGTCCCAAAAACTTCCTCAAAGGCAGGCGTAGGCGTGAAAGGCTCCTGACCCTCACCGAAAATCAGCGAAAGCCCCTCTTTTAAAACCTCTGCCGCCGGCCGGCCTTCCCGGATCTGGCTGCCCATGCGCTCTGCAAGGCTCTGTCCCTTTAAAAACGGGAAACGCACGAAGGCATCGCCCTGGGGAAATTCCGGCTTCAATACCTGAACATGGGGATTCTGCCCGGTGAGAAGCTCATACTTTTTCTGAAAGGAGTGAATGTGAAGCTGTCCCTCCAGACAGAGGGCCGCCTTCTCCACATAACGGACGCCGTCTTCCTCCACGATGCTGGTGCGGATCTGGTACTCCGGCTTCCTGGTCCGGTTGTATTTTACAAATAAGGTCTGTTTCATAGTTTCTCCCAAATCACAAAAAATGAATTCGCAAACTGCGGGAATCCGCCCGCCTGGCACACCGCGTCATAAGCCGCTTCCTCAGAAAAAAGCCGGTAGCGGGGCTTTTCATACTCCGCATACAGGCTGGGAAGCTCTCCCTGCACCGGCAGGTACCGATCCGAGTAAATGGCCGTGGGAAGCTTGTAATCCGGCAGGGGATAATAAAATTCCGTCCGTCCCCCCATGGAGCCGAAGACTTCCCGCAGCTCAGAAAGATTCATGGAGGCCTCTTCTTCCTCCGGCGCCGCTCCCGCCCAGTACTTCAATCCGTTCCGGTTGGGCAGGGCCAGAGCCAGGCGTCCGCCGTCCTTTACCCGGGCTGCCGCCTGACGGATCTGCTCCGTCAGATATGCCTTTTCTTCTTCCTTCCAGTTCCAGCTTTCCTTCCGGCCGGGCAGTTCCAGTAAAGAGCCCAAAGTCCGGGGACCGATAAGAAAGACCCAGTCGTATACGCACTCTGTGCCGGTCTCCTTTAAATGCCAGCGGATATTTTCCATCTGGCCCCAGCGCCGTCTGCCGGTCTCCAGATTTTCTTCCCGCTCATCCACAACATCCACGCTGCCGGCCTTCCTGGCCAGAATGCCGGTGAGCGCTCCGTAACCGGAGCCAATCTCCAGAACTGACGCATCCTTGGCAATATCCAGCCAGTCCACCAGATTCTCCCGGATGGGCGAAAGGGCTTCCAGGATCCAGGGCTCTGTGCCATCCTCCAGGATCTGTGCCAGGCCCTTTTCATCCCAGCCCTTTTCCTCCATTAAATCCAAAAGCTCGTAGCTCATATCTTTCATTTCTTTACCGCCTTTACCTGAGACTCCATATCATACACGCCTACCGTATTCTTATTGGAGATTACCGTAATATTCGCCACATCGTAGAGCCGGTGGTAAACCACATGCTCTCCCTGCTCGAAACCGGTGCAGCTCATGGACAGCAGATACTCGCCGCCCTGGAGGGTCATCTTCTGGGTAAATTCCACCTGGTACTCGTCCCCCGCCTTCACCGGCCGGATATCCGCCCCCTCGTAAAGGGTGTTGGTTCCCGTAAGCTCCGTTCCCTTCTTATCTTTTATCGTATAGGTAAAGATCGGCGCCTCGATATCCGCATTGAACCGGATGCACTCCCGGATGGTAAACATCTCTCCCTTTAACAGAAGGTTCGTCAGGTTCCCCCTCTCGTCCAAAAGACCCAGGTCGTAAATCTCCGCCCGGCCGTCTCCGTACTCCGTCCGGTTGGCATTGATGGTGATCTGATCTTTCATCAGTCCGCCGGATGTGCCCTCTGCCGGGCCGGAATCCGGCTGGTCTCCGGTGATGCCGCCGGAAAAGTCCGACATAAGAATGTGGTCTGCAGCCGATTCTTCCCGCTCCTTAGCAAGCTCTGCATTCAGCGAGTCCATCTGGCCTGCCAGAATTTTCTTATATAAGTCTACCATGTGGCCTGCCGTTCCCTCGGCAACGAATTCTCCTTTATTTAACAGCACCACTTTATCGCAGTATTTGATAATGCTTCCCATATCGTGGGTTACCATCAGGATGGTGGTGCCGCTTTTGCGGATCTCTTCCATCCGCCGGTAACATTTTGCCTGGAAGAACACATCTCCCACAGACAGCGCCTCGTCCACGATCAGGATCTCCGGCTCCACATTAATTGCCAGAGCAAAGGCCAGACGGACAAACATACCGCTGGAATAGGTCTTTACCGGCTGATAGACGAAATCCCCGATCTCCGCAAAATCCAGAATATCCTGAAGCTTTTCGTCCATCTCCTTTTTGGAGTAGCCCATCATGGTACCGTTCATATAAATATTTTCAATACCGGTGTAATCGCTGTTAAAGCCTGCCCCCAGTTCCAGAAGGGCGGATATCTTTCCGTCTACCGAAACCGTTCCGGTGGTGGGCGTCAGCACGCCGGTGATTATTTTCAATATCGTCGATTTTCCCGAGCCGTTGGTGCCGATGATCCCCACAGTCTGGCCCTTCTCCACCTGGAAGGAAATCCCGTTCAAAGCATAAAAATCCCGGTGATAACTCTTATGGGAAATGCTCATGGACTCCTTTAAGCGGTCAATGGGCTTTTCATATAACCGGTACACCTTCGTCACATCCTGGACGGATATGGCAAGGGAATTTGTTTCTTTCGACATAAACGCCTCCTCATTCCGTGCAAAACCATCACGCCGTCAGTTCGGCGTCAAACTATCTCTGATGCCGCCTATCCGGCGGCGGAATCTCTAAGGTGACCCCTTAATCGGTAGTAGTATATCACAAAACGCGGCGTTTTCCTACTGAAAACTAATTTTGGCTTCGCAAAAACAAGAAAATCCTGCCATTCTAAAGGCAGGACTGCTTTCATTTCTGTTTTTATTAATTTCATTGACATTTTGCCAATTTTTTACTATTATGTAAATATCTGGAAGATCTCATGATAAGAAGGATTTATAAGTGCTAAATATCAATCTGGGGCATAATCAGAATCTGATGGACAGCTGCCGAAAACTCTATGAATATGCGTTTCTGATAGAACAGATCCGTCTTGGTCTGGCAAAAGGTCTGAAACTGGAAGCAGCTGTTGATGCCGCAGTTGACATTTGTGTAAAAGAGAAAATTCTGTCCGATTTTTTAATCAGACACCGTACGGAGGTGAAAGAAATGATCTTAAGCG
>DVKS01000183.1 GCA_018715905.1 Candidatus Caccovicinus merdipullorum | reverse complement strand
GCACAAGCCCTTATGTTATTGAGGCATCCTGTCCATTCTAAGGCGTTTTCTGCCTTTAGCTGTTCCGTTATGCCCTGTGCCTGTTTCATACCCTCTATGAGCCTTTCAAAGCGTTCCTGTGCCTGTCTGTCAATGTCGGCAAGGTAAGCGTTAAGTCTGCCGCTTGTAAGAAGATTGGTGTATGTAACTTTGCAGTGATGCTTCAGATAATCCAAATGCCGCTGTCCCCAGATGCCTATCGGCTGTTCTTCTTCGGCGGGTACAGTTAAGCACGGTATTAAATAATCGCCTTGCCTTTCGTATTTGCCGCCCATTTCCTCAAAAATTGTCTTTGCCATTGTCTGTTACCTCCACATTCTTTTTTATTTTGAATGTCCGCAAAATCCGTCCTACATCATTACGGCAGTGGGGGAAATGAACAGGCTTTCTGCTGCCTTGGTAAAGCTGCCGCAGTCAGCCACACAGGTAAAAACGGTAAGCATAGGATTAAACATGGCGGGTCTCCTTTCCATGAACGAAATGATTACGGCCCGGAAAGCCTGGACCGGTATCAACAAAATGTTAATGCCAAAATAACATATCGGAGATTCCATGTCAAGGAAAGGAAACGTATAATGAAGTCACAGGGTACATAAAGCGGACTCCCTGAAAATCAGAAACGGAGGAATACATATGGCAGAGCTGATCGCATATTTTTCAAGAAAATATGAAAATTATGTAAGCGGCGAGATCCGCGATCTAGAGACTGGAAATACCGAAATTGCAGCGAAGATCCTTCAGAAACTGACCGGGGCAGATCTTTTCCGGATCGAGCCGGTGCAGGAATATGCCAGGGATTATAATACCTGCATTGCCCAGGCCC
Source organism: Candidatus Caccovicinus merdipullorum (assembly GCA_018715905.1). GTDB lineage: Bacteria > Bacillota > Clostridia > Lachnospirales > Lachnospiraceae > Caccovicinus > Caccovicinus merdipullorum. Next base: position 43,424 of record DVKS01000183.1, on the reverse strand, counting down.
AGGCAGACCAGCGGCGGAATGCCAGGCCGGAACTTAAGAAGTATCCCGGGAATCTGGATGGGTATGACAGGATTTACCTGGGATACCCAAATTACTGGAGTACCATGCCCATGGCAGTATTTACCTTTCTGGAGCATTATGATTTTTCAGGAAAGACCATTCTCCCCTTCTGTACCCATGAGGGAAGCGGAATGGGCGCCAGTGAAAAGGATATCCGAAAGATTTGCCCCGGGGCGAAGGTGGAAAAAGGTCTGGCCATTCGGGGCGGCAGCGTAAAGGATGCAGAACCGGCTCTTGACAGATGGATCCGGGAAAACCGGCCAGATAAAAAGTAAAGTAAACCATTATGCGCCGGCGGCCGACGTACCAGCCATTACGCAAAAGTCTGGCGGCGCATTTGGCATCCCTGAATTAACGCCGCCTATCCGGCGGCAGACTATCAGAGTAAGCAGGAGGTAAGATTATGAAACCAGAAGAAGTAAGCATTTTCCCAGTGGGGGAGAAAAATGTGGCGTTTGGAAAATATTTTGTGGGACAAAGCTATCTGAACATGCTGACGACCAGCGGCGTGCCCATCGGCAATGTTACTTTCGAGCCCGGCTGCCGTAATAACTGGCATATTCACCATGCAAAATCCGGAGGTGGCCAGATCCTTCTCTGCACCGCAGGCCGGGGGTATTATCAGGAATGGGGAAAAGAGGCCAGGGAATTAAAACCCGGCGATGTGGTGGTGATCCCGTCGGAAGTGAAGCACTGGCACGGAGCGGCACTGGACAGCTGGTTTGCCCATCTTGCTGTGGAAGTTCCCGGAGAGGAGACAGCCAACGAGTGGTGTGAGCCGGTTTCGGATGAGGAGTACGGAAAATTATCGTAAATGGAAGGCGGCTGCACAGTAATGGCAGCAGTTTGGTGACGAGATGAAAACATTGATTCTTTATTATTCTTACGGCGGAAATACCCGAAGCACTGCGGAGATGATCCGGCAGGTAACCGGCGGAGACATGGAAGAGATCCGCACAGTAAAACCGTATACCGGAAGCTACAATGCGGTAGTCGAGCAGGGGCACCGGGAAGTAAACAGCGGCTATATGCCAGAGATAGAGCCCATTCAGTCGGATCTTTCCCAGTATGATAAGATTATTTTAGGAACGCCTGTGTGGTGGTACACCTTTGCGCCGGCTGTAAAGACCTTTCTGACGGAAAACAGTCTTGCCGGAAAAAAGGTCTGGACTTTTGCTACAAACGGCGGATGGCTGGGACATACCTTGGAGGATGTGAAGAAAATCTGTGCCGGCGCGGAAGTAAAGGAAGGACTGAATATCCAGTTCAACGGGCAGAAGATGAAAACCCCTGCAGAACAGGTCCGCTCCTGGGCTTCAAAGATCGCAGAGGACTGACGGAAAGCATTTTCCAGCTGCATTTCGGAATAAAATAAATAAGATACGGAAACAGGCGGAAGCTGCCAAACGAATGTGTTTGTGCAGTTTCCGCCTGTTTTTGTGGAATAGTATTTACAAATCGGCTGAAATATTATATGCTGAAAATAGCGTTATTCTTAAAAAAAAATAACGGTGGGAGGCAAGAGAAAATGAAACTGATTCGTACGACAGAAGCGGAAGGCGCGGTACTGTGTCATGACATTACGCAGATCATCAAAGGCGTCACCAAGGATGCCCGGTTTCGGAAAGGTCATGTGGTGACGAAGGAGGATATCACGGTCCTTTTAAGTCTTGGGAAAGACCAGCTTTACGTCTGGGAGAAGGCAGAGGGAATGCTTCATGAAGATGAGGCAGCCGAGATTCTCTGCGCCATCTGCAGGGGAGAATACATGGACCGCTCTGCTCCCAAAGAAGGAAAGATCGAGCTGACGGCAGCATGCAGCGGCCTGTTTAAAATAAAAAATGAGGCCCTTAAGGCAGTAAACAGCATGGGTCAGATGATGATCGCTTCCCGGCACGGAAATGTTCCGGTAAAGGCAGGAGACAAACTGGCAGGCACGCGGATCATTCCTCTTGTAATCGAGGAAGAGAAGATGGAGGCAGCCAAAAAGACGGCCATGGAGATTACCGGCGGCAGTCCGATCTTTGAACTTGTGCCCTTCCGAAAAAAGAAAGCAGCCATCGTTACCACCGGAAATGAAGTATATTACGGAAGGATTGAAGACACCTTCTCACCGGTGATCCGGGAGAAGCTGGCAGAGTATGATACGGAAGTGATGGGCCATGAAATCTGGAACGATGACGATAAGAAGGTGACCGAGGCCATTCTGCGCATGATCGAAAAAGGCGCGGACATGGTGATCTGTACCGGCGGCATGAGCGTGGATCCAGATGACAAAACACCCCTTGCCATTAAGAATACCGGCGCAAGGATCGTCTCCTACGGCGCTCCGGTGCTTCCGGGAGCTATGTTTTTGCTGGCTTATTATACGGCGGGAGAAGGAGACTCCGCCCGGGTGGTGCCCATCATGGGCCTTCCCGGCTGCGTGATGTATTCGAAGCGCACCATATTTGATCTGGTACTCCCAAAGATTATGGCAGACGATGAAGTGACGGCAGAAGAGCTGGCTTCTTTGGGACAGGGGGGACTGTGTCTGAATTGCCCCGTCTGTACCTGGCCGGCCTGCGGCTTCGGAAAAGGATGGTAGAAACGATGAAATTTACACATTTTGATGAGGCGGGAAATGCCCGCATGGTAGATGTGGGAGAAAAGGCGGACACAGTTCGGGAGGCAAAGGCCAGAGGAAGCATTTTTATGAGCCGGGAATGTCTTGATATGGTTATGGAAGGAACCATGAAAAAGGGAGATGTGCTGGGTACGGCCCGGATCGCCGGAATCATGGGAGCCAAGCGGACCTGGGAACTGATCCCTTTGTGCCATCCCCTGCCCCTTTCCAGTCTTGCCATTGATTTTTCCATAAAGCAGGAACGATGTGAGATCGAAGCAGTCTGTACAGCCAGAACCACGGGAAAGACGGGAGTGGAGATGGAGGCGCTGACCGGTGTAACTGCGGCCCTTCTGACGGTTTACGATATGTGCAAGGCCGTTGACAGGACCATGGAAATGGGAGAGATTCGGCTAGAGCACAAATCCGGCGGAAAGAGCGGCGAATTTTTCCACCCGAAAGCGGTGAGGGAGTCATGAAGGATTCTTACGGACGAACCATTGACTATATGCGGATTTCCATTACAGACCGCTGCAATCTGCGGTGCTGCTACTGTATGCCTCACGGTGCCCAAAAGGAGCCGGCGGCGCAGATCCTTACCTTTGAGGAGATCCAGGCGGTGGCAATCTGTGGAGCAAGACTTGGGATCCGCCATATTAAGATAACCGGCGGGGAACCTTTGGTGCGCCGGGGATGCTGCCGGCTGGTGAAGATGATTAAGGAAGTTCCAGGAATCGAGACGGTGACGCTTACCACCAACGGAATCCGCCTTGAAGAGGAGCTTCCGGGTCTTTTGGAAGCGGGGATCGATGGGATCAATATCAGCCTGGATACCAGGGACCGGGCGCGCTACCATCAGATCACAGGTGCAGACGGATTGGAAACGGTGGAATCGGCCATACAGGCGGCCTGCAGAAGCGGGATTCCCGTAAAGGTAAATGCAGTGTCTATTGATTTTGACCGGGCAGGTTTTGCAGGCAGGGATTCCGGAACAGAACATTTGGTGCCGGACTGGGTTTCGGTGGCAGAGCTTGCCAGGATTCTGCCTGTGGATGTGCGATTTATTGAAATGATGCCCATCGGATATGGAAGGCAGTATGAGACTATAAATCATGAGACGCTTTTTAAGGAGATGCAGAAGCGTTATCCGGGGATGGAGCCGGACGGACGGCGCCATGGGGCGGGGCCTGCGGTGTATTACCAAGTGCCTGGATTTAAAGGAAGTCTGGGTCTTATCAGTGCCATGCACGGGAAATTCTGCAAAGACTGCAGCCGTATCCGTCTGACAGCCAGCGGCTTTTTAAAGACATGTCTGTGTTATCCGGATGGAGAAGACCTGCGGGCTGTCCTCAGACAGGATCAGGCGGCTAAGACTCGGGAAAACGGACACTGGGAATGGAAATACGCAGACTGTCCGGATGCTCCGGATCTGCAGAAACGCCTTTCCGAAGCCATGGAGAAGGCGGTGCGGTCAAAGCCGGGAGCCCATTGTTTTGAACAGCCTCAGGCAATGACGGAACAGAGAAATATGATTGACATAGGAGGATGAAACCATGGAGCAGGAGAATATACAGGGGCAGGTTCGTGCCGTCTGTATCAGCGAAAAGCGCGGCACAGAAAAACATGCCGTACCGGAAGGACGCCTGGTTTTAAACTTTGGTATTGAGAGCGATGCCCACGGAGGAAACTGGCACCGGCAGGTAAGCCTGCTTTCCTATGACCGGGTAAAAGCGTTTAACCAGCGGGGAGCCGGTGTCGGCGACGGCGCTTTCGGGGAAAATCTGGTGGTGGAAGGAATTGACTTTTCTTCCCTTCCCGTGGGAACAAGGCTTTTGGTTAATGACGCAGAACTTGAGATTACCCAGATCGGAAAGGAATGCCACAGCCACTGTGCCATTTATCAGCGGATGGGAGAGTGCATCATGCCGACGCAGGGGGTGTTTGCCAGAGTGATCCGGGAGGGAACGGTCCGCCCGGGAGACAAGATGGAAGTGATAATGCCTGATCCGGACAGGCCTTTTTCGGCGGCGGTGATCGTGTTAAGCGACAAGGGAGCGGCCGGGAAGCGGAAGGATGAGAGCGGACCGGCAGCAAAAGAAATGCTTGAACAGGCGGGATACCAGGTGGAGGAAGTCCTTTTGCTTCCTGATGAGCCGGAAGTTTTGAAGCAGCAGCTGATCCGCTTGGCAGACGGGCGGCAGCTGGATCTGGTGGTCACCAGCGGCGGTACGGGATTTTCCATGCGGGACCAGACGCCGGAGGCCACCATGGCAGTGGCGGACCGGAATGCGCCAGGGATTGCAGAGTATATCCGATACCGTTCCATGGAGCTGACCAGCCGTGCCATGCTTGGCCGCGGCGTATCGGTAATCCGGAAGAAAACGTTAATCGTCAATCTCCCGGGAAGTCCCAAGGCAGTCCGGGAGAGCCTTGGATTTATTCTGGAGCCGTTGGAGCACGGCATTAAGATCCTGCGGGGCAGTGCTTCCGAATGTGCCGGACAGCGGTAAACCCGTTAAAATAACCATTATACTCACAGCAACTTAAGAAAGCGAAAGAGGGAGTAGTATGAAAAAAAGAACGTTGGTATGGATGATGACAGCGGCCCTGACGGCCGGCATGCTGGCCGGCTGCTCTTCCCAGAGTGGGGAAACCACTGCAGCGCCTCAGGAAACTGTGGAGACCGAGGAAATTCTCATTGCTGCAGCTGCCAGCCTGAAGAATGCCTTTGAAGAGGAGCTGATCCCCATGTTCCAGGAGCAGTATCCGAATATTGTAGTAAAAGGCACCTATGACAGCTCCGGAAAACTGCAGACACAGATTGAGGAAGGACTGGAAGCAGATGTATTTATGTCTGCTGCCACCACGCAGATGGATGCACTGAATGAAGAAGGACTGATTGCATCGGATACCATTACCGACCTTCTGGAGAATAAGATCGTTCTGATCGTTCCTGAGGGAAATGAGGCCGGATTAAGCGCATTTGAGGATATTGCAGATGCTGCCAGCATTGCATTAGGCGACCCTGCCAGCGTTCCGGCCGGTCAGTATGCCCAGGAAGCGCTGACCAGTCTGGGGATCTGGGACAGCATTCAGGATAAGGTCAGCTTCGGCACCAATGTAACGGAGGTGTTAAACCAGGTAGCAGCTGCAAGCGCAGACGCAGGCATCGTTTATGCGACCGATGCGGCCAGCATGGAAGATCAGGTAGATGTGGTTGCAGAGGCGCCGGAAGGAAGCCTTAAGACCAAGGTGATTTACCCTGTTGCCGTGGTAAAGAATACGGCCCATGAGGAAGCTGCTCAAAGTCTGGTAGATTTCCTGAAAACACCGGAAGCCATGGCGGTATTTGAAGCTTATGGATTTGCTGCCGGAAGTGAGGGCTGATCTTTTCCGGCGGGAAAAACATTTTTTCGGTGAGAGAAATAATTTTCCAGTGAGAAGAACATACATGTGAAACAGGAGGAGGGAAAGCCATGGACTGGTCACCGGTCTGGATATCTGTGAAGACGGCGAGTCTGTCGATTTTAATTACATTTTTCCTTGGAATCCTGGCGGCATGGCTGGTGGTCAGCATTCGGGATGGACGGGCTAAGATGATTCTGGATGGCATTCTGACGCTGCCCCTGGTGCTGCCGCCGACGGTAGCGGGATTTTTCCTGCTGTATCTGTTCGGGGTGAAGCGGCCGCTGGGAAAGTTTTTCCTGGATTTTTTCAGCATTAAGATCGCTTTTTCCTGGGGAGCTACCGTCATTGCGGCAGTGACTATGTCCTTTCCCCTGATGTACCGGTCCGCCAGGGGCGCCTTCGAGCAGGTGGATCCGAACCTGACGGCTGCGGCGCGGACCCTGGGCATGAGTGAGTGGGAGATTTTCCGGAAGGTTCTTCTGGCCAATGCGGCCCCCGGCGTGGTAAGCGGCGGTGTACTGGCCTTTGCCAGGGGACTTGGCGAATTCGGCGCCACCGCTATGATCGCGGGAAACATTGCCGGAAAAACCAGAACTCTTCCCATGGCGGTTTATTCTGAGGTGGCGGCCGGAAATATGGACACGGCAAACCGGTATGTGATGGTGATTGCAGTGATCGCTCTGCTTTCGGTAATGCTGATGAACTGGGCGGCCATGCGCACGGAAAACCAGAGAAAATAGCCTTTCGCCGTCCGGCGGCAGATGCTTTAGGAGATATTGAAATGGAACACAGCGATAATACGAATCTTCTGGAAGTGGATATCCGGAAACAGCTGAAGGAGTTCCGGCTGGAGATTCAGTTTTCCTGCGGCAGAGGATGCCTGGGGATCCTTGGACCATCGGGATGCGGGAAAAGCATGACCTTAAAATCGATTGCCGGGATCGTAACACCAGATGAGGGAAAGATCCTGCTTCGCAGCCTGGAAAGAGACGGCAGAGAAGAAGAAGAGCAGATCCTCTTTCACCGGGAACGTAAGATTAACAGAAAGCCCCAGCAGAGACGGGTGGGATATCTGTTTCAGAATTACGCTCTTTTCCCCAATATGACAGTAGAAGAAAATATCCGGATCGGATTAAAAAGTCAGGGAAAGAAGGGGCTGCCCGGGAAAGGAGAGCGTTTAAGCCGGGCCGCACAGGATGCGCGGGTGGAGGAAATGATCCGGCGATTCCGGCTGTCCGGACTGGAAAAGCGCTACCCCGGCCAGCTTTCAGGCGGACAGCAGCAGCGGACCGCTCTGGCAAGGATTCTGGCCTATGAACCCAGAGTCCTTTTGCTGGATGAACCCTTTTCTGCCATGGACACATACCTTCGGGAAGGACTTCGGCTGGAACTGGCCCGGGTATTAAAAGATTATGACGGCGCATCTGTCATGGTGACCCATGACAGGGATGAAGCGTATCAGCTTTGCGATTACCTGCTTCTTATGGACAATGGACACGTGCTGACAGCCGGAAGGACCAGGGATATCTTCCAGAACCCGGGAACCTGCCAGGCGGCCCGCCTTACAGGCTGCAAAAACATTTCACGGATTGAGCGCCTGGGGGCCCGGCAGGTAAAGGCCCTGGACTGGAACGGACTGGTACTCACCACGGAACAGGAAGTGGGACCGGAAATTTTCGCAGTGGGAATCCGGGCCCATGATCTGGAACCGGCGGCCGATGGAATCGGCATAAACCGGATACCGGTGGGGAATGGATCCGTTACGGAAATGCCCTTTGAGTGGTATGTGACTCTGGAAAACGGCCTCTGGTGGAAGGTGGAAAAGACAATCCATACCCATGACAGTGCCGGTGTGATTCCCCAGTGGCTTACGGTACAGCCGGAGGCGGTTCTTCTTTTGCGTGGGGAGTAAGCCATCCTGCGCCGGCGAGCTGCGGAAGCAATGTGAAAGACAATCAAATCATATTATGACAAAAAGCTCTGAACAGCGGATCATTCCGCCGTCAGAGCTTTTTTGTCATCATCAACAGAAAAAATGTTCGCCAGCAGCCGCGTGTTCCCGGGATTAATCGTGTGAGACCGGACACCGGCTATACGGCTTTCGCCGCACTCCTCCCGGAACTGGTGAACAACGTCTATTATAAAACGAAAAATGCCCGTTGACAATGAATTTATGGTATAATGAAAAAAGAATTGCTTGATTTTTGGAGGAGGAATCGAAATGAAATTATACGAAATGGTTTTCAGTCCTACAGGCGGTACGAAAAGGGCAGCAGATATACTGGCCGAGGAGATCGGCTTAAAGCGCCAGGTAATTGATCTTACCCGGATGGATACGGTATATTCGGATATCAGTATTTCACCGGAGGATGTCTGTCTGGCAGCTGTTCCTTCTTATGGAGGAAGAGTGCCTCAGGCGGCAGCGGAGCGTATCCGGCAGATAAAAGGAAGCGGCGCCAGGGCAGTTATCGTTTGCGTGTATGGAAACCGGGCTTACGAAGATACCCTTGCGGAGCTTAAAGACGTCATGGATGAGGCGGGATTTTTCTGCATTGGTGCGGTAAGCGCGGTGGCGGAACATTCTATTGCAAGGCAGTTTGCAGCCGGAAGGCCTGACCGGGAGGATGAAAAGGAATTAAGAGGATTTGCAGATCAGCTCCGGCCCATACTTACCGGTGAGGAGCCGGCAGAAGAGGTTACTGTGCCGGGAAACCGGCCTTACCGGAAGTTCGGCGTGGTGCCCGTGCACCCGGAGGCGGGAAAAGAGTGCAGCGGCTGCGGAGCCTGCGTCGGAAAATGCCCTGTAGGGGCCATACCGGCAGATAATCCGGCAAAAACAGACCCGTCGCTCTGTATTTCCTGTATGCGCTGCATTAAGGTCTGTCCAAGAGATGCCAGAAAGCTGAATAAGCTTATGGCGGCCGCCATTTCCCAGAAACTGAAGAAGGTGTGCCAGGAGCCCAAGAAAAATGAATTATTCCTTGGCGGAGAACGATGAAGACAGGTGCAGTCATATCCGCAGCGGGCCATAAGACCGGATCTTCTGTGTTCCAGCCTCTTCTTCCTGTAGGCAAAACCACGGTCATCCGCCGCATCATCATTACCTTAAAACAGGCCGGTGTGGAACCCGTCATTGTTATAACCGGCCGGGAGGGCGATCTGCTGGAGAAACATATCGCCAGAATGGGGGTGATCTGCCTGCGGAATGAGGCTTATGAGACCACAGACATGTTTTACAGTGTGGGCATGGGCCTTCGCTATATCGAAGAACTCTGCAGCCAGGTGCTGATCCTGCCGGTAAAATATCCGCTGTTTCTGGCGGATACGGTGGAACGTCTCCTGAAAAGCGGAGGAAAGGCAGCCTGCCCGGTATACCAGGGAAGACGCGGTCACCCGGTTTTGATTTCCAGCAGCCTGATTCCTCAGATCCTTGGATACGAAGGGCCTGGCGGTCTCAGGGGAGCCCTGCGGCAGGATTCGGTCAGCCCTCTGGTAGAGGAGATCCCCGTAGAAGATCAGGGAATTATCATGCCCATCGAGGGAGAGGAAGACTGGGAAGGGTGGAGAGAAAGCCGGATCCCTCTTCACAGCGTATGTCGTCTTTATATTGAGGGGGAGGAGATTTTTTTCGGCCCCGGCATTGCTCAGTTTTTAAGTCTGGTGGATCACACCGGATCCATGCAGACTGCATGCCGCCAGATGCATATGTCCTACAGCAAAGGCTGGAAGATCGTTAAAGACGCGCAGAAACAGCTGGGTTTTCCGCTTCTGAATACGAAGTCGGGAGGAGCGGAGGGCGGTTTCTCACAGCTTACGCCCCAGTGCCGGGAATTCCTTAAAAATTATCTGGATATGGAGGCAGAGTTAGCGGCAGAGTCCAGAAAGCTGTTTGAAAAGTATTTCGGCAGGGGGACAGATTCATGAATAAATCTTACGTAATTGCGGTGATCGGTTCCGGCGGGAAGACTTCCATGATTGAACGTCTGGCTGCTGCCGCCTGGAAGGCGGGGAAAAAGACTGCGGTGATGACCACCACCCATATGTGGCTGCCCAGGGAGCACAGCACGGCGGGAAAAGAGGTCTGTGAGGCGGAGCGGATGCTGGATGAGGAAGGAATCACGGTATTTGGAAGTCTGGGCGAGGGAAAGGCCCGGGGAAAGCTGACCTATCCCGGTCAGGATGCTTACGAACAGATCTGCAGGATGGCTGACCTGGTTTTGGTGGAGGCTGACGGTTCGCGGAACCTGCCTATGAAGTTCCCGGAATGGCCCCGTGAGCCAGTGGTGCCCGCCAATACCGATGCGGTTTTTGTTATGTTCGGCCTTTCTGCCGTAGGACAGCCTCTGGAAACCGTCTGCCACCGGTGGCAGCTGGGTCTTTTGAGGGCAGACGGGGCACCAGCGGAAGAGGACGGCCAGGTGCCGGTTACGCCGGAAATGGCTGCGGATTTTTTGGAGAGAGGGTATTTAAGGCCCATTCGGTTCCGCTTGCCCTCAGCTCCCCTCATGCTGTTTTTAAATCAGGCGGACACGACATACAGAAAGCATGCAGGAGAGAAGATATGCGGAATCCTTCAGGAAAAAGGCTGGGAATGCCGTCTCTGCCGCCTGCGGCCGGCGCGGATTGCATTGATTTATATGGCTTCCGGTTTTGGAAATCGTTTCGGTGAAAACAAGCTTTTGAAACTGTACGAGGGAAAGCCGCTGTACCGCCATGGTCTGGATATGTTCCTGGAGTTAAAGAGGGAGCTGGAAGCAGAAGAAATCCATCTGGAAATCATTGTGGTAAGCCAGTATCCGGAAATTTTAAGAGAAGGCAGGAATCTGGAGGAAGGGCAGTCTGTCCGGTGGGATCTGCCGGGGTTCTGGACGGTGAAAAATGACCGGGCTGCAGAGGGAATTACCGCATCCATTCATCTGGGAGTTCTGGCAGCAGGGGAGGAAGCTGACGGATATCTGTTTTCCGTGGCGGACCAGCCCCGGCTTTCTGTCAGGACCATGAAGAACTTTCTTAAAAATTATCAGGAAAATCTGATCCCGGGGAAAAAGGATATGGGATGCTTAAGCTGGGGCGGGCGCCGGGGAAATCCGGTATTGTTTTACCGGACTTACCGGGAAAAGCTTCTGGCTCTGACCGGTGACCGGGGCGGCAGCCGGATCATGAAAGAATTCCCCGGCCGTGTGATGGAATTTCCAGCCGGGGAAGAAGAGTTGAAAGATATTGATTATCCGGAGAATATGAGATAGATTATGCCGTCTTTGCCTTTTTTTCACCCCGGGTAAGTTCCGGCCAGACGGTAAGAAGCATGGTTCCGAAGGAAGCCGCTCCGCCAAGAAAGTTGGAGACCGGTTCTGCCATAAAGACGCCGTCGGTGCCCAGTCCGAAAAGATTGGGCAGGATCAGGATCAGCGGGATCACGATGATGATCTTTCGGAAAATGGAAAAGAACACCGCTTTTTTCGATTTTCCCAGAGCTACGAATACGGCCTGTCCGGCAAACTGTAAGGACATCATAAAGAAGCCGAAGTAGTAAATCTGCATGGCCGGCACACCGGCAGCCACCAGCTCCGGATCCTGATTGAAAATGCGGATGAAAAATTCTGGAAAACCGTGAACCAGCATCCAGGCCCCAAGGGTATAAAGGATGGAGACCACGGAGGTAAAGACGATGGCTTTTTTTACCCGCCGGTACTCGCCGGCTCCGTAGTTAAATCCCATGACCGGCTGGGCGCTGTTGGTCAGGCCGTTTACCGGCAGGGAGATGATTTCGCGGACGGAATTGATTACGGTCATAACGCCTACGTACAGGTCGCCGCCCCAGTGGGATAAGCTGGCATTGTACATGATCTGCACCAGGCTGTTGGTAACGGACATGGTAAAGCCGCTGAGTCCCAGTCCTATGATCGCCATAACGCGGCTTTTTTTCAGGCGGAAGGCTTTGCGCCGAAGTTTCAGGATGGTCCGCTTTCCGGTAAGGAACCGGACGATCCAGACTGCAGAAAGAAACTGGGAGATGATGGTGGCCCAGGCGGCGCCCTTTACGCCCATGTCCAGGGCAAAAATAAATACAGGATCCAAGATGATGTTGGCAACTGCTCCCACGATTACGGAAATCATGCCGGTTTTTCCGAATCCCTGGGAATTAATAAAGCTGTTCATTCCCAGTCCTACCATGACAAAAAGACTGCCCAGCAGATAGATGGTTACGTAGTCCTCGGCATAGGAAATCGTGGCATCCGATGCACCGAAAAGATACAGAAGGGGCCTTTTAAAAATCAGCCCCAGGACAGTAAGGATCAGACCGAAGAGGATCATCAGGATAAAGGAATTGCCCATGATAGCCTCCGCTTCCTCGATATTTCCTTTTCCGCGCTGGATGGAGCAGAGGGGAGCCCCTCCCATGCCGAACAGATTGGCAAAGGCTATGACGATGGAGATAATGGGAAGGCAAAGTCCCAGGCCGGTGAGGGCCAGGGTGGCATTTTCCGGAATCCTGCCGATGTAGATCCGGTCTACGATATTATAAAGGACATTAATCAGCTGAGCTGTGGTCATGGGAAGCGCCAGGCTGAGGATCGCACTTACAATGCTTCCCTTCGAAAAATCATTTTTGCTGCTTTCTGCGGCGGGAGCAGAATGCTTCATTGACAGTTCCACCTTTCTTCTTTCTTCCGTGAAATGGTATGATACCAGATAAAAATTTCTTACCATTATACAACGGAATAAATTTATCGTCCAGTATTTTCCAAGGGACAGAAAGAGCAGAAAAGCAGGAAATATAACCTGGACGAAAAGAAAATATAACAGAACTTCATATTGGGAAGTATTGACAGAACGGAATTTTTGGATGATAATGGTTAGCAAATTAATTGACTGACGCATAAGCCAGGCATGGGAAAGGAAGTATGCATTATGCAGACGATTAGAATTGAACGCACTACAGCACCGAAGGAGAAGCCAGGCCAGGATAATCCGCTGGTGTTCGGAACGATTTTTACGGATCACATGTTTGTGATGGATTACGATGAGGAAAACGGCTGGCATGACCCGAGAGTCATCCCCTATCAGCCGCTGGTACTGGAACCTTCCTGTATGGTATTCCATTACGGACAGGAGATGTTCGAGGGCCTGAAAGCATATAAGGCAGATGACGGAAGGATCCTTCTGTTCCGCCCGGACAAGAACATCGAGCGGGCAAACCGCAGCAACCGCCGCCTCTGCATTCCGGAGATTCCTGAGGACATTTTCCTTGAGGCCCTGAAGACAGTAGTAAAGGTTGATGCAGACTGGATTCCCACCAGACCGGGAACGGCACTTTACATCCGTCCCTTTGTGATCGCTACCGATCCATTCCTGGGCGTTCGTCCGTCTCATACGTATAAGTTCATTATTATTCTGTCTCCGGTAGGCGCTTATTATGAAAGCGGACTGGATCCCGTAAAGATCTGGATCGAGGATGAATACGTAAGAGCAGTAAAGGGCGGCATCGGCGAGGCCAAGACCGGCGGAAACTATGTGGCATCTCTGGCGAGCCAGGTAAAGGCACATGACGAAGGTTATGCACAGGTTCTGTGGCTGGACGGCGTACATCGAAAATATATCGAGGAAGTAGGCGCCATGAATATCTTTTTTAAGATTAACGGCACTGTGGTCACTCCTGCATTAAACGGCAGCATCCTTCCTGGCGTCACCAGAGATTCCGCGATCCAGCTGTGCAAAATGTGGGGAATTCCGGTAGAGGAGCGCCAGATTTCCGTAGATGAAGTGATTAAAACTGCAGAGAGCGGCGAGATGGAAGAGTGTTTCGGCACCGGAACTGCCGCAGTGGTTTCTCCTGTTGGCGAGCTGCGTTTTGAGAATGAGAAGATGCCTATCAGCAATAACCATATCGGCGAACTGACCCAGAGAATATACGATACCATTACCGGTATCCAGTTAGGACGGATCGAAGGACCGGAAGGCTGGAGCGTTGAGGTAAAATAAATATCATGAAAAGCAGAGTAGATCAGGCGGTGGAGCTGTTCATGTCCGGCTATAACTGCTGTCAGTCTGTATTTACTGCCTACAGCGATTTGTTTGGCCTGGACCGGGATACATCCCTTCGCCTTTCCTGTTCCTTTGGAGCCGGCATGGGGCGCATGCGGGAAGTGTGCGGCACAGTATCTGCCATGTTTATGATTGCCGGGCTGGTCTGCGGAAATACAGACCCGGCCGATCAGGCGGCCAAGACAGAGAATTATGAGACGGTGCGGAGAATGGCAGCGGCATTTAAGGCGGAGCATAAGACCATTATCTGCCGGGAGATTCTGGGCCTTCGGGCGGCGGAAAAAAGCGCAGCTCCTTCCGAGAGGACACCGGAGTATTACCGGAAGCGGCCCTGTGCTCGGATGGTAGCCACTGCTGCCAGGATTATCGAAGATACGTTTCCGGAACTGTTTTCCGGGGAGGAAGAGGCCGGGCTTCCAGGGGCTGCCAGACATCCGGATTCCGACAAAGAAGCGGTTCCCGGTGAGCAGGAGATATTTTCTGTCTATGATGATGACGGAAAGCCTTTAGGGCAGATGAAGCGGGGGCAGGTACACCGGCTGGGACTCTGGCATGAGGTGGTTCACTGCTGGATGTATGCCAGACATGGCGACACCATATGGCTGTATTTTCAGCAGCGCGCCGCATCGAAAAAAGATTTCCCCGGTTTTTATGATCTGTCCTCTACCGGCCATGTGGATGCCAGTGAGGAGCATGCCCAGGCGGTCCTTCGTGAGGTTCGGGAAGAAACCGGCGTGAAGATGGATCCGGAGAGGCTTGTCTATGCCGGACAGGTGCGGGAGGAGCTTCATGAAGACGATTTCTTTGACCGGGAGATTGGACAGGTCTATCTTTATGAGATGGATCTGCCGGAATTTCTGCCGGGAGAAGAAGTGGACCGGATGATTGCCGTTCCCATAGAAGAGTACGAGAAAAAAGAATTTGGCGGAGCGCCTTATATCCAGGGATACACCCTGGAGGGAGAACCGGTACTTATCCGGGAAGAGGAATGGTGCCGCCATAACGGGGAATATGAGAGGCTTGTGAAGCCGCTTTTGTGCGGCGGAAGCGGGCTGAAATAAGCAAATGAAAAGTCCGGGAGTACAGATTCCTGGACTTTTTTGTACAAAATTTGTAAAATCATGTGTTTTATAACTGGGTGAATTCTGCTGCATTTCCATGTTCCTGAATCAGACGCAGCAAATCCTCTGAAGAAGCAAAGGAGAGCGCACGCAAGCTGTGCTGCCTGCGGAATTCCTTCAGATCAACACGCTTATCACCTTTTACCGTAATGAGATAGTAATTTCGCTTTTTATCATCACGAACAAACAAATCCTTGGCACCCCATTCGGGATAGGGCAGTTCAATAGCGGAAAGTTCCTTCCTGTTAATTTTTATCTTTTTTACCGATCTGTCAGGCGGCGCATATACAGCAGAGGATAGGGTTTTCCCTGTTCGTCAAAGTCTGTCCGTTTGTAAACCTGAAAGCCCATGTGTTCATAAAAACCTTTGGCCTGCGGGTTTTGTTCATTGACCGCCAGCCGTTTCACGGCATAATTTTCAATTCCATATTGAATCAGACGTTTCCCCAGCCCTTTGCCCCGTTCTTCCGGCGCGACGAACAGCATTTCCAGCGAACCGTCCTCAATTCCCATAAAGGCTGCGGGACAGCCTGAACCATCCTGCGCAACCAGCAGATGGGCGATCCCATTCAGAGCCTGCGGGACATATTCTTTGATACTCTTGATTTCATCGTCTGACAGGAACAGGTGGGTGGCCCTGACAGAGTCTTCCCATACTTCCAGCAGCTGATTGATTAATTCTGGCGTTCGATTTTCTGCTTCTGTGATTTTCATTATGTTCTCCTCAATCATCACCTCAATGGAGGTGTATTTTCTGTCGCTGCATTCTCCCTCGGACACGCTGCAAGCGACAATTCCTACCCGCACATCCATCATAGCTTGAAGGATTTTTTGTTCCCGGCTTTGAAGCGTGGGGGCAGGATCGTGTTATGCCCTAAGCCCTCGCCTTGAAACTCTTTGGAAACGAAGCGTAATCATTTTAATCACTCTGAGGTTTCCTTTGGCATATTGACTGTAAAAACCAGCTCTTTCCGGTCCTTTACGAATGCACCGTTTTCCGCAACAAAAGACAGTTCATCGTAAATGACAGGATGGCTGCGATGGAGGAAATATTGGCGCCCCTGCAGGGGCAGAAGGACGGTGCCTGGATTAAGGGGAATCCGGCATCGTATATGAATAAGGGCAGTTGATTTTAAACGGCCGCAGGCCGACATGGGATCTTCCTTTGCCGGTCTGCGGTCGTCTGTATGGCGTCATAAAAAACTGATTTTGGGAAGGAAGGGGATTACCGGATAAAATTAGTCCTCTTAAACGCCTCTTTTTCCGGCAGACCGTACTTTTCTTTTCCCAGTGCAATGCTCTTCATCAGGAACGACATATTCCTTGCCAGAGTCCGCATGGTCTGCAGGCCTTCCGCATCCTGGGCGGCTTCTCCCGGTTTGTGGCCGTGAATGCTGTTCCAGTACTGGCTGGATGCTACGGGCATGCCGCTGATGGTAAAGAATTTGTTCAGCTCATCAAAGGCAGAGGACAGGCCGCCTCTTCTGGCAGCGACTACAGCAGCGCCCACCTTCATGGTCTTGTCAAAGTGGGTACTGTAAAATAGGCGGGTGAGAAAAGCCATCAGGGAGGCATTGGCGGAGGCATAATATACAGGACTTCCCACCACCAGCCCGTCACAGACCTGAAATTTTGCTGCGGTTTCATTAACCAGGTCGTTAAACACGCATTTCCCGCTGGAAAAGCATTGTCCGCAGCTGATACATCCGCGGATATCTTTATTGCCTACGTGGAGAATTTCAGTTTCGATCCCTTCCTGTTTAAAAACTGTCTCCATTTCATGGAGGGCAATGGCTGTATTCCCGTTGGATTTCGGACTTCCGTTGATCATCAATACCTTCATTTTGGCATTCCTCCTTGTTGACTGATCTTCATTTTATGCAGCTGCCAGATTATTATAGCACAAACAGGAAGAGGAGGCAAAACCCCGTTGCGGCCGGGGCTGGTTTGTGGTAAGCTGAAATCAGCCAAAGCAGGATGGAGGGGAGGAAGGAGAGATGGCAAAGCTGGTTATCCTCCGGGGAAATTCCGGAAGCGGGAAGAGCACGGTAGCCGGGCTGCTGCAGAGAAAATTCGGGCATAATACACTGGTGATTTCCCAGGATGCGGTACGCCGGGAGATGCTTTGGGTAAAGGACGGGCCGGACAATCGTGCGCTTCCTCTTCTGCAAACCCTGCTCCTTTACGGAAAAGAGCGGTGCGAAGTAGTGGTCCTGGAGGGGATCCTTCATTCTGGCTGGTACCAGCCGCTGTTTGAGCTGGCGAAAGAAGCCTTCGGAGAAGAGATTTACGCATATTACTATGATCTGTCCTTTGAAGAAACCATGTTAAGGCACAGAACCAGAGACAAGCGGGATGAATTCGGGGAAGAGGCTATGCGCCGGTGGTGGCTGGAAAAGGATTACCTGGATCTGATCCAGGAGAAGATCTTTACGGCAGAGATAAGCGCCGAGGAAGCAGCGGAACAGATTTTTCAGGAGGTGCAGAATGGAAAAGAATGAGATCAGGGTTTATACAGCACAGGACAGCCTGCAGGCAGATATGATTCTGGAGACGCTGAAAAACAATGGAATCCCTGCCTACAAAAAGGATCTGGGTTATGCGTCGGTAATGAATATTTACGGCGGCTATTCTAATGGCGGCGAAGAGATTTATGTGGCAGCGGAAAATCAGGAGAAGGCAGCGGAAATTCTGGAGGGTATGGGATACGACCTGAAGGCATAAAGGCGGCTGTGCAGAGCTGCCCGGGAATTTCTGTCTTGACAAACCCATTCAACATGTTATAATCGGAACAGATAAAGCGTTGATGAGACCAGTAGCTGACGGAACCGTTCAGAGAGAGGCTGATTTGCTGCGAATGCCTTACGGGGAAGGAAAGTGAAGACCAGCTCGGAGCGTCCCTTAATCGGGAACGGTGATTCCGTTATCATCAAATGAAGCGGCACTTCGCGATGCGGAGGGCAATCAGGGTGGAACCGCGGTGTTAATCGTCCCTTGTAATGTATGTATTTACCTACATTGCATGGGGCGTTTTTTTATGAAGTATTCAGCAGGACGCGTCTTGTGGGATTACGAAATATCCGGAGGGATGCGCCGGCAGCGCATCCTGCGGGAGTCTGGAAAGCCCCATGCTCCAGGAAACGAAAAGAAAAGGAGAACAGCCATGAAGATTACGTTAAAAGACGGCTCCGTAAAGGAGTACGCACAGCCGATGTCCATTATCGACATTGCAAAGGATTTAAGTGAAGGCCTGGCCAGAATGGCCTGTGTGGGCGAGGTAAACGGAGAAAGTGAGGATCTGCGGACGGTACTCAGCGAGGACTGCAGCCTGAATATCCTTACGGCAAAGGATGAAAAGGGCCTGGCGGCTCTCCGCCATTCTGCCAGCCATGTAATGGCTCAGGCCATCAAGCGCCTGTATCCGGACACGAAGCTGGCCATCGGCCCCTCCATTGCAGACGGATTTTACTACGATGTGGATCCGGTAAATCCAATTACTTCCGACGATCTTCCAAAGATTGAGGCCGAGATGAAGAAGATTATCAAGGAAGCCCTTCCCATCGAGCGTTTTACCCTTCCCAGAGAAGAGGCTATCGCCCTGATGAAGGAGAAGGATGAGCCCTATAAGGTAGAACTGATTGAGGATCTGCCGGAAGGTGAGGAGATCAGCTTCTATAAGCAGGGCGAGTTTACGGACCTGTGTGCAGGCCCCCATCTGATGAATACCAAGGATGTGGGAAAGGCCTATAAGCTGACCAGCATTGCCGGCGCATACTGGAGAGGCAATGAGCACAACAAGATGCTGACCCGTATCTATGCTACGGCTTTCCAGAAGAAGGATGAGCTGGATGCCTACATTACCATGATGGAAGAGGCAAAGAAGCGTGACCACAGAAAGCTGGGAAGAGAGCTTGGCCTGTTTATGATGCATGAGGCCGGCCCCGGATTCCCCTTCTTCCTGCCAAAGGGCATGGTATTAAAGAACACCCTCCTTGATTACTGGAGAGAGATCCATAAGAAGGCCGGATATGTGGAGATTTCCACTCCCATTATCTTAAACCGGAAGCTGTGGGAGACCTCCGGCCACTGGGATCACTATAAGAACAACATGTACACCACGGTCATTGACGAGGAAGATTACGCCATTAAGCCCATGAACTGCCCCGGCGGCGTTCTGGTATATGCCTCCGAGCCTCGTTCCTACCGTGACCTGCCTCTGCGCATGGGCGAGCTGGGCCTGGTTCACCGTCATGAGAAGTCCGGACAGCTTCACGGCCTGATGCGTGTGCGCTGCTTTACTCAGGATGATGCCCACATCTTCATGACCCCGGAGCAGATCAAGGACGAGATCAAGGGCGTGGCTCATCTGATCAATGAAGTATATTCGCTCTTTGGATTTAAATACCATGTGGAGCTTTCCACCAGACCGGAGGACAGCATGGGAAGCGACGAGGACTGGGAGATGGCTACCGACGGCCTGCGCTCTGCATTGGATGAGCTGGGCCTGGATTACGTGGTAAATGAAGGAGACGGCGCCTTCTACGGACCGAAGATCGACTTCCATCTGGAGGATTCCATCGGACGTACCTGGCAGTGCGGCACCATCCAGCTTGACTTCCAGCTTCCCCAGCGGTTTGAACTGGAGTACATCGGCGCAGACGGCGAGAAGCACCGTCCCATCATGATCCATCGCGTTGCCTTCGGCTCCATTGAGCGGTTTATCGGTATCCTGATTGAGCATTTTGCAGGTGCATTCCCCACCTGGCTGGCTCCGGTTCAGGTAAAGGTGCTGCCCATCTCCGACAAGTTTGCTGATTATGCAAAGAAGGTGCTGGAGCAGTTAAATGAGGCCGGCATTCGTGCTGAGATGGATACCCGTTCTGAGAAGATCGGCTATAAGATTCGTGAGGCCCAGACACAGAAGATTCCGTACATGCTGGTAGTAGGCCAGAAGGAAGAGGAAGAGGGCATGGTTTCTGTAAGAAGCCGTTTTGCCGGTGATGAGGGCGCCAGAAGCCTGGATGCGTTCATCGCATCCATCAAAGAGGAGATCGAAACCAAGGCCATCCGCCAGGTGGAAGTTTCTCAGGATAAAAAGTAATCTGCATGTCTATGAAAACAGAACGTCAGCGATTATTTTATCTGGATCTGATCAGGGTGGCTGCGGCCGTCCTGATCGTGATCTATCATTTCCCCTTTTCCATCGGCGGTGCCGTGGATCCTCTCCATGGCACGGTAAACGGCAGCTGGGGGATGACGCCGGTTTACTGCTTCTTTATGGTGTCCGGCGCGGCCCTGTTCCACCGATACGGCAGAGAGGAAAAGCTTCCGGTAAAAACCTTTTATAAAAAGCGGTTTTTCAGCATTTATCCTCTGTTCTGGATCGCTTACATCCTTGGATTTTTCGCCACTTACTGGCAGCTGGGCCATTTTTATCACATTCCGACCTGGTCATTTATCTGGTCTATTCTGGGACTGGACGGCTGGATCGTAAACTGGATCCCCACCTTTTATATGGTAGGGGAGTGGTTTCTGGGGAGCATTATCATACTGTATCTGGCATTTCCCCTGGTGCGGTGGTGCTGGAGAAAGAGCCGGAGCATCACAATGCTGGTATCTCTGGCTGCGGCCCTGGCTTTGTTCTGGTATCATCCCTTCCCCATGGATATCAAGCAGAATCCGGTGGTGGACCTGTTTTACTTTTTGCTGGGAGCCTGGTTTGAGGAGATGCGGAGTTATCTTTCGGCAGGCAGGATGGAGAAAAAGGGCCAGAAGGCCGGAGCAAAAGGAGAGAAAGGGAGGATAAGCCGGGTATCTCTCCTTCTCTGGCTGGCCAGCGCGGCGGTTATGGCGGTGTGGTTTTTCGTCCCGGTAACGGAAGGACTTCCGTCTATGGAAGCCACGTTTTCCGCTCAGGCGGTGGGATCGGGAATTTTCCTGCGCCAGAGTTTTATTCTTCTTACCACCTGCGCCTTTTATATTTTCTGCATGGGCATTGCGCCTTACCTGGAACGGTGGAAACACGGAAAAAAAATCATTCTGGAAATCAGCGGAAAAACTTACGGGATTTTCCTGACTCACCACATGATCAGTCAGATTCTGTGCGGGCATTTTGACGGCGCTTCTCTCAGTACAAGGGAAGTGCTGGCTGTATTGTTTCTTGTATTTGCGGTTACCTGGGCGGTGACTGTAGGAATTTACCGTATCGAGGCATACATAAAAGAGCGGTTTTGAACCATACTAACTTTGTCTAAGATTAATCCATCAAGGAGGAAAAGATATGACAAAGTTAGACTGTAACGTAACCAGCTGTATGCACAATGCAGATAACTGCTGCTGTAAGAACCAGATCATGGTAGACGGTCAGGCGGCGAAGGAAGCCTATGAAACCTGCTGCGGCAGCTTCGATGAAAACAAGGGCGGTTCCTTTACCAACCTGTTTAAGACGCCGGAAAAGAAGCTGGATGTAGGATGCGAGGCGGTAAACTGCATCTATAATCAGGGCCGCAAATGTTCTGCAGAGCATATCGGAATATCCGGCGACGGGGCCAGCCAGGCATCCCAGACCCAGTGCAGCAGTTTCCGGGCAAAGTAAATCCAGAGACCGGCATACCGGGCGGCAGTCATGTCCTGGCATGCCGGTTTTTTCAATTTGCAGGAAACGATGCAGAATGATGATTTGCCGGCTCCTGGCACATGGAAATGCTTTACAATTAAAAAATCAGATTGTATACTGATGATATTAGAGCCAAAGGGCCGGAAGTCCGGCCGATGCACCAGCCATCCCATGAAAGTCATGGCGGCGCATTTGGCATCCCTGAATTAGCGCCGCCTATTCGGCGGCAGGCTATCAGAGCAAGAAAAGGAGAGTGAAGTATTTATGGAAAAGATGAAAGATCTGGCTTATTATAACGGAAGGATTACGGCCATCAACGATATGATGATCCCGGCCAATGACAGAGGGTATTATTTTGGCGACGGCATCTATGAGGTGGCCATGGTTTTTGATTACAAGATCTATGCCCTTTCGGACCATCTGGACAGGATGGAAAGCAGTGCCCGGCAGCTGCGGATCGCCCTTCCCATGCCGAAAGAAGAGATCGGGAAGCTTCTTTCCGAACTGGTATTAAAGATGGAAAGCAGCTGTCAGTTTCTGTACTGGCAGATTACCAGAGGAACCGCACCGAGAAATCATCTCTTCCCGGGCGACGGCGTTCCCAGCAATCTTTACATATACAGCAAGCCCTGGAGCGGCGTGCAGATGTCTGACGAATACCGGGTCATGACCGTTAACGATACCCGTTTCCTGCACTGCAATATCAAGACCGTGAATCTGATCCCCAATGTTATGGCGGCACAGCAGGCGAAGGAAGCCGGCTGCGATGAGGCGGTATTTGTCCGTGACGGATTTGTGACCGAGGGAGCTCATTCCAATGTTTCATTGATTAAAGACGGTGTATTTATTACCCATCCGCTGGATAACAAGGTTCTGCCGGGTACGGAGCGGAAACATATGATCCGCTTCTGCGGCCAGCTGGGGATCCCTGTGGAAGAACGCGCATTTACGCCGGATGAGATGGCCCAGGCAGATGAGATCATCATTTCCAGCACCAGTCATCCCAGCATGCGGGTTAAGATGCTGGACGGAAAGCCGGTGGGCATGAAGAATCCGGAACTGGTAAAGAAGCTCCGGGACTGCTATCTGGCTGAGATCGGCAGATAATTCGGAAAAAGACCAGGGCCGGCCATGGGATGACCGGCAGGAGGGAGCAGACGATCATGGAGAAAAAGAGGATTCGTGATTACGGTATTGATACCGGGCGCATAAAAACCGGAAAACGGAACAAGATCACCGATGTGCCGGGTGTAAAGGTAGGGCACTGTACCATCAAAGAGAAAGACAGCCATACCGGGGTGACCGTTATCCTTCCGGGCAGCGGCAACTGTTTTTTAAACAAGTATACGGCAGCGGCCTACGTCCATAATGGTTTCGGGAAAAGCACCGGGCTGATCCAGATAGAAGAACTGGGAACACTGGAAACGCCGGTGGCGCTGACCAATACCCTGAATGTGGGCATCGTCTGGGACAGCCTGGCAGAGTACGTTCTGAAAGAATGTGAAAAAGACGGCATTCCGGCATTAAGCATTAATCCTGTGGTGGGAGAGTGCAATGACAGCCGCATTAACCATATCCAGAACCGGGCGGTAAAAAAGGAGCATGTATTTGCGGCCATTGAGTTGGCTGGGGAGGATTTTGATGAAGGAGATGTGGGAGCCGGCGCAGGCACCATCTGCTACGGTCTGAAAGGCGGGATCGGCTCTGCATCCAGGATCATTGCGCTGGACGGAAAGGAATATACCATAGGCGTTCTGGTACAGTCGAATTTCGGCGCTACGGCAGATTTTGTTCTGGATGGGAGGGCGGCAGGCCCCAGGATCCTTAAGATGAAAGAGGGGAAAGAGAAGATGGAGACTGCCGAAGAGGACAAGGGCTCCATTATGACCATTCTTGCCACGGATCTTCCTGTCACCAGCCGCCAGCTGAAGCGGATCATCCGCAGGACGGCAGTGGGCATCGCCCGCACCGGGGCCTATACAGGCCACGGAAGCGGGGAAGTGATGATCGGATTTACCACGGCAAACCGGATCCCGGCATCCGGCCATGGAAAGCTTCTGTCCTTTTCCATGATCCCGGAAGACTCCATCAATGCCGCTTTTCAGGCAGCGGCAGAGGCGGCCCATGAAGCGATTTTAAATTCCATGGTCTGCGCCGAAAGCACCCGGGGAATCGGCGGAGAGATGTATTACAGTCTGTCGGAATTTCTGCCGGAGCTTCTTGAAAGGCAGGAAGGGTCACTTTCCGGCTGAGAGAAGGGCTGCACCGGTTTCGGTAATTTCACAGCCGCCTTTTGTGCGGTGAATAAAAATTAAATTTTCTGCGGCAAGTTCCTTTAAGAGCCCCCGCAGCTTTCCGTCGCTGATTTCCGTGCCGGAGGCTGCGAGGGCTTTTTGTATGGCAGCTCTTCCGCTTTTGGGAGATGTCTGGATGATCGTCAGCACCTGTTTTTTCAGCGAACTCTCCCGGGTTTTGGCTGCCGGGATCCGGTTTCGGATATAGGAAGGAAGCTGGGCCATGATCAGCGGATGGGCCGCATACTGGGAAAACAGATGCTGGGCCAGATTCTGCAGCTCCTGCACATTTCCCGGGTAATCATAGGTCATCATAAATTCATACAGACTGTCGGAGAGGATGTTTGCAGCCTGAAAGTCCGGATTGAGGAATAGATTCTGAAAGAAATGATCCAGAAGCAGCGGAATGTCCTCGCGCCGGTTCCGCAGGGGGATGGTTTCTATGGAGGTTCCGCCCAGCAGATAGAAAAGTTCCTGCCGGAAAAGCCCCTGCTCCATCCGTTCA
The DNA here is from genome assembly GCA_018715905.1 of Candidatus Caccovicinus merdipullorum. GTDB lineage: Bacteria > Bacillota > Clostridia > Lachnospirales > Lachnospiraceae > Caccovicinus > Caccovicinus merdipullorum. The sequence goes on along the minus strand of DVKS01000183.1, from coordinate 18,769 downwards.
TACAGGTCCGCCGAAGTTGTGGCGATCACCCGGATATCGTAATGCCTTGGCAGGAAGATGGAGGTGTCGGCGCTGCTTTGGAACACCTGGATCAGAAAATCCTGCAGTGTCAGGGAGAGATATTCGATATTGTCCACCAGGAGGGTTCCGTGGTTTGCGGTCTCCAGGATCTGCTGGGGACTGTTTCCGGAGAGGGAAAGCATCTGGTTTAAACTAATGATGGCATTGTTTCTGCGGCGGGAACTTTTGTGGATGGCGTTGGCAAGCATCTTTTTCTGGGTTCCGTTTTCTCCGTGGATCAGTATGGGGAAATCGTAAAGGGCAAGGCGTCTGGCATAGGAGAGGACACTGTTCCACTGTTTTGAAGCAGTGATGATATTCTGGAAAGTGCTTCTCTGCCGCTCAATAAGCGCCGTACTGTCTTCTATGTTTTCGCATTCCTTTTCTTCCATAGGAGGAGCCGGCCGGCTGGTAAGCAGGCAGACCGGGTCATGGTTTGGAAAGAACAGTTCCATTACGCTTAAAAAGAAGGGGTTCCCTTTCTGATTGTAAATCCGATAATCTGCAGTTTCCTGGAATGAGATAGCTGCCGATTCTTCCGGAAGGAAAGATGCAAAGGACCGGCCCACCGCCTGTGTGTCAGAGAAAAACCAGTCGGCGGAAAAGGAATCATTGGCCAGAAGAATCCGGCCGGAAGCATCCGTCAGGCAGATGCTTAAGGGCAGGTTGGAAGCTACGGCGTCTAAAAGCTGCTGGGAAAAGACATAGCTGCTGTAGCTGTTTCCGGCGGTCTTTACCACTTTCAGGATATGGGAGATGTAGTTTTTGGTGATCTGGTTGCTTAACCGGGTGGGAAGATGAAAAGTCATGCACAGTTCGTTGATGGTGGCGATATCGATGATCCGGTTCCCGATATTGATCACATTGCTGATATGGCTGGGAACCAGCTGTGGCTCTCCGATGGTGATGGCGTAGCGGACGGAAAGGTCCGCATTGGAAGAGTCCGGACCCCATGGAATATACTGATACTGTGAAAGTCCCGATTCCCGGAATTCTTCAATAATATCAATCGCAGAGTCCAGAGTATCATTGACCACATAAACTTTCTCCATGGGTGGAATCCGGATCAGCTGGTCCAGATAGGCATGATTGAAGGTCCGGGAGCAGACCAGCTGTGTGATGGTTTCGGGAACTGGAAGGGGAAATGCGGTCTGGACCATCCGGCTGGAAAAAAGGATGCAGCCGTAACCTTCCAGCTGCCTGGGTTCCTTTAATTCAGAAGGAGATGCAGCGTCAAATGTGATATAGCTGCCTAGAAACGAGGTCAGGTAGTCAAGAAATTCAACGCGGATATAGGGATTGATGCAGACAATTAAGACTTTGTATTTATTTGGGGAATCCGGCATGGTTTGGCCTCCTCTTTTATTTATTAGGAAGATTATATCAAAAAAGAATGAATATAATCAACCAGATTACTTTATATTCTTAAAAAAATAATTTTTGCTGTGCTAAGATAGCGCTTTAATTTGACAAAGCAAAAGAGCTGGGCTAAAATGATGGAAATGGCAAGGGTGCCTGCATAGTGGACAGGATTCCCTTGCTTTTGTTATTTCGGAAGAAAAAGGAGGATAAGAATGAAGAAAAAAGGGTACAGGCTTTTGGCTTTGTTAATGGCAGCGGCGATGACCACACTGACTGCATGTTCCGGTTCGGACACTGCTGGTGATACTTCGGCAGCAGACAGCGCGGCGGTTTCCGGAGAGACGCCGGCGGAGATTGCAGAAGGTGCATCCATTTCCCAGCAGCAGGATGTGGTAGCCGCAGTGAACGTGGATTTTACCACCATGGATCCTATGGATACCAGCGACACGTTATCCGGCGGTATTCAGCGTATGATCATGGACGGATTGTTCGGCTTCGATGATGAGATGAACATCTATCCGATGCTTGCTACCGGGTACGAGGCAAATGAAGACGCTACGGAGTTTACCATTACTCTTCGGGAAGGTATCAGCTTCACCGACGGAACCCCGTGGAATGCCGATGCGGCTCTGGCCAACTTCGCAAAATGGGATGATGAGACTCTTGGTCTGAAGAGAACCACCTTCCTGTGCAACATACTGGATACTTACGAGAAGGTAGACGATTACACTATAAAGATAAACCTGACGGAGCCCTTCGGAGCATTTATCAGCAACCTGGCTCATCCGGCCTGTGTGGTAATGAGCCCGAAGCAGATTGAAGCCGGCGTTGAGGCATGTGCTTCCTCTCCGGTGGGAACCGGCCAGTATAAGTTCGTAGAGTGGATCGAGGGCGATCATCTGACTCTGGAATTAAATACCGAATGGTGGGGTTATGATGCCGATATCTGCGGCGGAACGGCTCTGGCAGATTCGGATGCAGGATTCCGCACCATTACCTTCCGTCCTGTTACAGAAAGCGCAACCCGCGTAGCCATGCTGCAGTCCGGCGATGCGCAGATTATCTGGCCCACTCCTACCGAGAGCGTAGCTGTGCTGGAGGCAGATCCCAACGTAACTTCCTACACCGATGAGGGCCTTGTAGTGCGGTTTGTTATGCTGAATACCCAGAAGGAACCCTATACGGATAAGCGCGTGCGTCAGGCCATCGATTACGCCATCGATAAGGATGCCTACATCCAGGTAGTAAAGAACGGACTGGCCACCAAGGCGGATTCTCTGATCGCACCGGCTGTACAGTATCATAAGGCAAACGAGATAAGAGAGTACAATGTAGAAAAGGCAAAAGAACTTCTGGCAGAGGCCGGATATCCCGATGGATTTACAACGACTGCAATGTATGCCAATACCAGCGCAAACCAGAAGCAGGCGGAATTCCTTAAGCAGCAGCTGGCTGAGGTAGGCATTAACCTGGAGTTAAACGGCATGGAGAGCGCCATCTTAAATGAGAGGATCCAGGATGTGGATGTTCCCGGATCTGAGGCAGAAGTCGAGTTTTATATCATCGGCTGGTCTCCCTCCACCGGCGATGCAGACTGGGGTATCCGCCCGCTGCTTGCCATCGAGTCCGAGCCGCCTATGAGCTACAACATCAGCTACTTTGAGAATGAAGAGCTGGAAGGCTACATTCAGGATGGCTTATCAAGCGCAGATGACGCAATCCGCAGCGAGGCTTATGCAAAGGCACAGGATCTGATCTGGGATGAGTGCCCGCTTATCAATCTGTGTGTTGATTCCAATACCTGGGCTACAGCTAACAACATTCAGAATGTAAAGCTCTACCCGGACGGCGCAATCAACATGAAGAATGCGAAGATGACAAATTAAGGAAAAGCAGAATGGTCAGAAGGACCATAAAAGGGGCGCTGCAAGCGGAAAGCCGTACCGAAGGTGCAAAAAGCTTGCAGCGCCCTTCTGATGACAAAGGAAGGAGATAGCGGCACATGTTAAGATATACCATAAAACGTGTTCTGGGAATGATACCGACGCTCATTATCGTTGTGACGTTTGTGTTCTTTTTCGTTCGCCTGATTCCCGGAGATCCGGCCCGTCTTGTGGCCGGCGAACAGGCGACTCTGCAGGATGTAGAGGCGGTAAGAGAGCGGCTGGGACTGAATCAGCCCATCTATATTCAGTACATAAAATACATATTGGGCCTTCTGCAGGGGGATCTGGGAACTTCCCTCCGCACCAGCCGCCCGGTTCTTACAGAGGTGGCTTCCAGATACTGGAACACCATGGCCCTTACCATTGCCAGCCTGATCTGGAGTACCATTGTAGGCGTGATCCTCGGTGTATGGTCCGGAAAAAACCGGGGAAAATGGCAGGACTTCACAGGAATGACTCTGGCGGTATCGGGAATCTCCCTTCCAAACTTCTGGATCGGCTTCCTTCTGATCATGCTGTTTTCGGTTAAGTTAAGATGGTTCCCCACCACAGGTGCAGGCAGCTGGCGGAATCTGGTGCTTCCGGCCATTACCCTGGGAACCAGTATCGCAGCCATTATTGCCCGTTTTACCAGATCTTCTATCGTAGAAGTAATGAAGGAAGATTACATCCGCACGGCCCGCGCCAAGGGACTGAAAGAAAAGACGGTAATATGGGCACATGCCTTCCGCAACTCCATGATTTCCGTTGTTACCGTAGTGGGACTGCAGTTTGGATTCCTTCTGGGCGGTTCTGTGGTTACGGAAGCGGTGTTTGCTTATCCGGGACTGGGGCAGCTGTTGATCGAGTCGGTAAACTACCGGGATTATCCGGCGATTCAGTCGCTGATTCTGATCTTTTCTCTGCAGTTTATTGTAATTAACCTGATTGTGGATATTCTGTATGCAGCATTAAATCCGGAAATCAAATTATCTTAGGAGGATGGGAACTATGGCAAGAAAGAAAACATCCGGCAATGCCGAGATGAACGAGAGAACCGACATCAAAACTCCCGTATCCGAGATGATCCGGAAATTCAAGAGACAGAAAAACGCGGTCGTTGCCCTGTTTTTCATTATTTTTCTGGTGATCATCGCTCTGGTAGGCGAGTATCTTGTGCCTTACGGCATTAATGAATACGATTATTCGGCGATTCTTCAGGGGCCCAGTATGGCCCACTGGTTCGGAACCGATGAATTTGGAAGAGATCTGTTTTCCAGAATTGTCTGCGGAACGAGGATTTCCCTTGCAGTTGGACTGTCAGCCGTTACGGTGGGAGCCATCTGCGGCACTGTTTTAGGACTTCTGGGCGGTTACTACGGAGGATTCGTGGATTCCGTCATCATGCGGATCTGCGATACGCTCTTTGCATTCCCGGGAATCATTCTGGCCATTGCCATTGTGGCAATTCTGGGAAGCGGACTCGGAAATGTGGTTATTGCAGTAGCTGTATTCTCCACGCCTACGTTTGCCCGTCTGGTAAGAAGCCGGACTCTGGCACTGAAACATTCCGTGTTCGTGCAGGCAGCCAGGAACCTGGGTGCTTCTGACGCGCGGATTCTGTTCCGCCATATTCTGCCTGGAGCGGTTCCGGAGATTATCGTGCAGTTTACCATGTCCGTAGGTTCTTCCATTCTGACGGCGTCTTCCTTAAGCTTCCTTGGTATGGGCGCCCAGCCGCCTACGCCGGAATGGGGCCTTCTTCTTTCAAACGGAAGAAATTACATGCTTACCAGCCTGCACGCCACCCTGTTTCCGGGGCTTGCGATTTTCCTTACGGTTTTAAGCTTTAATATTCTGGGCGATGGACTGCGGGATGCGCTGGATCCGAAGCTGACGGATTAATGAAGGGGGAAGCGACTATGGCAGATATGAGGAAAAATGTTTTAGAAGTAATAAATTTGCACACCAGCTTTTTCATGGATGACGGTGTGGTAAAATCGGTGGACGGTGTGGACTTCAGCCTGAAAGAAGGCTCTACCCTGGGCATCGTAGGCGAGTCGGGAAGCGGAAAGAGCGTTACCTCTCTTTCCATTATGGGACTTCTTACAGGGACCACCGGAAAGGTGACGGAAGGCCAGATCTTTCTGGACGGAAAGGATATTGCCCATATCAGCGAAGAAGAGAAGCGCCGTCTCAGGGGCGGACAGATCTCCATGATCTTCCAGGAGCCTATGACCAGCCTGAATCCGGTTATGAAGATCGGCAAACAGCTGACGGAATGTATCCTGCAGCATGAAAAAATTTCCAAAAAAGAAGCCTGGCAGAAAGCGGAGGACATGCTCCGAAAGACCGGTGTTCCCAGAGTGGAGCGGATGATGTATGAATATCCCTTCCAGCTTTCCGGCGGTCAGCGTCAGCGTGTCATGATCGCCATGGCTCTTGTGTGTCGTCCCAGGATTTTGATTGCCGATGAACCTACGACAGCTCTGGATGTGACCATACAGGCCCAGATCCTGGATCTGATGAATAATCTGAAAAAGGAGATCGGAACCTCCATTCTGTTTATCACCCACGATCTGGGTGTGGTGGCAGAAGTCTGTGATGAGGTGGCGGTAATGTACTGCGGCCGGGTAGTGGAAAAGGCAGATGTATATTCTCTTTTTGCGAATCCGTCCCACCCCTACACAAGAGGCCTCTTAGGCTCCATCCCCAAACTGGGAGAGGATACAGATGAGCTGGAAGTGATTCCGGGAAATGTGCCTAATCCCAAATACATGCCTAAAGGCTGCAAGTTTGCGCCGCGGTGCAGTCAGGCCATGGAAAAGTGCCGGGAAGAAGAACCGGGATTTTTTGACCTGGGCGGCGGACATACCTGCAGATGCTGGCTTTGCGAAAAAGGAGGCGGAGAAAAATAATGGAAAATGTTCTGTTAAAGATAGAGGATCTGAAGCTTTACTATCCGGTGGCCGGGAAACGGATCGGCACCAAGGAGTATGTCAAGGCTGTGGACGGCGTTTCCTTTGAGATCAGGGAAGGGGAGGTTTTCGGCATCGTTGGAGAGTCCGGATGCGGAAAATCCACACTTGGCCGTGCTGTCTGCAAGCTGGAGAAGCCTACGGCAGGGACGATTATCCTGGACGGAGAAGATATCTCCGGATATAATGATAAGCAGATGCGTGCCGTCCGAAAAAAGGTGCAGATGATCTTTCAGGACCCCTATGCGTCGCTGAATCCCAGAATGTCGGTTTACGATATCATTGCCGAGCCTCTGATTATCCACAAGCTGACAAAGACAAAGGAAGAGACGGAGGCGAAAGTGCTGGATCTTCTCAGAAAGGTAGGACTGGATGATTATCATGCCAACCGCTATCCACATGAGTTTTCCGGCGGACAGCGTCAGAGAATCGGAATCGCCAGGGCTCTGGCAGTACAGCCCAAGCTGATCATCGCAGATGAGCCGGTTTCGGCCCTGGATGTTTCCATTCAGGCCCAGGTGCTGAATCTTCTGAATCAGTTAAAACATGAATTTAATCTGACTTATATTTTCGTGGCCCACGATCTGAGCGTGGTGGAGCATATCAGTGACCGGGTGGGCGTTATGTACCTGGGAAATTTTGTGGAAGTAGGCGACAAGAAGAGCCTGTACGGAAATCCTCTTCATCCTTATACAAAGGCGCTGCTTTCTGCGGTTCCCGTTCCGGATCCTACCGCGAAAAAGGACCGGGTGATCCTGGAGGGAAGCATCCCGTCTGCGCTGAATCCGCCTACCGGCTGCAAATTCCACACCCGCTGTCCCAACTGCATGGAGTGCTGCGTGACGGATGTGCCCAAGCGCTACCAGGTAAGTGAAAATCATTACGTATACTGCCATCTGTATGATGACAAGACCAACGGCTGACTTTTGGAGGAAAAGACGTTATGAAACTGTTTATCAGTGCGGATATTGAGGGCTGTGCAGGACTGGTGCTTCCGGCGGAAACCCATAAGCAGGAAAGCATTTACCGGCCCTTTGCAGAGGAGATGACGAAGGAAGTTCTGGCGGCCTGTGAGGCGGCCCATGAAATGGGGGCCGATGAAATCGTGGTGAAGGATGGTCATGGGGATGCCACGAATATCGATCCCTTCCAGATGCCAGAATATGTGACGCTGATCCGGGGGAAAAGCGGACATCCCTATAATATGATGTGGGGGATTGACGATTCCTTTGACGGGGTGATCTTTATCGGGTACCATGCGCCGGCCGGCGATCCCCGGTTCCCGGTAAGCCATACATCCACTGGAAACAGCCTGTATATCCGCCTGAACGGAAAATACATGAGCGAGTTTATGCTGAATGCTTACACGGCTGCAAGTCATGGGGTGCCGGTGCTGTTTTTATCGGGAGATGAGGCGATATGCAGTCTGGCCGGTGAACTGGTGCCGGGGATTGAGACGGCGGCCTCCAAATGGGGAGAAGGAGCTGCCGTGGTGTGCCGTCCTAAGTCTGCGGTGATCCAGCAGATCCGCTGCGGCATAAAGAAAGCGCTGAGAAAAGATTTTTCCGCCTGCCGGATCAATATGCCGGAGCGTTTTGTTTACGAGGTAACATTTAAGGACTGGAAGAGAGCCTATCAGATGTCCTTTTATCCGGGGATGAAGCCGGTGGATACTTTTACAGACCGTCTGGAGACGGAAAACTGGATGGATGTGGTGACGGCCCACAGTTTTGTCGTATATTAAAAACAGAGCAAATGAGAGGGAACGATAATGGATATGCAAATGTTTGGCCGGATTTCCGATGCCTTCGGCCCAAGCGGGTTTGAGGAGGAGGTCATCCGCACGATTGCAGGCTACTGCGGGAAATTTGAAGTGAAAAATGATGCCATGAATAACCTGTATGTCCGGATGCCGGGGAAGCAGGAGGAGAAGCCGGTGGTACAGCTGGATGCCCACACGGACGAGTGCGGGTTCATGGTGCAGACCATTCATGATAACGGCTGTCTGGGAATTATTATGCTGGGCGGTTTTGTGCTGACCAATGTGCCGGCCCATACTGTGGTCATCCGCACCAGAAGCGGGAAAAAGATCCGCGGCATTACCACATCCAAGCCGGTCCATTTTATGAATGAAAAGGAGCGTGCCTCCCAGTCCCTGGACATTGAAACCATTTACGTGGATATCGGAGCCACCAGCCGGAAGGAGGCAGAAGAAGTATTCGGCGTTTCCGTAGGGGATCCCATGATGCCGGATGTGCAGTTTGCCTACGATGAGGAGCATGAGATCTGTCTGGGGAAAGCTTTTGACAACCGCGCAGGCTGTGCCTGTATCGTGGACACCATGAACCGGCTGTACGGAGAACGGGAAAATCTGGCGGTTAACGTGGTGGGCGCTTTTGCTTCCCAGGAAGAGGTGGGGACCCGCGGCGCGGCTGTTACCGCTCAGGTGGTAAAGCCGGATATGGCCATTGTATTTGAGGGGTCTCCCTCCGATGACTTTTATTTCAGCGCCACCCAGGCCCAGTGCAGGATGAAAGGCGGCGTGCAGATCCGCAGGCTGGACAAAAGCTACATTTCCAATCCGGCATTTATGGAATACGCCATTGAGCTGGCTGGAAAATACGGCATCCCCTATCAGGAAACTGTGCGGCGAGGGGGAAGCACCAATGCAGGAAAGATCAGCCTGACCAACAAGGCGGTTCCCGTACTTGTTCTGGGCGTTCCCAGCCGCTATGTGCATACTCATTATAATTTCTGCGCCAAAGCGGATCTGGAAGCGGCTGTGGATCTGGCAGTACAGGTTATCCGGGAGATGGATGAAGAGCGGATCCGCCATATATTAAGGCAGGATATTATCTGACTGTATCCCATTAATTTATAAGGGGCCAAAGCTTTGGGCATTTGGCCCCGGTATCATCAAATACAGAAGAAAGACAGGCGGATTAAGATGAAAAAACCAGTCATTGGAATTGCCGGACTGACGGCCAGTTCAGATCCCGGCATGTTTATCAGCGGCGAGCGTGTGCATGCCGGAAGTACTTATATCAGAGCCATTTTAAGAAACGGAGGGATTCCGGTGGTGGTTCCGGCCGCATCTCTGGCAGAAGATCCCGAAGGGGCCCTGTCCGGGTGCAGCGGTCTGCTGCTTCCCGGCGGAGAGGACATGACGCCGTGGTATTATAATGAAGAACCCCTTCCCGTGATCGGCGTATTCCGCCCGGAGATCGACAAGGCCTGGTTAAAGGCCATGGAATATGCCGTTTCCGCCCGGATGCCGGTTCTCGGCATCTGCAAGGGGCACCAGACCATTAACGTGGCCCTGGGCGGAAGTCTCTACCAGGATATGTCTCTTCAGGAAAAGGAGAGCGGACATCCGGTAATCCAGCACATGCAGAAATACAACCGGAGTTATCTGAGCCATCACGTGGAGGTGGAGCCGGGAACCCGCATGGCAGCCATAATCGGCGCCGGGACCCGGGAGACCAATTCCATGCACCACCAGGCCATCCGGAAGCTTGGAGAAGGCCTTAAAGTTTCAGCCAGAGCCTGCGATGGAACCATTGAAGCTGTCGAGGACGAAGAAGGGCTGATTGTGGGAACCCAGTGGCATCCGGAGGACCTGATCGATTCGGCGCCGGTGATGAACCGGATATTTGCAGATCTTGTGGAACGGGCCGGAAAATTCAGGTGGGAAAATTCCGCAAAAAAGAGTTGACAATTTAAATCAGCTGTAGTATAGTAATTTAAGTTGTGAGAGCAACTTCAGGAAAGCAGGTATCCACCTCACCTTGGCACGGAAGCATTTACATAAGATGCAGTGACCTGGGTTCATATTTAAGATAACCGGTGCGGAGCATTGGCTTTGCCGTATGGTTTTTACGTGCTTAAATAGTGGATAGTCTGTCTATCCACTTTATTTTTGCCTGTTTACAGGCGCTGCTGATTTCGAATTAATAATTGGAGGTGTACGACTATTAGCGAGTTAATGATTAACGAACAGATCAGAGACAGAGAGGTTCTGCTGATCGGTGAACACGGAGAGAAGTTGGGAATCATGTCTGCCAAGGAGGCATATAAGCTGGCCCTGGAAGCAGATCTGGACCTGGTAAAGATCGCTCCGACTGCGAAGCCGCCGGTATGTAAGATTATCGATTACGGCAAATACCGCTATGAGCTTGTCCGTAAGGAGAAGGAAGCGAAGAAGAAGCAGAAGGTGATCGAGATCAAGGAAGTCCGGTTGTCTCCGAACATTGACACCAATGACCTGAACACAAAGACCTCAGCCGCCAGAAAGTTCCTGGAAAAGGGAAATAAGGTAAAGGTAACACTGCGTTTCCGTGGTCGTGAGATGGCTCATATGAACCAGTCAAAGTATATTCTGGACGAATTCGCTGAGAGTCTGTCGGATATTGCTGTAATCGACAAGCCTTCCAAGGTTGAAGGAAGAAGCATGGTTATGTTCTTAACTGCAAAACGTTAAAGAATAGAAGATTTAAGGAGGATTTTACAATGCCTAAGTTAAAAACAAGCAAAGCTGCTGCAAAGCGTTTCAAAAAGACCGGAACCGGAAAGCTGGTAAGAAATAAAGCTTACAAGTCTCACATCTTAACTAAGAAGTCCACCAAGAGAAAGAGAAATCTTAGAAAAGATATCGTTACCGATGCAACCAATTCCAAGGTAATGAAGAAGATTTTACCATATCTGTAAGTTTTAGTTAAGAGAAGGAGGAATTACCGATGGCAAGAATTAAAGGCGGTTTAAATGCTAAAAAGAAGCATAATAGAGTATTAAAGATGGCAAAGGGCTACAGAGGCGCACGTTCCAAGCAGTATCGTGTGGCAAAGCAGTCCGTAATGAGAGCGCTGACCAGCTCCTACGCTGGCCGCAAGGAGAGAAAGAGACAGTTCCGTCAGCTGTGGATCGCACGTATCAACGCTGCAGCCAGAATCAACGGCTTATCCTACAGCAAGTTCATGTACGGCTTAAAGCTGGCCGGCGTGGAGATGAACCGCAAGATCTTATCCGATATGGCCATTAACGATGCAGAAGGATTTGCAAAGTTAGCAGAGCTGGCAAAGTCCAAGCTGGCTTAATTTTCATCAGCTGTTCAAAGAAAATTTTACAGCCCCGGATTCCGGGGCTGTTTTCTGTATAGGCAGATTTCTGCCGGGGCCGGGAATCCTGTCCTGATTTCGAAAAAAGGCCCAGAGAGGAGAACAGGAAAGTGGCAAAACCCATCATGATACAGGGGACCATGTCCAATGCGGGAAAAAGCCTTCTGGCAGCCGGCTTATGCCGGATTTTCCGTCAGGACGGCTACCGCACGGCCCCCTTTAAGTCCCAGAATATGGCGCTGAATTCCTACATCACAAAAGAGGGTCTGGAGATCGGCCGGGCCCAGGCGGCCCAGGCGGAAGCTGCCGGCATTGAACCCACAGCCGCCATGAACCCCATTCTCCTGAAGCCTACTACAGATGTGGGTTCCCAGGTGATCGTAAACGGAGTTCCCACGGGAAATATGAAGGCCAGGGATTATTTCGCATATAAAAAGAATCTGATCCCGATAATCTGGGAGGCCTACGAAAAGCTGGATAAAGAATACGACATCATTGTCATAGAAGGCGCAGGAAGCCCGGCGGAGATCAATCTGAAGCAGGACGATATTGTAAATATGGGGCTGGCTCGGATGGTAAATGCTCCGGTACTCCTTGCAGGGGATATTGACCGGGGCGGGGTTTTCGCCCAGCTTTACGGCACTGTGGCGCTTTTGGAGGAAGAAGAGAAGAAGCGGATCAAGGGCCTGATTGTAAATAAATTCCGGGGAGATGTTTCCATCCTTGAGCCGGGGATCCGGCAGCTGGAAGAGCTTTGCGGCCGGCCGGTGGTAGGCGTTGTTCCGTATATGCAGGTGGATATTGATGATGAGGACAGCTTAAGCAGCCGCCTGAAAACCGGAGGAGGGGCAGCGGCCGGACTGGCGGACATTGCAGTGATCCGCCTTCCCAGGATTTCAAACTTTACGGATGCGGCCGTGTTTTCCGCCATGCCCGGCGTCTCCCTCCGCTATGTAGAGAGTCCTCAGGAACTTGGGGAGCCGGACCTGGTGATCCTTCCAGGAACAAAGAATACCATCGGTGATCTTCTGTGGATGCGGCAGAACGGTCTGGAAGGGGCGGTCATTAAGCTGGCTGACCGGGGAACCCCTGTGTGGGGGATCTGCGGCGGATACCAGATGCTGGGAGAGACCTTGTCGGATCCGGAAGGGGCGGAAGGAGAGCCGGGAAGGAGCATTTCCGGCATGGGGCTTCTGCCTTTGACCACGGTATTCCAACGGGAAAAGACAAGAAGGCAGGTATCCGGTTCCTTTGGCCAGGTGGAAGGGCTCTTTTCCTCCCTTTCAGGAAAATGTCTTTCTGGTTATGAGATTCATATGGGAGAGACCGTTATCTGCCGGGAAATGGGCGCGGCCGATACAACCCGTATGGTCAATGGAAATCTGGAAATCTGCCGTCCCTTTGCATATTTAATAGACGAAACCGGCAGCTCGAAAGCGGTGCATTCTGACGGATGGAGCCGGGGAAATATATATGGAAGCTATGTTCACGGGATCTTTGATCAGGAAGGAATCGCCGGAGAGATCGTCAATGAACTGCGCAGAAAGAAGGGCCTTCCGGAAAACACAGAGTCTTTTGACTATCAGGCTTACCGGACCCGGCAGTATGACTATTTGGCCCGGGAACTTCGAAAAAGTCTTGATATGAAACAGATTTACCGGATCCTGGAGGAAGGCTGCTGACAGCCGCTCCAGGGAGAATGGCCGCAGGGCGGAGAACAGGAGGGTTTATGAGCGGAAACAAAGAAAGAGAGACGGTTCGTCCGGAAAAAATCGAGGAGAGAAGCTTCTCCATTATAAACGAGGAACTGGAAGCCATGGGGATTTGTCTGGATGCGGAAAACGGGCCGGTGATCCGAAGGGCCATCCATACCACAGCGGATTTTGATTATGCCGAAAATCTGGTATTTACACCGGATGCGGTAAAAACAGGGATCCGGGCCCTGGAAGCAGGTGCAGTCATTGTGACGGATACCAATATGGCCAGGGCCGGCATTAATAAAAAGAAAGCAGAAAGTCTCGGTGTCGAGGTATTCTGCTTTATGGCAGATCCGGATGTGACGGAAGAAGCTTCCCGGAGAGGCTGTACCAGAGCGGCAGTCAGCATGGAAAAATCCGCTTCCCTTTTTGGAAAGGACGCATCGGGTATGCCGCCGGTGATCTATGCCATTGGAAATGCTCCTACGGCATTGTACGCGCTTTGTGATCTTATTGATGAAGGGCGGATCCATCCCGCCCTGGTCATCGGTGCGCCGGTGGGATTTGTCAATGTGGTTTCTTCCAAGGAAGAGCTGATAAAGCGGCAGAATGTGCCAAGCATTGTGGCCCGGGGGAGGAAAGGCGGAAGCAATGTGGCGGCGGCCATCGTCAATGCCATGCTTTACCAGGCGGGAAAACCGGAAAAGGAGGGGGGACGCTGATGGATGCCCATGGAGGAGATGTGTACAGCCGGCGGATCCGCTGGGATTTTTCGGCAAATGTAAATCCCCTGGGAACGCCGGAAGGGGTAAAGGAGGCTGTGCGGCGCTCGGCCGAGGACTGCTGCCGGTATCCGGATCCCCGGTGCCGCCGGCTTAAAAAGGCCCTTGGAGCGTTTCATCAAATCCCGGAGGATAGGATCCTCTGCGGAAATGGTGCGGCGGATCTGATCTTTCAGCTGGCTCTGGCCATGAGGCCGAAGCAAGCCCTTCTTCTGGCTCCCACTTTTTCGGAGTATGAGAAGGCCCTGGAGGCTGCCGGATGCCGGCAGGAATTATACTGTCTGGAACGGGAGCGTGATTTCCGGCCGGATGTAAGGGTCCTTGAAGAGAAGATCCGGACCATGGGAAAAGAGGGGAAAAAGCCGGAGATTCTTTTTTTCTGCAATCCCAACAATCCCACCGGTACAGCCGTGCCGAAACAGGAGCTGGAGGAACTTGCAGAATTTTTAGAAAAACAGAAGATATGCTTTGCCCTGGATGAATGCTTTGTGGATTTTCTGGATCACCCGGAGGCTTTTTCGCTCCTTCAGGAGACCGACCGCTTCCCCCATATGGTTATTTTTAAGGCCTTTACCAAACTTTACGGTATGGCCGGCCTTCGGCTGGGGTACTGTGTAACCGCAAACCAGGCGCTTTTAAAGAAGATGGAAGAAGTGCGCCAGCCCTGGTCCGTATCTGGTACGGCACAGGAGGCAGGGCTGGCTGCCCTTGGCGAAAGTGAATACCGGGAAAAAACAAAGGACATGATCCGCCGGGGGCGGAAGCAGCTTTTTGAAGGACTTTCGGATCTGGGATTTCAGGTAATCCCGCCGGCGGCCAACTACGTGTTTTTCCGGGATGTCCGTCCTGAAGTTCCGGAAGGGAGTCTGTATGAAGAATGCCTGAAAAGGGAACTTCTGATCCGTTCCTGCGGAAATTATCACGGACTGGACGGACGGGATTACCGAGTGTGCGTAAAGGGAGAAGAAGAAAACCAGGTCCTTCTTTCCCTGCTGAAGGCCTGCAGGGATGTCGGCGCCTGAACCGAATATATTCCATGGTGGATTCGGCAGCGCGTTTTCTTAAATCAGCCGCGGCTTAACCGGCTGTTCTGGTATTCTCCGCTTAGCGTCACGTCCGGACCGAACCAGGAAGGGGGCGTGAAAGACTCTGCCTGTTCCATGGTGGGAAATTCCACTTCTGCCAGGATCAGCCCCTGGTATCGGCCTTCAAATACATCCAGCTCCACAGTAAGAGGCAAAACTTCTGCCGGTACTGTTTCAGGGGAGCCCGCCTTCATAGCATCGGTTAACGGAATGCGGTAGCGGCGCTTTGAAAGAATGATGCCGTCGGCCTTTGCAATCAGATGCGCATATGCTTCCCGGGTTAGAGGAAGATTGTATTCTTCTCTGGCTAAAAGGCCCTTTCCTTTGTAAGTCAGATAGTATTCATCGCCGTCTCTGCGCACCCGGACCACCGGTTCGGTACAGAGATATCCCTGTTCAATCTGGCTGTAAGGGTAGGAAAGACAGACTTTTGGTATTTCATGAATCAGATATTTGCGTTCAATTTCCATAAGGATTCCTCGCTTTTTGATTGTACTGTTTGCAGTTATGACCGTATCATATCATACTGGCGTCGGATGTCAATGAAAAAGACAAATCCGCCTGGAGAATGAGAAGAAAGCTGCAAATGAAAGAAAAATGTAAGAAGTTTTTAGATAACTTTGCTTTTCTGACTGGAGTGTTTATGCTATACTAAAGGCGGCTGTGAAAAAATCCGACAAGACGCGTCACTGGCGCGTCTTGCTGGATACTTCGTGATGTAAATTGCTGCCGCCTGTCCGGCGGCAGGATCTTTACAGAAGCCTTCATTCAGAAGAAAAGTGAGGAGGGAATGGAAATGTGGACAAGGGCTGAATTAAAAAGCCGGGCAAAAGAGGGACTCCGGCGCTACTACTGGTATGGACTTCTGGTGGTATTTGTAGCAGGCATTCTTGGGGCGGGTTCCAGCGAGGGGTATGTGCCCACGGGCGTAACCTCTACAGTGAATACTGCGGAAACGAATTCCATCATTGCAGGCAATGACATGGAGTTCTTATTAATTCTGCTTTGCGTTATGTTTGTCATTTTTGCAGTGGTCATCCTATTTTCCATATTTGTGTCAAATGTGGTAGCAGTGGGCAAGTGCCGGTATTTTTCCATGAGTACTCTGGAGCAGAGAAATGCCGGGTTCGAAGAGCTGTTCGGAGGATTCAAGAAAGGCCGTTACATGAATATTGTAAAGGTGCAGTTTCTCCGGGGGCTGTATGAGTTTTTATGGTCTCTGCTGCTTATTATTCCTGGAATTATCAAGCATTATGAGTATTATATGGTTCCGTACCTGGTTGCGGAGTACCCTTCCATGGACAGCAAAGAGATTTTTCGTCTCAGCAAGCAGATGATGGATGGAAATAAATTTGCCACCTGGGTGCTGGAGCTTTCCTTTATCGGCTGGTATCTTCTGGGCGTGCTGTGCTGCTGCATCGGCGGATTCTTTGTAAATCCTTATTACGAGGCGACTCTGGCAGAACTTTATCTTAAGCTTCGGGAGGACCGCCTGGGAATTGCCAGAAACGGCGCGCATGCGCCGGATGCGGACGGGGCAGTATATACCCAGCAGGCCCAGGGAGAAAACTGGCAGGGCGGTTCCTTTTATCAGGATCCCAATAAGCGTTTTTAGCAGAAAACAGAGCGACTAAAAAATCAGGAGGAAACAAGATGAAAGCAGTAGTATATGCATGCATGGCAGATGGCCTGGAAGAAGTGGAGTGTCTGGCAGCTGTGGATGTGATGATCCGCAGCGGGATCACCGTTAAGCTGGTTTCCATGACCGGAAATCCAGTGGTAACCGGTGCGCACGGGATCCGCATTACGGCAGATCTTCTGTGGGAAGAGAGCCAGCCAGATGAGGCAGACTGTATTTTCCTGCCGGGCGGGATGCCCGGCACTGCCCATCTGGCTGCCCATAAGGAACTGGGAGAAGCACTGGTGAAAGCGGTGTCGGAGGAGCGCAGGGTGGCGGCGATTTGTGCAGCGCCCAGTGTTCTTGGAGGTCTGGGACTTTTGAAAGGAAAGAAAGCCACCTGCTATCCGGGTTTTGAAGATAAGCTGACGGGGGCAGAGTATACCAGTCAGGGTGTGATTACCGACGGGCTGGTTACCACTGCGAGGGGTCTCGGATATGCCCTGGATCTGGGGCTGGAGATTTCCCGTCTTCTGGTGGGTCAGGAGACTTCGGCGAAGGTTAAGGCAGCCATTCAGTATGATCAGGTGTAAATATTTCAGAGGGAAATTTTTACAAAAAGGAATCCTGCGTGACGGGATTCCTTTTTTCACAGTCAGGAAACCTTCAACGGGCCCCGCAGAGTCGGAAAAAGACGGCTTTCATTACTGTAAATCGTGGAAAACAGGCAAAAATTCTGTGATTTAGGACTGGTATTTGCCGGACAGATATGCTATAGTATTAAATTGAAGTGTAGCGCCCAGAGCCAAGGCGGTTCACATATAGATTTAAGGAGGAACCCATAAAATGAGTTTACAAGTAGAAAAGTTAGAGAAGAACATGGCGAAGCTGACTGTGGAGGTTTCTGCCGAGCAGTTCGATGCCTGCATTCAGACCGCATATAAGAAGAATAAGAACCGGTTTGTCATCCCGGGATTCCGGAAGGGCAAGGCTCCTTTAAATATGATTGAGAAGATGTACGGCGCAGCAGTTTTCTATGAGGATGCTGCAGATGAGGCCATTAACAATACCTATGCGGATGCCATGAAGGAGAGCGGACTGGAGATCGTATCCAGACCGGAGATTTCCGTAGAGAAGATCGAGAAGGGCCAGCCCTTCGTTTATTCTGCCATGGTTGCAGTAAAGCCGGAAGTTACCCTGGGCCAGTATAAGGGTGTAGAGGTAGAGAAGGCTTCTGAGGAAGTAACCGATGAGGATGTTGCTGCTGAGTTAGTTAAGGTTCAGGATCAGAACTCCAGACTGGTTACCATTGAGGACCGTGCCGTAGAGGACGGCGACCGCACCGTGATCGATTTCAAGGGCTTTGTGGACGGCGCTCCTTTTGAGGGCGGTGAGGCACAGGATTATCCGCTGACCATCGGCTCCCACTCCTTCATCGATACTTTTGAGGAGCAGCTGATCGGAAAGAACATCGGCGAAGAGTGCGAAGTAAATGTAACCTTCCCCGAGGAATACCACGCATCCAATCTGGCTGGAAAGCCTGCTGTATTCAAGGTAACGGTTAAGGAGATCAAGAAGAAAGAGCTTCCGGAGTTAAATGACGAGTTTGCCAGCGAAGTTTCCGAGTTTGAGACTCTGGATGAGTACAAGGCTGATCTGAGAGCAAAGCTTGAGGAGAAGAAGAAGAAAGAAGCAGCTACCCAGAATGAAGATAAGGTAGTGGAGGCTGTTGTTGCCAATGCTTCCATGGATATTCCGGATCCCATGGTAAACGGCCAGGTAGAGAACATGGTTCAGGATTACGCACGCCGTATGCAGAGCCAGGGCATTTCTCTGGATGACTATATGAAGTATACCGGCATGACCCTGAATGATCTGAAGGAGCAGATGAAGCCCCAGGCTATCCGCCGGATTCAGACCAGACTGGTTCTGGAGGCTGTAGCCAAGGCAGAAGATATCCAGATTTCCGATGAGAGACTGGACGAAGAACTGCAGAAGATGGCTGACGCTTATAAGATGGAAGTAGAAAAGCTGAAAGAGTATATGGGCGAGAACGAGAAGAACCAGATGCGCCAGGATCTGGCTGTACAGGCAGCTGTAGATCTGCTGGTTGCTGAGGCAAAGCTTGTGTAATTGATATTCAGCCCA